>NZ_JAPDCI010000001.1:86081-313174 GCF_027705905.1 Aeromonas sp. Y293-4 | reverse complement strand
GTTGGTTGGTTGGTTGGTTGGTTGGTTGGTTGGTTGGTTGGTTGGTTGGTTGGTTGGTTGGTTGGTTGGTTGGTTGGGAAGTTAGGGGCTGCACTACCGCAATCGGCTGGAGAGAGGAGCTCTGTGATAAGTGGCAGATAAAAAAAGCCCGCGCAGTGCGCGGGCTTGTTATCTCAGGACTGGTTATCAGGCCTTGGATTTCTTCTTGCCTTCAACCTTGGCTTCAACCGGGGCAGCAGTTACCGGAGCGGCTTCGGTGAACGGACGACCGTAGTAGGAGTCCAGCAGAACCTGCTTCAGCTCGCTGATCAGCGGGTAGCGCGGGTTGGCGCCGGTGCACTGGTCATCGAAAGCTTCGATAGCCAGCTGGTCAACCTTGGCCAGGAAGTCAGCTTCAGTCACGCCAGCTTCGCGGATAGAGGCCGGGATACCCAGGGTCGCCTTCAGCTCGTCCAGCCAGGTCAGCAGCTTCTCGATCTTGGCGGCGGTGCGGTCACCGGCAGCAGTCAGACCCAGGTGGTCAGCGACTTCGGCGTAACGACGACGAGCCTGCGGACGGTCGTACTGGGAGAACGCAGTCTGCTTGGTCGGGTTGTCGTTTGCGTTGTAGCGGATGACGTTGCTGATCAGCAGGGCGTTAGCCAGACCGTGCGGAATGTGGAACTCGGCACCCAGTTTGTGAGCCATGGAGTGGCACACACCCAGGAAGGCGTTGGCAAACGCGATACCGGCGATGGTGGCAGCATTGTGCACCTTCTCACGAGCGATCGGGTCGTTGGCACCGTTCTGGTAGCTGGACGGCAGGTACTCTTTCAGCATTTTCAGGGCTTGCAGCGCCTGGCCGTCGGAGTACTCGTTAGCCAGTACGGAAACATAGGCTTCCATGGCGTGAGTCACGGCATCGATACCACCGAAGGCACACAGGGACTTCGGCATGCCCATGACCAGGTTGGCATCAACGATGGCCATGTTCGGGGTCAGCTCGTAGTCAGCCAGCGGATACTTCTGACCAGACACTTCATCGGTTACTACCGCAAACGGAGTGACTTCAGAGCCGGTACCGGAAGTGGTGGTGATACAGACCAGTTCGGCCTTCACGCCCATTTTCGGGAACTTGTAGATACGCTTGCGGATATCCATAAAGCGCATGGCCAGATCTTCGAACGCGGTGTTCGGGTGCTCGTACATTACCCACATGATCTTGGCCGCATCCATCGGTGAACCACCGCCCAGCGCCAGGATAACGTCCGGTTTGAAGGAGTTGGCCATCTCGGCACCCTTGCGAACCACAGCCAGGGTCGGGTCAGCTTCTACTTCGTAGAACACTTCCACTTCCATATTCTGTGCTTTGAGCAGGCTGACCAGTTCATCGGCGTAGCCGTTGTTGAACAGGAAGCGGTCGGTCACGACCATGGCACGCTTTTTACCTTCCAGGTCGCTCAGAGCGATCGGCAGGGAACCACGACGGAAGTAGATGGATTTCGGAAGTTTGTGCCACAGCATGTTTTCTGCCCGTTTTGCGACTGTCTTCTTGTTGATCAGGTGCTTCGGACCCACGTTTTCGGAGATGGAGTTACCGCTCCAGGAGCCGCAACCCAGGGTCAGGGACGGTGCCATTGCGAAGTTGTACAGGTCACCGATACCGCCTTGGGTAGACGGAGTGTTGATCAGGATACGCGCGGTCTTCATCTTGTCGCCGAAGTACTTGATGCGGTCAGCGTTGCGGTCCTGGTCGGTGTACAGACCGGAGGTGTGGCCGATACCACCGATGTTGACCATGTCACAGGCCATATCAACGGCGTTTTCGAAGCTGCTAGCACGGAACATACCGAGCAGCGGGGACAATTTCTCGTGAGCAAACTCATCTTCTGCACACAGCTTGACGCCTTCACCGATCAGGATCTTGGTATCAGCCGGTACAGTCACGCCTGCCATCTCGGCAATCTTGGTGGCTGGCTGACCAACGATGTTGGCGTTCAGGGCACCGTTGATCAGGATGACTTTACGTACCTTGTCAGCATCTTCTTTGGAGAGCACGTGGCCCTTGTGGGATGCAAAGCGCTCTTTAACTTGGTCGTAGATGGCATCAACAACGATGACTGCCTGCTCGGAAGCACAGACCACGCCGTTATCGAAAGTCTTGGACATCAGGATGGAGGCAACGGCACGCTTAACATCGGCGGTTTCGTCGATAACGATAGGCACGTTACCGGCACCGACACCGATAGCAGGCTTACCGGAAGAGTAGGCTGCTTTCACCATGCCCGGGCCACCGGTGGCCAGGATCAGGTTGATGTCTTCGTGCTTCATCAGGGCGTTGGAGAGCTCAACAGACGGTTGGTCGATCCAGCCGATGATGTCTTTCGGCGCACCAGCGGCAACAGCTGCATCCAGTACCAGCTTGGCAGCGGTATTGGTGGAGTTCTTGGCGCGGGGGTGCGGGGAGAAGATGATGGCGTTGCGGGTCTTGAGCGCGATCATGGATTTGAAGATCGCAGTGGAGGTCGGGTTGGTGGTCGGAACGATACCACAGATGATACCTACCGGCTCGGCGATGGTGATGGTACCCATCTGATCATCTTCGCTCAGAATGCCGCAGGTCTTCTCGTCTTTGTACTTGTTGTAGATGTATTCGGAGGCAAAGTGGTTCTTGATAACCTTGTCTTCGATGATACCCATACCGGATTCTTCCACGGCCATCTGGGCCAGGGGGATACGGGCGTTGTTGGCGGCCAGGGCGGCGGCACGGAAGATCTTGTCTACCTGCTCTTGAGAGAAGCTGGCGAATTCACGCTGGGCTTCCTTAACGCGGGCGACCAGTGCATCCAGTTCAGCCAAATTGGTTACTGCCATGTTTATCTCCTGATTATTTGAAAACTGTTTAGTAAGACGTTGGCAATGCCCGGCAATTATAGTCGCCCTGTCAAGACGGTATCGTTGCAACAGCTTTTTCACATGCCTTACTAAATCGCTTTCTGAGTCGATTATAGAGCGGGGCTGACTCAGAAAAACTTGATCTGGATCATGTGTAACAAAAGAACAAAAGAAATTTTATTTCACAATCCTTGTTTGACTGATGTTATCGGAATGTGCATCAAAGGGAAAGGTGAGAGACTTGTTAACGCAGGGTAATAAACCACATTTATCAAGTGGTTAATTGCACTTGGTCATAGGATTGCAGAGCTATTTTGGCGGTATAGGTTAGCAAATATGAGTGAATTGGTTTCAAAATCACCGACAAACGCACTTTATTCCAGCGTTTGTTGCAAAAATGATTGTTGTTTTAATCCATGACTAATCCGCTTTATTCCCCAAGGGGGCCATTTCTGCCCCCTTTCCCGGTTTTTGCATTGTGGCTCTCTTGCCGAGTCAATGAAGTGATGTCTGGCCTGAAATAGTGGAAAGGCAAAGCCTGGATTCTCTCGAGTCGCTTGGTCATTCGGTCTGTCATCGTCGGACTCTCTGGTCATGATTAAGCAGGGTTGCGCTCACTTTTCTGGCGCGTGTCGGGCGGTAGAAAGGGCTTTTGGCATCGGTTTATGCCAGTTAGCGCGGATGCATTAGATGAACTAACTAAAAAACCCTCAAAATGGTGAGATTATTTGATTGGTACCCACTCTGGCTATGATGTAAATTTACGCACGAAATTAATGGACTGGCCCGCTGGGCCCGAAACTCTATTGGAAGGCGCCTATGGCAGCAATTGACGTCTCGTTGTATCTGAAGTTTTTTGTCGGTTTGTTCGCAATTATCAACCCGCTTGGTTTGTTGCCGGTGTTTGTCAGCCTGACCAGCCACCATACCCAGGCCGAGCGGATGAAAACCAATACCACCGCCAATATCGCGGTGATGGTGATCCTGTTGGTCTCCATGTATATGGGGCAGTTGATCCTCGATGGGTTTGGCATCTCGCTGGCATCGTTCAGGATCGCCGGTGGGTCGCTGATTACCCTGATTGCCTGGTCGATGCTGCAGGGCAAGCTGGGCGAGGTGAAGCACAACAAACAGGAGAAGGGTGAACTGGCGGTGCGCGAGTCTATCGCCGTGGTACCGCTGGCGCTGCCGCTGATGGCGGGCCCAGGAGCCATCTCCTCGGTGATTGTCTATGCCAGCCAGAGCCACTGGCAGCAACTGCTCGGCATGTCAGTGGTTGTCGTGGTCTTCTCCTTCTGCTCCTGGCTCATCTTCCGCGCCGCGCCGCTGCTGTTCAAGATCATGGGCAACACCGGCATCAACGTGGTGACCCGTATCATGGGTCTTATCATGATGTCGCTGGGTATCGAGATCATGGTGGCCGGTATCAAGGGGGTTTTCCCCAGCCTGATGTGAGCCAGCTCCGCTTTATGAAAGCCGGTCCTCGTGACCGGCTTTTTATTGGTTGCTTTTTGCCCGGTCTTTTCTAGAATCGGTCGTTTGTGTGAAAAACGAGCGCTTTGCTGGTGTTTTAATACTGAAAAAGCGCACGTTAGCTGATTTTTTAACCAGAAAATGACGATTACCCTGACAATATCTGTTGCATTATCGGAATTGGCAGGGAATTATGCTGGGAGCGGGTTTTAACCCCGTCACTTTAAAAAACGCATGGAATGTTCTTGTTGGAGTAGGGAAATGACTCATAAAAAAACAATGATTAACACATTGCTGGTGGCTGCACTGTTTGGTGGCGTCAATGTGGCTCAGGCTGCCGATGTCCCGGCGGGAACCAAGCTGGCTGAAGTCCAGCAACTGGTAAAAGGCAACGGCTCCGAGCCTGCGACCCTTGACCCGCACAAGACCGAAGGAACGGTCGAATCCAATATTCTTCGTGACCTGTTCGAGGGTCTGGTACTTTCTGGTCCCAAGGGTGAAGTACTGCCTGGCGTAGCAGAATCCTGGGAAACCAAGGATAACAAGCACTACGTCTTCCATCTGCGCAAAGATGCCAAGTGGTCCAACGGTGACCCGGTCACTGCCCACGATTTCGTTTTTGCTTTCCAGCGTGCCGTTGATCCGAAGACAGCCTCTCCTTACTCCTGGTATCTGGAGATGCCGACTATCGCCAACGCCACCGATATTATCGCTGGCAAGAAACCCGCTGATACGCTGGGTGTGAAGGCGACCGACGACTACACCTTCGAAGTGCAGCTTGAGAAAGCCATCCCTTACTTCGTCAGCATGCTCTCCCACACCACCACCTATCCGGTACCGAAAAAGGTAGTCGAGCAGTTTGGTGACAAGTGGACCCAGCCGGAGAATATGGTATCCAATGGTGCCTATGTGCTGAAGAAATGGGTGGTCAACGAGCGGATAGAGCTTGAGCGCAACAAGAATTACTGGGACGACGGCAAGACAGTGATCAATACAGTGGTCTATTTGCCGATCCAGTCTACCAACGCCGATCTGAGCCGCTATCTGGCGGGTGAGGTGGATCTGACTTACACCACTCCTATCGAACGTTTCAAGCAGCTCAAGAAGGATTACCCGAATGAGCTGAAGGTGACCGGCTTGGTGTCCACTTACTATTACCAATTCAACTTCAAGCACAAACCGTTTGACGATGTGCGTGTCCGTACTGCGCTCTCCTACGCCATCGATCGTGATGTGATCGCCGACAAGGTAATGGGTCAGGGCCAGACTCCGGCTTACGGTCTGACCCCAGACTATGTGGATGGTTTTAAGCCAGTGGTCGCCGATTGGTCGAAGATGACCCAGGCCGAGCGTGATACCAAAGCGAAAGCTATGTTGAAAGAAGCCGGTTTCGATGCCAGCAAGCCGCTCAAGCTCGAACTGCTCTACAACACCGACGACAACCACAAGAAAGTGGCCGTGGCCGTGGCCTCCATGTGGAAGAAGCTGGGTGTGCAGGTGAGCCTGGTCAACCAGGAGTGGAAAACTTACCTGGAAACCAAGAAACAGGGGCAGTTTGAAGTAGCTCGTGCCGGCTGGAACGCTGACTACAACGAAGCCTCCTCCATGCTGGATCTGATGCAGACCACCCACGGCACCAACGACGGCAAGTACTCTAATCCGGAGTATGACAAGCTGATGGATGAGTCTCGCGATCAGGTTGACGATGTGGCCCGCAACAAGATCTATGCCCAGGCTGAGGCCATCCTTGCCAAGGACATGCCGATCGCCCCTATCTATCAATACGTTACTCCGCGCATGGTGAAATCCTATGTGGGTGGCTACCCGGCCAACCCGCTGGATAACCTCTACAGCAAAGATATGTACATCATTGCTCACTGATTTAAAGCAACAAGTCGCATAACAAGCAGGGCCCGCCGGACGGTGGGCCTTTATTACAACCGCGACCATTTGGAAGCAGTACAGGACAGGAAATGTCTATGTTGAAATTCATTTTTAAACGGCTATTGGAAGCGATCCCGACTCTGCTGGTCTTGATCACCGTCTCTTTCTTCATGATGCGTTTCGCCCCGGGTAACCCCTTTACCAGCGAGCGTTCACTGCCCCCCGAAGTCATCGCCAACATCGAGGCCAAATACGGGCTCGACAAACCCATTGGCATGCAATATCTCACCTACCTGGGCAACCTGGTGCAGGGTGATTTGGGCCCCTCTTTCAAATACAAAGATTTCACCGTCAATGATCTGGTGAGTCAGGCGCTGCCTGTTTCCGCCAAGATCGGGACCACGGCCTTCTTCTTCGCCGTGCTGCTGGGGGTCACCTTCGGCACCATAGCGGCACTGAAACAGAACACCATCATCGACTATCTACTGATGTCGTCGGCCATGGCCGGGGTGGTGATCCCGGGCTTTGTGCTGGCGCCCTTGTTGGTGCTGTTCTTCAGTATTCATCTTGGCTGGTTCCCTGCCGGTGGATGGCAGGGGGGTGGCATCCAGTTTATGGTGCTGCCGGTGTTCGGCATGATGATGTACTACATCTCTGCCATCTCGCGGATCATGCGGGGCAGCATGATCGAGACCATGAACTCCAACTTCATCCGTACCGCCCGTGCCAAGGGTTTGCCGCTGCGCCACATCATCCTGAAACACGCACTGCGTCCGGCCATGCTGCCGGTGGTCTCCTATCTGGGCCCGGCCTTTGTCGGCATCATCACAGGTTCCGTGGTGATCGAGACCATCTTCGGCCTGCCGGGGATCGGTCAGCTGTTCGTCAACGGTGCCCTTAACCGTGATTACTCCATGGTGCTCGGTCTGACCATTCTGGTCGGCGCCCTCACCATCACCTTTAACGCTGTGGTCGATATTCTCTACGCCTTTATCGATCCCAAGATCCGTTACTAATTCGGGAGTTCATCATGGTTGTTTCAACTGAAAAACGCGATGCCATCGAGGCGTTCGCGCAAAAAGTGGAAGTGGTGGAGGGACGCTCCCTGTGGAAGGATGCCCGTCGCCGTTTCCTGCGCAACAAGGCGGCCCTGACCAGCCTGATCATTCTGACCATCATCGGTCTGGCGGTCATCTTTGGCCCCCATCTGTCCCAATACACCTTTGACGATCCGGACTGGGGCGCCATGCAGTCGCCGCCTGATATGGAGGCGGGTCACTACTTCGGAACCGACAGTCTGGGGCGCGATCTGTTCGTGCGCACCCTGCTGGGCGGTCGCATCTCCCTGATGGTCGGCATCATGGGCGCCATGGTGGCGGTCATCATCGGTACTTTGTATGGCGCAGCCTCCGGTTTTATCGGCGGGCGGGTCGACAGCCTGATGATGCGGGTACTGGAGATCCTCAACGCCTTCCCCTTCATGTTCTTTGTCATCATGCTGGTCACCTTCTTTGGCCGCAATCTGGCACTCATCTTTATCGCCATCGGGGCGGTGAGCTGGCTCGACATGGCGCGTATCGTGCGCGGCCAGACCCTGAGCCTCAAGAGCAAGGAGTTTATCGAGGCAGCCCACGTCTGTGGCGTCTCCAAGTGGAAGATCATCACCCGTCACATCGTACCGAACGTACTCGGTATCGTGGCCGTCTACGCCACCTTGCTGGTGCCGGGGATGATCATGTTTGAATCCTTCCTGAGTTTCCTGGGCCTTGGGGTTCAGGAACCGATGACCAGCTGGGGTGCCCTGCTGGATGAAGGCTCCAAGTCGATGGAAGTGGCCATCTGGCAACTGTTGTTCCCCGCCTGCTTTATGGTGGTAACCCTGTTTTGCTTCAACTTCCTCGGGGATGGTCTGCGTGACGCCCTCGATCCGAAAGATCGTTAATCGAGCATCGGATCGACAGGAAAGCATCACGAAAGATCGATAAGGAGTTTTTATATGAAGTTACTGGATGTGAAAGATCTGCGGGTCGAGTTCAAGACCCCGGACGGCAATGTGGTGGCGGTCAACGACCTCAACTTCTCCCTTTCTGCCGGTGAAACCCTGGGGATCGTCGGCGAGTCCGGCTCCGGCAAATCCCAGACGGCCTTTGCCATCATGGGGTTGCTGGCCAAAAACGGCATTATTACCGGTTCCGCCAAGTTTCAGGGTGAGGAGATCCTCAACCTGCCGGAGTCCAAGCTCAACAAGATCCGCTCCGAGAAGATCGCCATGATCTTCCAGGACCCGATGACCTCGCTCAACCCCTACATGAAGGTGCAGGATCAGCTGATGGAAGTGCTGATGCTGCACAAAGGGGTGAGCAAGGCGGAAGCGTTCGAAGAGTCGGTACGGATGCTCGATGCGGTCAAAATTCCTGAAGCACGCAAGCGGATGGGCATGTATCCCCACGAGTTCTCCGGCGGCATGCGTCAGCGGGTGATGATCGCCATGGCACTGCTCTGCCGGCCGCAACTGCTGATCGCCGACGAACCGACTACCGCACTCGACGTGACCGTACAGGCCCAGATCATGACTCTGATGAACGAGCTCAAGCGCGAGTTCAACACCGCCATCATCATGATCACCCATGACCTTGGCGTGGTCGCCGGTATCTGCAACAAGGTGCTGGTGATGTATGCCGGTCGTACCATGGAGTACGGCAAAGTAGACGATATCTTCTATCGCCCAAGCCACCCCTACACCGAAGGCCTGCTGCGCGCCATTCCTCGTCTCGATACCGAAGGGGAAGTGCTGCCCACCATCCCGGGCAATCCGCCCAACCTGCTGCGTCTGCCGACCGGCTGCCCCTTCCAGGAGCGTTGCCACCGGGTCAGCGAAATTTGCGGCCAGCAGTCACCGATCCTGACCCCGTTCAACGACGGCCGGGAGCGTGCTTGCCACTGGGTTTCGGATGCCATGAACAAGGGGGCCAACTAAATGGGTGCCGACAAAAAATTGCTGTTGGAAGTGTCTGACCTCAAGGTCCACTTCAGTATAAAGAGTGGCAAGGCGTGGCCCTGGGCCAAGCCGTCTGATCTGAAAGCAGTCGATGGCGTGACCTTGCGTCTCTATGAGGGGGAGACCCTCGGCGTGGTGGGTGAATCCGGCTGCGGCAAGTCCACCTTTGCCCGCGCCATCATCGGTCTGGTACCGGCCACCGATGGCAAGGTGGTGTGGCTGGGTGACGATCTCACCAAGCTCGATCAGAATGCCCTGCGCGAGAAGCGCAAAGAGATCCAGATGATTTTCCAGGATCCGCTGGCCTCCCTGAACCCGCGCATGACCATCGGCGACATCATTGCCGAGCCGCTCATCACCTTCTACCCCAACCTGCCACGGGAAGAGGTGAAGGAGAAGGTGCGTGCCATGATGAGCAAGGTGGGGCTGTTGCCCAACCTGGTCAACCGCTATCCGCACGAGTTCTCCGGCGGTCAGTGCCAGCGGATCGGGATTGCCCGGGCACTGATCCTCGAGCCCAAGATGATCATCTGTGACGAGCCGGTCTCGGCGCTTGACGTATCCATTCAGGCGCAGGTGGTCAACCTGCTCAAATCCCTGCAAAAGGAGATGGGGCTGTCGCTTATCTTCATCGCCCACGACCTGTCGGTGGTCAAGCATATCTCCGATCGGGTGCTGGTGATGTATCTGGGTAACGCCGTCGAGCTGGGGACCCGCAAGGAGATCTTCGCCAACCCGCTGCATCCTTACACCAAGGCGCTGATGTCAGCGGTGCCGATCCCGGACCCTGAGCTGGAGCGCAACAAGGTGATCCAGATCCTGGAGGGGGATTTGCCCTCACCGATGAATCCTCCGTCAGGCTGCGTGTTCCGCACCCGCTGCCCGGTGGCTGGCCCCGAGTGTGCCAAGACCCGCCCAGTGCTGGAGGGGAACTTCGATCACGCGGTCTCCTGCCTCAAGGTCGACCCGCTCTGATGGGGATGTGTTGAACCTGCTTGTGGGGCTCCTTGATGGGGCCCCGATTTATTTCTGGCGGCAGTGAAGATGCCTCTTGGCGTTATCATTTACCGCTGCTACTATCCGCGCAACAAGGGGAGTAACTTCTCGCCGGTTTGTCGTCATTACGGTGCACCCATTTCCTGCAGTGCACCCGGCAGCCGGGCAGTTGATGCAAATCAGCTGTAAGTGAGACCTTGCCGAGAGGCAAGGTGTATCTGCTCCAAACGCAAACCCACGCCTCTCGGTCGTGGGTTTTGTCGTTTTTGGGAGAAGTGAACATGGGTGAATGGTGGATGTGGACCGGTTTCTTCAGCATAGTGCTGGTCCTGTTATGGATAGACATACGCTTTGTCGGTGGCGGCAAGTCACACAAGGTGTCCCTCAAAGAGGCGGGTGTCTGGTCTCTCATCTGGGTCAGCGTGGCCCTGCTCTTCAACTTGGCTATCTGGCTCTGGCTGGATCACAGCGCGGGCCGTGAAATCGCCAACCAGAAGGGACTGGAGTTCCTCACCGGCTACCTCATCGAGAAAGCGCTGGCAGTGGACAACGTCTTCGTCTGGCTGATGCTGTTCGGCTACTTTGCCATTCCGGCCGAGCTGCAGCGCCGGGTGCTGCTCTACGGGGTGCTGGGGGCCATCGTGATGCGTGCCGGTATGGTGTTCGCGGGCAGCTGGCTCATCGAGCAGTTCCACTGGATCCTCTATCTGTTCGGCGCTTTCCTGCTGCTGACCGGTGCCAAGATGCTGTGGGCGGCCGACAAGGAGCCTGATCTCGCCAACAACCCGTTGCTGGGCTGGATGCGCCGTCGCTTCAAGGTGACCGAGACCCTGGAAGGGGAGAAGTTCTTCGTCTGGCGTGACGGTGTGCGCTATGCCACCCCGCTGCTGCTGATCCTGGTGCTGGTGGAGGTGAGCGATCTTATCTTTGCGGTGGACAGTATCCCGGCCATCTTCGCGGTGACCACGGATCCCTTCATCGTGCTGACCTCCAACATCTTCGCCATCATGGGTCTGCGTGCCATGTACTTCCTGCTGGCCGGTGTGGCTGATCGCTTCGCCCTGCTCAAATACGGTCTGGCGCTGATCCTGATGTTTATCGGGGTCAAGATGCTGCTGCTGGATATCTTCAAGATCCCGACCGGCATAGCACTGGGCGTAGTCGCGTTGATCTTGCTGGCATCCATGGGGCTGAGTCTGTTTGTGACCCGTAAAAAGGCCGCTTGAGCGCGGCAGACAATGAAGCAATAACAACAAGGGCTCCCGCGGGAGCCCTTTTTCATATCGCGTGATCAGCGTTTGATCTTTTTGGGGTTGGTGTAGCCCCAGATGGTGTACATGTCCGCCAGCAGGGCGCCGTTGTACTCCTCCAGATCCGCCTGTTTCACTTCGGCTTCACCCTGACGGCCAAACAGCACCACCTCGTCGCCGGGTTTCACCCCTTTCAGATCAGTCACATCCACCATGATGGTGTTCATGGAGGTCTTGCCGACCACCGGCACCTTCTGACCCTGGATCAGCACATAGGCTTTGTTGCTGAGGGCGCGGCGATAACCGTCGGAGTAGCCCAGCGGCAGGTTGGCGAGCCAGGAGTCACGCTTGAGAGTAAAGGTGCGGTCATAACCGACGGTGTTGCCTGCTGCATAGTGGTTGACCGAGGCGACCTGGGTTTTGAATGCCATCACCCGCTTGTATTCGGTGTGGGAGGGGATGGAGTCACCGTAGAGCAGGCCGCCCGGGCGCACCATGTCGAAGTAGGCGTCCGGCACGGCCAGAGTGGCGAAGGAGTTGGCGGCGTGGATGGTGATCTTGCTGCGATCCAGCTTGCCCGCTTCCAGCAGCCACTGGGAGTCCAGTTTGAACTGGGCCAGCCCCATCTTGACGTCCTCTTTCTCCTCCACCGGGAAGTGGGTCATGATGCCGACCGGGGTGATCCCCTTGAGCTTGAGCATGGCCAGCGCATCCTGCTTGGCATCGGCCAGACGCAGGTCGATGCCGTTGCGGCTCATGCCGGCGGAGTTGAGCGCGATATGCACCGGAATGGTGGTGTGGTGGCGCTGGGCGATATCGGCGATACCCTGGGCACTCACCAGACTGCCGATCAGCTCCTCCATCTTGTAGGGCAGGGCCTGCTCTACTTCATCCGGGGTGGCAGCACGCACCCGCATCAGACGGCCGGTAAAGCCCTTCTCGCGGGCGACGCGCGCCTCTTCGTTGCTGGCGATGCCGATGCAGGGGATATTGGCCTTGACCACGGAGGGAACCAGCAGGTCGATGCCATGACCATAAGCGTCGGCCTTCATGATGGCGCAGATCTGCGGGCCCTTGTCGCCGAGGCGATCCTTGAGGGTCTGGATATTGTGTTCAAAGGCGCCCAGATCCACTTCCAACCAGGCGTTGCTGGCGGTTTGCTCCTGGCCGTTGCGATGATCCGTCGCAAGGGGCAGATAGGGAGCCGCAACGGCTTGGCCCGCGAGCAGGCCGAAGATCAGGGTAGCCAGCAGAGTTTTCTTGTGCATGGTGATTCCTTTTTGTTGTTCGCGTTGGATAGTTTGGACGGGGTCGGCCACATTGGTGGTGGTTTAACCACAACTTGTTGTTATTATTATGATCTTTGTCACTCTCAACAGGCGCTGACTGGTTGGGAGTCTACCGCAACACGGGTTCGGCCGACACTCGTCAGGGGAAGAAAATGGTCAATCTTGAGTTACGTTTGCCACCACCGCTGATCTTCCTGCTCTGTGCCGGGGCCATGTGGTGGCTAAGAGGGGAGAGTCAGCCCGGCATCTGGGCAATGGCGCTGATGGCTGTGCTGGTCGTGGCGGGGGCCATCATGGGATTTGGTGCCCTGCAACGGTTTCGTCACCACCAGACCACGGTCAGCCCCACCAAACCTCAGCACACCAGTCGTCTGGTGACCTGTGGCGTCTATCGTGTCAGCCGCAATCCCATGTATCTGGGGCTGCTCTGCTGGCTGGCCGCTTGGGGCTGTTATCTCGGTGGAAGTTGGGTCTGGGTTGGGCCAATCGTGCTGGTGGCCTGGCTGACCCTCTTCCAGATCATGCCGGAGGAGCGGCTGCTGCGCGCCCGTTTTGGCGACGAGTATGTGGCGTATTGCCAGCGCGTTCGCCGTTGGTGCTGACTGGCTGTGATCTGCGTGAGCTGAGGGATAAGTCGGGTCAGCCGTGCTGGATAAAGAGAACCCCGGACGGGCCCGAGGTTCTCGAGGGGCTAGTTAGAAAAAATCGCCCTTCTCGTCCTTGGTGGGTTCGAGGCTCCAGCCGGTGGCATCGCTGCTGCTGGCAATCTGCCCCTTCTCCTTCCACAACTTGATCTTGAGGCGCAGGTTGTTGGCCGAGTCGGCGTTTTTCACCGCCTCTTCTTCCTCAATTACCCCTTCCACTACCAGATCAAACAGGGCACTGTCGAAGGTGACCATGCCGAGGGCTTTGGACTTTTCCATCACCTCTTTGAGGCCGCCAAATTCGCCGCGCTTGATCATGTCGCGGATGGTGTGGGTGCCGAGCATGATCTCCACTGCGGCCCGGCGGCCGCCATCGGTGGTTTTCACCAGCCGTTGGGAGACAAAGGCCTTGAGGTTGTTGCCCAGATCGTTGAGCAGTTGTGGACGGCGCTCCTCGGGGAAGAAGTTGATGATGCGATCCAGCGCCTGGTTGGCGTTGTTGGCGTGCAGGGTGGAGATGGCAAGGTGGCCGGTTTCGGAGAAGGCCAGCGCATGCTCCATGGTCTCGCGATCGCGAATTTCGCCGATAAGAATGACGTCCGGCGCCTGACGCAGGGTGTTTTTCAGGGCGGCGTGGAAGCTGCGGGTATCCACGCCAACCTCCCGCTGGTTGATGATGCTCTTGCGGTGGCGATGAACGAACTCCACCGGATCCTCGATGGTGATGATGTGGCCACCGCTGTTGCGGTTGCGATGGTCGATAAGCGCCGCCAGCGAAGTGGATTTACCCGAGCCGGTACCGCCGACAAACAGCACCAGGCCTCGTTTCTCCATGATGGTGTCGAGCAGCACAGGTGGGAGTTTGAGATCTTCAAAGCGGGGGATTTCGGTCTTGATGTTGCGGGCCACCAGAGAGACTTCGTTGCGCTGCTTGAAGATGTTGACCCGAAAGCGGCCGATCTGGGGCAGGGAGATGGCGAGGTTCATCTCCAGCTCCTTGTCAAATTGCAGTTTCTGCTCGCCATCCATGATCTCGGCGGCGATCCGCGCCACTTCACCCGGCTCCAGCGGCGTTTCGTTGAGGGGGCGCAGGCCGCCGTTAAACTTGGCGCAGGGGGGCGCGCCGGTCGACAGATAGAGGTCTGAGCCATCCTGCTTGGCCAGGATCTGTAACATGTCTCGCAATTCCATTTTTTGCCTCGTCGATCAATGAGATGTCATGAGCGGGATGATATTGAGTGTACAGCCTCAGGCGCCGGTCAGTTTCTCGCGAAAGACAAAAAAGACCGCTCCGAGAATGCAGAGCCCTGCCCAGAGATAGTCCCATTTCAGATCTTCCTTGAGATAGAAGATAGAGAAGGGGACGAATACGGTGAGTGTGATCACTTCTTGCAGGATTTTAAGTTGGCCCACGCTCATCACCGTATGGCCAATGCGGTTGGCGGGCACTTGCAGCAGGTATTCGAACAGGGCGATACCCCAGCTCACCAGGGCGGCAATGATCCATGGTTTGTGGTTCATGCTCTTGAGGTGAGCGTACCAGGCGAAGGTCATAAAGACGTTGCTGCAGAGCAGCAGACCGATACTGGCGAAAATCGGGTTCATAGGGTTCTCCTTGAAAATCCGGCGCATTTTATCCCTGAACCACGGGTTTTCATACGTGGTGCGGGAGGGTATTTTTAACCAACAGGATAAGCCGTGCGAGGTATGCGACGGGATGGGCAAGTTATGCGGGATAGTGTTGTTACTGTTATTTGCCATGCCGGTGCGTGCGGCCCCGACGCTGACGGTGGCCACCGATCTGTGGCCGCCATTTCGCATCCTGCAAGCGGATGGCCGGTTGCAGGGGCTCGACATGGGCATCCTGCGCCGGTTGCAACAGGCGAGTGGCATTGAGTTGCAGGTACGGCGGATGCCGTGGGGCAGGGCGCTCAAGCAGATGCAGACCGGCCAGGTCGATCTGATGATTGGTCTCGCCTATACCGCCGAGCGGGCGCAGTTCATCGACTATCTGCAGCCTGCCTACTATCAGTGCTGGCCCGCGTTTTATGGTCAGCCGGTCAATGTGGCCCGGATCCACCAATACCGCGATCTGCAGGGGGTGAAGGTGGGCTATGTGCTCAACTCCGCCTACTTTGAGCCCTTCAACAGTGACAGCCGCCTCGACAAGCACGGAGTACCCACCGAAGATCAGCTGCTGCGCATGGTGCAGCGCGGCCACCTGCCGCTGATGATTGGCACCGACTGTCAGGTGGACTATGCCCTGAGTCAGGGAAATGCCAGCCGGATAGGCAAGGCGGACTATCGCCCCGCCACGCCGGTGACCCTCTATCTGGGGATGAGCAAGCACTCACCTCACCAGTCGCTGCGCCAGCCCTTGCTGGTGGCGCTGCAAAATCTGGTGGCCAGCGGCGAGATAAGGGTGATGGCCAAGCGTTACCAGCCTTGACCTTGGGTGGCAAGCCACTGTTATCATGCCCTTTTCCTGCTTCTCCCCCGGCGCTGCGACAGGGCCGGGGGGAAGCCTTGTTATTCGGGGATCCTCCTTGTACCTCTCCCTTATCGCCCGCCAACAGCGCTGGCAGCGGCGCTGGCTCTGTGGCTTGACGCTGCTGACCCTGTTGCTGTTTCTCTTCTCCCTCGTCTGGGGCGAGTTTGTGCTGCTGCCCTGGCAGTCCCTTGGCGATCTCGAACAGCGCATCCTGCTGGAGCTGCGTCTGCCGCGTGCCTTGCTGGCCCTCTTGGCTGGCGCAGCCCTTGCCTGTGGCGGCGCCGTATTGCAGGTGATGCTGCACAACCCGGTGGCGGAGCCCGGGTTGCTTGGCGTTTCAAGCGGGGCAGGCCTTGCCGCCATGGTGGCGATGGCGGTGGCCAAGTCCCTCGGCCTCTATCTGCCCGGCTGGGGGCTGTCGCTGGCGGCCTTCGGTGGCGCCCTGCTGGTGACCATGCTGCTCATTCGGCTGGCTCGCCGGGCTCGTCTCGGTCATGCTCGCTTGCTGTTGTTTGGCGTCGCCATCGGTATTCTTACCAATGCCGCCATGACCTGGTTGATGTACTTTGCCGACGATGGCTCCTTGCGTGAATTCATGTTCTGGATGATGGGCAGCCTCTCTTACGGCAGCCAGCAGTTCGGCTGGTGGTGGCTGGTGCTGCCGCTCACCCTGGGCTGGCTCTGCTGGCAGGGCAAGGCGCTGCAACAGTTGTTGTTGGGGGAGACCCAGGCCCGCCTGATGGGGATGGATGTCGACAAGATGCGGGTGCGGCTGGTGCTGGCGGTCTGTCTGCTGACCGGTGTGGCGGTGTCGTTGTGTGGTGTTATCGGTTTTGTCGGGTTGGTGGTGCCCCATCTGCTGCGGCTCTGCGGTGGCAGCGATCAGCGCTTTCTGCTGCCTGCCTCGGCGCTTGGCGGCGGGGCCCTGCTGCTGGCGGCCGATCTGGTTGCTCGATCCACCCTGAGCGCGGGGGAGTTGCCTATCGGCGTCATCACCGCCTCGGTGGGGGCGCCGCTCTTTATCTACCTGCTATTGAGGCAAACTGCCGATGGTGCTGCATGAATATCTGCATGATTTGGTCGGGGCGCGCAGTCTCCTTATTTACCCGTTGTTGAGGCAAGATGCCGATGTCACCCGCTGATCCCATGCCGGTTTCTTCTCGTGCTGTTGCGCCGTTGCTGGAGGCGCGCGAGCTCGCCATTGCCGGACGGCTCTCTCCCCTCGATATCCGCTGGCATGGCGGCCAGCTGGTGGCGCTGCTCGGCCCCAATGGCAGTGGCAAGTCGACTCTGCTCGGGGCGCTGGCGGGGATTTTACCCGCCGATGGCACAGTGCTGCTTGGGGGGAAAATGCTCGCTGACCTGAGCTGGCCAGCGCTGGCAAAACGGCGCGCCATGCTGCCCCAGCGCCAGCCCCAGCTGTTTCATATTCCGGTGTTTCAGGTACTGAGCCTGGGTCTTGATCAAGGGGTTGCGCCTGCCACACAAAACGAGGCTATCAGGGCGCTGTGCGAGGCACTGGAGCTGGAGGCTTTGTTGGCCCGGGATTTCAGCCGATTGTCGGGGGGCGAGCAGCAGCGGGTGCTGATTGCCCGTACCCTGCTGCAGGTGTGGCCGAGCCTCAATCCGACCGGCAAGGTGCTGCTGCTGGACGAGCCGCTGGCGGGGCTCGACCTGCATCACCAGCTGGCGCTATTGCGGTTGCTGAAAACCTTGGCCGGGCAGGGCTTGCTGGTGGTGCTCGCCATCCACGATATCAATCTGGCCATCGACTGGGCCGACCGCATTCTCTGCCTGCAACAGGGCTCGGTGGTGCGCGAAGGGGGTGTCGAGCTGGTGGATGAGGCGCTGCTGGCACAGGTATTCCAGATCCGCACCGACCGCATCGAAGCTGCGGGGCGCGTGTGGTTTATGCCCAGTTTGTAAGTAGGGTGTACAGGAAAGAGGGCGCATGTAGGGTCGAATAGCGAAGCGTCATCGGCCGACAGCAAGAAGAAGGGGCCGGTATCAAAAATACTGGCCCCTTTGGTTTTATTCGCAGTTCAAGCCTGTTTGCTCAGGCGCACCTGCGCCGCCTCTGCCAGCATCGCCAGCAGGGTTTCGGTGTCGCTCCATGACAGGCAGGCATCGGTGATGCTCTGGCCAAAGGTGGCGGCGCAGCCGTTCTCCACATCCTGGCGCCCTTCCACCAGGAAGCTTTCTGCCATGATGCCGGCGATGCCGGTACGGCCGCGGCGCAACTGATCGCAGATATCTTGCGCCACCAGCAGCTGACGGCGGTGATCCTTCATGCTGTTGCCGTGGCTGAAATCGACCACCAGACGCTCCGGCAGGCCCACATCGGCCAGCGCTTCACATGCTTCATCGACACTGGCGGTGTCGTAGTTGGGGCGGTGGCCGCCACGCAGGATAACATGACCAAAGGGGTTACCGGCGGTGCGGTAGATGGTCATCTTGCCGTCTTTGTCCGGCGAATAGAAGATGTGGCTGTGACGGGCGGCACGCACCGCATCGATGGCGATGCGGGTATTGCCGTCGGTGCCGTTCTTGAAGCCAACCGGGCAGGAGAGGGCGGAGGCCATCTCGCGGTGTACCTGGGACTCGGTGGTACGTGCGCCGATGGCGCCCCAAGTGATGAGGTCGGCAATATACTGGCCGGTCACCATATCGAGGAATTCGGTGGCGGTTGGCATGCCGAGCTCATTGATATCGACCAGCAGCTTGCGCGCCAGTTTCAGCCCTTCGTTGACGTCGAAGCTGCCATCGAGGCGCGGATCGTTGATCAGCCCTTTCCAGCCGACGATGGTGCGCGGTTTCTCGAAGTAGGTGCGCATCACGATGCAGAGGCTCTCTTTATACTGCTCGCGCAGGGCGTTGAGGCGCTGGGCATACTCGCGAGCAGCAGCGGGATCATGGATAGAGCAGGGGCCGACAATGACCAGCAGGCGCTGATCGTCTCCGGCCAGAATGGCTTCCACTTCGCGACGGGCATCCAGCAGATTCTGGGCAATGGTATCGGTGATCGGAAACGCGTGTGCAAGCTCGCTCGGAGTGATCAGTGACTCCAGGCGACGGGTGCGCAATTCATCTGTGTGAATGGACATACAACTCAAGTCTCGAGTGGGTGGTGTCAGCCGCAAGGGGCGAAAAAGCAAAGAGATAAAATAAAGCAAAAGTCCCCTGATTGAAACCTTGGGGGGCTCTGATAGGATGTGAGGCCAAAATCGATTCCAAATGAGGTAGTTAGCGTGGCAAAGCCAGGGGCAACCGGGGTCACCCGCATCATCAACGCAACCGGTTACAGCATGAAGGGGCTCAAGTCAGCCTGGATTAACGAGGCGGCGTTTCGGCAGGAGCTGATGCTGATCCTGTTGCTGATGCCAATTGCCTTCTGGCTGGGGGATTCTCTCAACCAGATCCTGCTGCTTATCGTCATCAGCTGGCTGGTGGTGATCGTCGAGATCCTCAACTCCGCCATTGAAGCTGTGGTAGACAGGGTTGGCTCCGAGCATCACGAACTCTCCGGCCGTGCCAAGGATCTCGGCTCTGCTGCGGTGTTTATCGCGCTGGCCCTTAATGCCCTGGTGTGGGGGGCGCTGGTAGGCCGCAACCTGTTGGGGTGGTGGTAGAGCACATATCTTGCCGGTGAGTTTGCGCACTCTCCCTCCGGGAGAGCAGGGTGAGGAAGATATCTTCTCCCCCTCATCCCCAGCCCTTCTCCCGCGAGGGGAGAAGGGAGCGAACACGATTTAGGCTCTGCAACATACAAAAGCCCGTCATCACGACGGGCTTTTTGCTGCGCAGTGTCCCGTCCTGAATATGGTTTACACCTTTCCCCCCAATAAATGGAGAACCCGATGGGACAAGGTGTGAAACGGACACAGCGCGATTACTCGCTGACTTTTAAACTGGCACTGGTCGAGCAGATTGAAAAAGGCGAGCTCACCTACAAACAGGCTCAGGTGCGTTATGGCATTCAGGGCCGCTCCACCGTTCTGGTATGGTTGCGTAAACATGGTCGGCAAGATTGGAGCCAGGGGGCTTCTGTGCGCGCCGGCAGGAGCATCACCATGCCTGACCCCGACAACCAGACGCCCGAACAGCGCATCAAGGAACTTGAGCAACAGCTGGCGCTGATGAGTCAGAAGGCCCAGTTTTTTGAGGCCGTCGTCGATGTACTGAAGAATGACTACGGCGTCTCCATCATAAAAAAGCGACCCGGCAAGTCCTCTCGCAGCGGCAAGTCGAGAGGCTGACCATTGTCAGGGCTTGCCTGTTTCTGGGGATAAGCCGGCAGGCTTACTACAAGCGCAATCGGGTCGCCGACGAGCGCCATGCACAAGGGCTACAGGTGGTGTGCTTCGTGCGTCAGGTTCGACTGCGACAACCTCGGGTCGGCACCCGCAAGCTGCATTATCTGCTGCAGGGTCAGGATGAGGGCGGGCTCAAGGTCGGGCGGGACAGGCTGTTTCAGATATTGGCCGAGCACCGCCTGCTGGTGCTGCCTAAGCGGGCGTATCACAAGACCACCCACAGTTTTCACCGTTTCTACCGTCATCCCAACTTGCTCAAGGCGGGGCCAGAGCAGGTCACACCGGTGGCACCGGAGCAGGTCTGGGTCGCAGATATCACCTATCTGCCAGCCAAAAGCGGGCCGCTGTAACGGATGCGTACTCACGCAAGATAGTGGGCCATCACGTGCACGAAGGGATGCACGCCGAATCGGTGGCGATGGCGTTCAAGAAAGCACTGAAGCAACGGTGTGGCAGCGGTGAACTCATCCATCACTCGGACCGCGGCGTGCAGTATTGCTCGGGGGTGTATCAGTCATTACATGAACGGTACGGGGTGAAATGCTCGATGACGGATGGGTATGACTGTTACCAGAATGCGTTGGCGGAGCGGGTGAACGGGATTTTGAAAGGAGAGTTATTGTTGCAAAGCCCGCAGGATTTGACGCAAGCGCGGGAAATGGTGCGTGAAGCAGTGGATATTTACAACGCGGAGCGGCCGCATCATGCGTTGAAATACAGAACCCCCGATGCGGTACATAGGGGATTCTGAGTAGAAAAATGCTAGTTGAAAATGTGTAAACCTATTTCAGGACTAGACACAGATAAGGGGCTATCAGTGGAGGATGCGGGCACGGATGGTGCCGTTGATCTCCTTGAGCTTGGCGAGCGCCTTCTCGCTGTGCTCGGTCTCCACGTCGATCACCACGTAACCGATATGGCTGCTGGTCTGCAGGTATTGACCGGCGATGTTGATCCCCTCTTCGGCGAAGATCTGGTTGATCTGGTTCATCACCCCCGGCTGGTTGCGGTGAATGTGCAGCAGGCGGCTGGAGCCCTTGTGGCCCGGCAGCGACACTTCCGGGAAGTTGACGGCGGAGAGGGTGGAGCCGTTGTCGGAGTATTTGACCAGCTTGTTGGCCACTTCCAGCCCGATGTTCTCCTGCGCCTCATGGGTGGTGCCACCGATGTGCGGGGTCAGGATGACGTTCTCCAGCCCACGCAGCGGGCTTTGGAACTCTTCGTCATTGGACTTGGGCTCGACCGGGAAGACGTCGATGGCGGCACCGGCGATATGGCCGCTCTTGATGACGTCAGCCAGCGCATCGATATCCACCACGGTACCGCGGGCGGCGTTGATGAAGATGGCGCCCGGTTTCATCATCCGCAGCTGCTCGGCTCCGATCATGTTCTTGGTGGAGGCGGTCTCCGGCACGTGCAGGCTGATGACGTCAGACATATTGAGCAGCTCGACCATGCTCGGCACCTGAATGGCGTTACCCAGCGAGAGCTTGTTCTCGATATCGTAGTAATAAACCTTCATGCCGATGCTTTCGGCGATGATGCCAAGCTGGGTACCGATGTGGCCGTAGCCGATGATGCCGAGCTTCTTGCCGCGCGCTTCCACCGAGCGGTTGGCCAGTTTTTCCCACACGCCGCGATGGCACTTGGCGTTTTTCTCGGGGATGCCGCGCAGCAGCAGCAGGATCTCGCCCAGAACCAGCTCGGCGACCGAACGGGTGTTGGAGAAGGGGGCGTTGAAGACCGGAATACCGCGGATCTGGGCCGCTTCCAGCTCGACCTGGTTGGTACCGATGCAGAAGCAGCCGATAGCGACCAGCTTGTTGGCGGCGTCGAGGACTTTCTCGGTGATCTGGGTGCGGGAGCGCAGTCCGATGAAATGGACGTCGCGGATCTGCTCGATCAGCTCCTCTTCGGAGAGCGAGGTCTTGAGATACTCCACACTGGTGTAACCTGCGGCACGAAAGGTCTCTACGGTGTTGGGGTGAACCCCCTCCAGCAGCAGAACCTTGATTTTATCCTTGTCCAACGAAAACTTGGCAGTCATGACGATCCCTCTGTATGTGCAAACGTAAGTGCAGATTTGGTGTGCGAAGAAAACCGTAAAGTAGCAAAAACGTTTGGGAGAGGGAATATTTGTGACGAAAGTCAAATTCTTTGAAGTTATCAACGAATGTTGTAAACATCCGTATGCAACTTGTTGAGGGATAAATAAAAACGGCGCCATCAGGCGCCGTCATTTATTCACAGTGCAATGTTTGGGTCATATCCCATCCCGGGGCTCAATCAACGCCGCTGCTGCGTCAGAGGTTGCAGAGTGGCGCTGGCGAGGGAGGGAGGATGCCGCTGCACTGTGCTACCGGTGTCGGGATTACTGGGTAATCACGCCGTCCGGCGTACCGATCAGGACAACATCGGCGCCGCGGGCGGCGAACAGGCCGTTGGTGACCACGCCAACAATGGCGTTCAGTCGCACTTCCAGCGCCTTGGCGTCGGTAATGGCCATGCCTTTTACATCCAGAATGTGGTTGCCGTTGTCGGTGACCACGCCTTCACGCCACACCGGGTTGCCACCCAGTTTGCGGATTTCACGGGCCACGTATTCGCGGGCCATCGGGATCACTTCCACCGGCAGCGGGAACTGGCCCAGCACGTCGACGGTTTTGGTGTTGTCGATGATGCAGATGAACTTGTCAGCGACGGCGGCAACGATCTTCTCGCGGGTCAGGGCTGCGCCACCGCCCTTGATCATGTCGCGGGTTGCGTTGATCTCGTCGGCGCCATCCACATAGACGGAGAGGGCGTCGATCTCGTTGAGATCATATACGGTGATGCCGAAGCCCTTGAGGCGCTCGGTAGAGGCCACGGAGCTGGATACCGCCCCCTTGATCTCGTCCTTCATGGTCGCCAGCGCGTCGATAAAGTGGTTGACGGTAGAGCCGGTGCCCACCCCGACGATGGTGCCGGGAACCACATACTTGAGCGCAGCCCAACCGGCCGCCTTCTTCATTTCATCTTGAGTCATGATCGTTCCTTAAGAAAAAAGCGGGCGCATTATATCCAACCCGGTACCCCGTCGCGACCTTGTTGCTCACGTTCCGGGGCAAAAAGAGGGACTTTGTAAATCGTTTGCCTGTTTATTCTGCGTTTGCGCGCACAAAGCAGGGGCTGCCTGCCAAAAACAGCCTATTCAAAGCGCCAGCAGTGGCTTGGGGTGATGATCTGGGGCAGCGGCACATCCCACTCCTCTTGCGGGACCGCATCCACCTGCTGGCAGTCGTGGGCAATGCCGAGCGGCTTGGGGCCCAGCTTGTGCTCATGCCAGATGGCGAGAGTGCGATCGTAGTAGCCGCCCCCCATGCCAAGGCGATTGCCCTGGGCATCGAAGGCGACCAGCGGGGTGCAGATAAGATCGAGCGTGCTGTGGGGCACCACCTGCAGGATATCCAGCTCCGGCTCTTCGATGCCGTAGCGGTTGCGTACCATGGGGCTGGTGGCGGTATAGCGCAAAAAGAGCAGGTGACCCGGAGTAAAGGGGTGGAGCACCGGCAGGTAGACCTCTTTGTGCTGGGCCCACAGCCAATGGATGGTGGGCAAGGGGTTGATCTCCCCGTCATTGGCCAGATAGAGGGCAATGCGTTTGGCGGCGAGGATCTCGGGGTGTTGCTTGAACTGGGCCAGCAGCTGTTGGGCCGCCAATTGCTGCTCGGCCGGACTCAGATTTTTGCGGCGTTGACGAACCAGTTGGCGCAGGGATTGACGTTCGGGTTGGGACTCATGCATGGGGAACCTCTGGTATAGCTGCGCATCGATGGCTTGAACGCGCTCTACCTTAGCACATTCACTCTTGACGTTAAGGGGGGCAGGGGAACTCCCGCCCCGGACGGCTGATGCCCGGGACGGTGGGATAAATGCTGGCGGGTCCGATAGTGAGTCAACAAGGGCCAGGGTGTGGCCCCTGTTGACAGCATGTCGGCGCGCCAGCCTCTGGTCTGTTACTTGTCAGCTTTGCCGCGCATCTGGTGCTTCACAAACACTGCAATGAGTGCCGCTACCGCGAGTGCCATCGGGTAGAAACTCATGCTTACTACCGCCAACGGCGACAGGGCGAAGATGGATCCCAGCAGCAGCGCCTGTGCGCCCCAAGGGATCAGACCCTGTACCACGCAGGAGAAAATATCGAGCATGGAGGCGGCGCGGCGCGGGGTGACACCGTGGTGTTCGGCCAGATCCCGGGCTACCTTGCTGGCGACGATAATAGCCACCGTGTTGTTGGCGGTGCAGAGGTTGGTGAGGCTCACTACCCCGGCGATGCCGAGCTCGGCCGCTTTCTCGTTCTGTTCGCCATTGTGCTCGCGAGTGAAACGGGCAATCAGGGCGCCGATGCGATCGCTTATCCAGGCCAGACCACCCTGACGCTCCATCAGGGCGCCGAGGCCGCCGATCAGCATGGAGAGCAGGAAGATCTCCTGCATGCCGGTAAAGCCCTGATAGATATCCTTGCTGAACTGACCGATGGCGTAACCGTTGATCATGCCCACCACTCCGGCGGCCAGAATACCGATCCCCAATACCACAAACACATTCACTCCGGCGAGCGCCAGCCCAAGAATGAGCAGGTAGGGCATCACCTTGAACAGCTCGATGGCGCTGCCGTTGGCAGGGGATTCACCCACTGAGCCCAGGGTCAGATAGAGCAGGATCACCGCGATGGCAGCTGGGGCTGCAATCTTGAAGTTCTCGCGGAACTTGTCCTTCATCTCGCACCCCTGGCTGCGGGTGGCTGCTATGGTGGTGTCGGAGATGATGGAGAGGTTATCGCCAAACATGGCGCCGGAGAGAATGGTGCCTGCCATCAGCACCGGATCGATACCGGCCGCCTGCGCCACGCCCAGCGCGACCGGCGCCACGGCACCTATGGTGCCCATGGAGGTACCCATGGCGGTAGCAATAAAGGCAGAGATGAGGAACAGTCCGGGCAACAGCGCCCAGCCAGGGATGAGCGACAGGCCCAGCGCCACAGTAGCATCAACCCCGCCGGTGGCCTTGGCCACGCTGGCAAAGGCGCCCGCCAGCAGATAGATAAGGCACATCGCCATGATATTGCTGTGGCCGACCCCCTTGAAGAAGGTCTCCAGATTGCTGTTGAAGCTCTCTTTGCCAAGCAGCAGGGCGAGCATCACCGCAGGCAGGGCAGCAACCGGAGCGGGCAGCTGATAGAAGGCGAATTCGACCCCCTGCAGGGTCAGCCAGGTACCGGTACCGATAAAGAGTGCGAGAAAAACCAGAAGTGGCAACAAGGCCCTGGCACTGGGTTGAGTCTGGATCATGTGTTCCTCTGAAATTGAGCAATGACCTCCTGTCATAAACTGCTTTGTACCTGTATCTGATAGGGATAGGGGGAAAACAGGGCGGGCATCCTGCCGCATTGGGGGGCCCACAGTAGTGAGTCAACCTCGCTTGGTCAAGATAGACGTCCAGATGGATAGGTGTTTTTGTTTGATGATTCTGGTGTTGTTGAGATATCCAAAGAATATTCGGAAAAAGAAGTTTGCGCTGTTTATTGTTCATTGCTGTTCTGGCGCAGTCCGCGGGTATCGCGTGCCTTTAATAAGGAAAGAGGTAAACGATAAGATCTCTGCATGCCATCTTGGGGATTTCTCCCGCTGCCAAACGTCAGCCGCACCTCTCTCTATCTCTACGTGAGCATGGTGCGGATATTTCCAGAACGCGTGGACACAAGACCTGGGCTGTGTGGTTACTGTGTCAGTTTCTCCACCGCCTGAACGGCTGTCGCGAGAGCATCCTGTTCCAGCGTCAGCGGAATGTGGCCAATTCCGGGCAGCAGGGTGACAGGCCAGGAGATGCCGAGACGTCTTAACTCAGGTTCAAGTTGATCTGTTTGGAAGACTTCGTCATTTGCACCCGCGATCACGGCGCAGGGGCGTTGCACATTGCGCAAATTCTGCTGATAGTCGCGCTCTGGCTGAAAGTTCGAGGCAAGGTTGAAGGAGTAGGAGGGGGTCAGCAGGGATTTCGCCTCATCATTGAGGGCAAAGTTCAGCACGGTCAGATAGTTGAGTGCGGAAATATGGAAACCGTTGAGGATGCTCAGGGCGATGAGACGAGGCAAGCCGATACGCACCCAGCCACCGCTGTTGGGCCGGTAGTTGGCGGCGGTGGGGCCGAGATAGGGGGAGAGCAGCAGATAGCTCTCGAACAGGGATTGTCGCGTGCTGCCAGCAACGCGCAGCACAAAGCCACCCCCTGACGAGAAGCCGACGAGTGTTGCAGGCTTGCCGGGGGCCACCGACTTGATGAAATCTTCCAGATCGTCTTCAAGCTGGCCAATGTAGGCAATGGTGCCTTTGTCGCCCGATGCGCCATGGCCGCGAATATCGAGGGCGTAGGCGTCATATCCCGCTTGCGAAAAGGCGCTCGCCATCTTGTGCATGCTCTGGCTGCTGGCAGAAGAGCCATGAACCAATACCACGCTGCCCTTGACCTTGTTGTTCTCTGCGTGCTCTTTTGCGCCATAGTGCCGATAGGCCAAGTTCGTGCCGTCACGCGCCGGGTATCTTGAGAGGGGTGGCATATTGCTCCAGCCACTCCCCTTGAAAGGGTCGTTGATGCTGGCCATCGCCGGTGCCGGACTCGGCCCGCCAAACAGCAGAGCCGCGGCCAGCATGACCAGGGGCAGTGATACCAACACCACTGCAAACAGCAATCCTGCGCTCATCCTTGCACCTCATTTGATATCGACACGGGCGTGGCCCTGATTTTGCTTATGCTGGCATTTCACTCGTTCGAACCTATCAGATGGCACCCGGTCTGCCAAATGATCGAGTGAGACGATGAAAAACGGCCTGTGACCAAAAGGAAGTTCTTGGCCAGCTAGTGGGCGCTGCCGTTGACGAGCGCAGCAAGGAGTGGTGGCATCATGGCTTTTCAAACCCGGCGCGGGCTGGTAAAACGGTCTCTTTCCATAATTAAAAGAGATGAGAGGGTGGAGATGGACAATCCGATCCGTGTGGCCGTGATGGGCTGTAATGGTCGTATGGGCAAGGTGCTGCTGGAGGCCATCACCAACACCGATGGCGTAGTGGTCGGGGCTGCACTGGAGCGGCCGGGTTCGGCGGTGATCGGTCTCGATGCCGGTGAGCTCAATGGGCTGGGCCATCTTGGTGTGGCCATCAGCGACAGTCTGGACAAGGTGCGTGACGAGTTTGATCTCATCATCGACTTCACCCGCCCCGAGGTGACCCTTGCCAATCTGGCCTTTGCACTGGCCCACCACAAGCAGATGGTGATCGGCACCACCGGTTTTGACGATGCAGGCAAGGCTGCTCTGAAAGAGGCGGGCAAGCAGATCGGTATCGTGTTCGCCTCCAACTACTCGGTCGGGGTCAACCTGGTGTTCAAGCTGCTGGAGCAGGCCGCCAAGGTGATGGGGGATTACACCGACATCGAGATCATCGAGGGCCACCATCGCCACAAGGTGGATGCGCCATCCGGTACTGCGCTCTCCATGGGGGAAGTGGTCGCCAAAACGCTGGGCCGGGATCTCAAGGAGTGCGCCGTCTATGGTCGCGAGGGGATCACTGGCGAGCGGGATCGCAACACTATCGGCTTTGCCACCATTCGCGCCGGCGATCTGGTGGGGGAGCATACCGTCATGTTTGCCGATATCGGCGAGCGGGTGGAGATCAGCCACAAGGCCTCCAGTCGCCTGACCTTCGCCAACGGTGCTGTGCGAGCGGGCAAGTGGCTTGGTCAGCAGGGTGCCGGTCTTTATGACATGCAGGACGTGCTTAATCTCAAGTGATGCCTCTGTGCGGCACTGTCGTACTACAGCTACCCAGTGAAAAACCCCGGCTTGCCGGGGTTTTTGCTGTCAGTCAGTCAGAGTTTGTGTAAAAAGACACGCTGCCTGCAATTTTTAACTGAACGCCTTATAAATCACACTATTGCGTTATCCGCCAGATTTTCCCTTCCTGAATGTCATCACCAGGTAACAGATTTGAGCATCTTTATGGCGGATAAAGCCATTTTTTTACACCGATCGGAAAAGACTAAAAATTCAAACGAAGAAAAACGTTTTCCATTTTTCATGTTCACTCTTGTCATCTTAAAAGCGTTAAATTTGTCATTGATGTTTTTTATGTAAAAATAAATGCCATTGTTTTAATTGGTTTTTTTGTTTGTTTTTGTCGTTATTGCTGGCTTGGCGGCATCTTTTGATGGTGGTTTTTCCTTTTCTTTCGCGGGAGGGGGTTGCAAAGCGATTGAGTGCATAGATAATGGGTAATGTTGCTTTTTTATTGAATTTAGATGCATTTCATCTGAGAAAAGACGTTGAAATGCCACTTTTTTTAAGTAGAATGCGCCCAATTTGCCAGAAATCTGCCGGGTTCGAGTCCTGTCCAAGACCGGAACCGAGCCCGCAACACCCAGGTAAATTGCTGAATTTAAAGCTAAATAACTGGAGGTTGTCTTGAATCACACTGCATTGCTAGTGCTGGAAGATGGAACTGTGTTCAAAGGCGTGTCGATAGGCGCCGAGGGATGTTCCGTTGGTGAAGTGGTTTTCAATACGTCGATGACGGGCTATCAGGAAATCCTCACCGATCCCTCTTATTCCCGTCAGATCGTCACCCTCACTTACCCCCATATAGGCAACACCGGCACCAACAGCGAAGATGAAGAGTCCAGTCAGATCCATGCTCAGGGATTGATCATCCGGGACCTTCCGATACTTGCCTCCAATTTCCGCAATCAGCAATCCCTCTCCGAATACCTCAAGTCTCACAACATCGTTGGCATCGCCGACATCGACACCCGTAAACTGACCCGCATCCTGCGCGAGAAAGGCGCTCAGGCTGGCTGCATTCTGGCCGGGAAACAGGTCGATGAAGCCTATGCCCTCGAACAGGCCCGCGCCTTCCCCGGTCTGAAGGGAATGGATCTGGCCAAAGAGGTGACGGTTGGTGAAGCGTACAACTGGACCGAAGGGAGCTGGCAGCTTGGCAAGGGGCATGTCACCCCGGATGCCGACCAGCTGAAATACCACGTAGTGGCCTATGACTTTGGCGTCAAGCGCAACATCCTGCGGATGCTGGTTGACCGCGGCTGCCGCCTGACCGTGGTACCGGCCAAGACCCCAGCCGCCGAGGTACTGGCGATGAACCCGGATGGCATCTTCCTCTCCAACGGCCCCGGCGACCCCGAGCCGTGCGACTACGCCATCGAGGCCATCAAGGCTTTCCTTAATACCAACACGCCGGTATTCGGCATCTGTCTGGGTCACCAGCTGCTGGGTCTGGCCTCCGGTGCCAAGACCGTCAAGATGAAGTTTGGCCACCACGGTGCCAACCATCCGGTGAAGAGCCTCGATGATAACACCGTCATGATCACCGCCCAGAACCACGGTTTTGCGGTAGACGAGAACAGCCTGCCGGATTGCCTGCGCGCCACCCACGTCTCCCTGTTCGATGGTTCCCTGCAGGGCATCCATCGCACCGACCGGCCGGCCTTCAGCTTCCAGGGACACCCCGAAGCGAGCCCGGGCCCGCACGATTGTGCCGGTCTCTTTGACCACTTTATTGAATTGATTAAGCAGTATCGCGCCTAAGGAATAGAGGAAAGAGTTTCATGCCAAAACGTAACGACCTTCAGAGCATCCTGATCCTCGGCGCCGGCCCCATCGTCATCGGCCAGGCCTGCGAATTTGACTACTCCGGCGCCCAGGCGTGCAAAGCCCTGCGCGAGGAGGGCTACCGCGTCATTCTGGTCAACTCCAACCCGGCCACCATCATGACCGACCCGGAGATGGCAGACGCCACCTACATCGAGCCCATCACCTGGGAAGTGGTGCGCGAAATCATCAAGAAAGAGCGCCCGGACGCCATCCTGCCCACCATGGGTGGCCAGACTGCGCTCAACTGCGCACTGGCACTGGAGAAGCATGGCGTGCTGGCCGAGTTCGGTGTCGAGATGATCGGTGCCACCGCCGACGCCATCGACAAGGCCGAAGACCGCTCCCGTTTTGACAAGGCGATGCGCAGCATTGGCCTGGAGTGCCCGCGTGCCGGTATCGCCCACAACATGGAAGAGGCGTGGGGCGTGCAGCAGATGGTCGGCTTCCCCTGCATCATCCGTCCCTCCTTTACCATGGGTGGCTCGGGTGGCGGCATCGCCTACAACACCGAAGAGTTCGTCGAGATCTGCGAGCGCGGTCTGGACTTGTCGCCGACCAAAGAGCTGCTCATCGACGAGTCGCTGATCGGCTGGAAAGAGTACGAGATGGAGGTGGTGCGGGATCGCAACGACAACTGCATCATCGTCTGTGCCATCGAAAACTTCGACCCCATGGGTATCCACACCGGTGACTCCATCACTGTCGCGCCAGCCCAGACGCTGACCGACAAGGAGTACCAGCTGATGCGCAACGCTTCCATGGCTGTGCTGCGCGAGATCGGCGTCGAGACCGGCGGCTCCAACGTCCAGTTCGGTATCAACCCGAAAGATGGCCGCATGGTCATTATCGAGATGAACCCGCGGGTGTCGCGCTCCTCCGCGCTGGCCTCCAAGGCGACCGGTTTCCCCATTGCCAAGATCGCTGCCAAGCTCGCCATCGGTTACACCCTCGACGAGCTGATGAACGACATCACCGGCGGTCGCACTCCGGCCTCCTTCGAGCCGGCCATCGACTACGTGGTCACCAAGGTGCCGCGCTTCAACTTCGAAAAATTCGCCGGTGCCAACGACCGTCTGACGACCCAGATGAAGTCGGTCGGTGAAGTTATGGCCATCGGCCGCAACTTCCAGGAGTCCCTGCACAAGGCGCTGCGCAGCCTCGAAACCGGCAAAACAGGCTTCGACCCCATGGTTGACCTCAATGCCCCGGACTCCCTGACCCGCATCCGTCACGAGCTGCAGGACGCCGGTAGCGACCGTATCTTCTATATCGCCGATGCGTTCCGCGCCGGTCTCTCCATGGACGGCATCTTCAAGCTGACCAAGATTGACCCCTGGTTCCTGGTACAGATTGAAGATCTGGTGAAGCTGGAAGACGAGGTGAAAGAGCGCGGCATGGCCGGTCTCGATGCCGACTTCCTGCGTGCCCTCAAGCGAAAAGGCTTTGCCGATGCCCGTCTGGCCAAGATCCTCGGTGTGGCCGAAGGGGAAGTGCGCAAACTGCGCGCCCGCCACAACATCTTCCCGGTCTACAAGCGGGTAGATACCTGCGCCGCCGAGTTCGCCACCAACACCGCCTACATGTACTCCAGCTATGACGAGGAGTGCGAAGCGGCCCCGAGCAACCGCGACAAGATCATGATCATCGGTGGCGGCCCGAACCGTATCGGTCAGGGTATCGAGTTCGACTACTGCTGTGTGCACGCGGCGCTGGCCCTGCGCGAAGACGGTTACGAGACCATCATGGTCAACTGCAACCCGGAGACCGTCTCCACCGATTACGACACCTCGGATCGCCTCTACTTCGAGCCGGTGACCCTGGAAGATGTGCTGGAAATCGTGCGCATCGAAAAACCCAAGGGCGTCATCGTTCAGTACGGTGGCCAGACCCCGCTGAAACTGGCCCGAGCACTGGAAGCCAACGGTGTGCCGATCATCGGTACCAGCCCAGATGCCATCGACCGCGCCGAAGACCGCGAGCGCTTCCAGTCTGCTGTCGAGCGCCTCGGCCTCAAGCAGCCGGAAAACGGCACCGTCACCGCGCTGGAGCAGGCCGTGCTGCTGGCCGAGCGTATCACCTACCCGCTGGTGGTTCGCCCCTCCTACGTGCTGGGTGGCCGCGCCATGGAAATCGTCTATGACGAGCAGGATCTGCGTCGCTACTTCGCCGAGGCGGTGAGTGTCTCCAACGAATCGCCGGTGCTGCTGGACCGCTTCCTGGACGATGCGACCGAGCTGGACGTGGATGCCATCTGCGATGGCACCGATGTAGTCATCGGCGGCATCATGGAGCACATCGAGCAGGCCGGTATCCACTCCGGTGACTCCGGTTGCTCCCTGCCTCCCTATACCTTGTCCAAGAAAATTCAGGACGAGATCCGCGAGCAGGTGCGCAAGCTGGCGCTGGAGCTCGGCGTTATCGGCCTGATGAACGTGCAATTCGCGGTCAAGGGCGATGACATCTACCTCATCGAGGTGAACCCGCGTGCCGCCCGTACCGTGCCGTTTGTCTCCAAGGCGACCGGTGCCCCGCTGGCCAAGATTGCCGCCCGCGTGATGGCCGGTCAGTCGCTGCAAGAACAGGGCTTTACCAAAGAGATCATCCCGCCCTACTACTCGGTGAAAGAGGTGGTACTGCCGTTCGCCAAGTTCCCGGGAGTTGACCCGCTGCTGGGGCCGGAGATGCGCTCTACCGGTGAGGTAATGGGTGTGGGCAGCAGCTTTGCCGAGGCCTATGCCAAGGCGCAGCTGGGTGCCAACCACGCCGTACCGAAAGAGGGTCGTGCCCTCTTGTCAGTGCGTCACAGCGACAAGGCGCAGGTGGTCGACTTGGCTGCCAAGCTGCTGGAGCTGGGCTACGAGCTGGATGCCACTCACGGCACCGCCGTCGCGCTGGGTGAGGCGAGCATCAACCCGCGTCTGGTCAACAAGGTGCACGAAGGTCGCCCGCACATTCTGGATCGCATCAAGAATGGCGAGTACACCTACATCGTCAACACCGCCGAAGGGCGGGTGGCGATCCAGGACTCCAAGCAGCTGCGTCGCGCCGCCTTGCAGAACAAGGTGGCGTATACCACCACCATGAACGAGGCGTTTGCCACCTGCATGGCCATCAGCGTGGATGCCACCGCCAACGTCAACTCGGTGCAGGAGCTGCACCAGAAGGTGAAAAACCGCTAAGAGTTTGCAGCGGGCATCAGCCCGACTTGCCAGACGACCAACCCCCGCCAGCGATGGCGGGGGTTTCTTTTTATCAGGAGCTCACCGTTCGGTTCGGGCCGGGTGAGCCATTGAGGAAGGTCATGAGTTCCGCATCGCAGACAACGGATGGCGCGTGGGGTGGCAAAAGCTGGCAAGGGGAGGGGATGCTGCGAGCGCGGGTTTCAACTGCAGCAGGCAATCCTCTACAATGGCCCCACTTTGCTTGTCAGTGCAGTGCCTGCGGCGCTGCCTGTAGGGCCTACAAAAAATGGACATGCTTATGACCGCTTTGCCTTCCTGTCGTCTTCTTGCCTTCTGCTCTGCCTTGTTGCTGGCCGGTTGTGCCAGTGATCCCGCCTCCGCGCCCGCCAAAGAGGCGAGCGTGAGCAACCCCAAAACGCCGCCTGCCATGCAGCCGCGCAAACCGGCGGATATGAAGAGCCGCATCGTGCGCTTCTTGCCCCGTCAGGTGCCGGACAAACAGGGGTGGGCCAACGACGTGGTGACGGCGCTCACCACCCAGGGGGTGACGGTCAATGATCACAATGTCTGTAGCGTGCTGGCGGTGGCGGAGCAGGAAGCCACTTATCAGGCCGACCCCGTGGTGCCGGGCCTTGGCAAGATCGCCTGGAAAGAGATCAACTCACGGGCAGCCAAGCTGCTGATCCCCGAATTTATGGTGCGGGCCGCGCTCTCCATCAACTCGCCCACCGGCAAGAGCTATGCCGAGCGGATCGACAAGTTGCGAACCGAGCGGGAGATGAGCGAAATTTTCGAAGACATGATCAGCATGCTGCCGATGGGCAAGACGCTGTTTGGCAACCTCAACCCGGTGCATACCGGTGGCCCGATGCAGGTGAGTATCGCCTTTGCCGAGGCCAACGCCCGTGGCTACCCCTATCCCATCAAGGATTCCATCCGCCACGAAGTCTTTACCCGTCGCGGCGGCATCTGGTTTGGCACCAAACATATCTTCGGTTATCCCGCCGACTACCCGGATACCCTCTACCGCTTTGCCGATTTCAACGCTGGCTGGTACGCCAGTCGCAATGCCGCTTTTCAAGCTGCCGTCAGCCGTTTGAGTGGCAAAACTCTGGCCCTGGACGGGGATCTGATCCGCTATGACTCGGATCTGCCGGGCAATACCGAGCTTGCCGTCTACACCCTCGCCAACCGGGTCAATATGAGCAAACAGGCGATCCACCAGAGCCTGCGCAAAGGGGATACCGCCGAATTTGCCGAGACCGATCTCTACCATCGCATCTTTACTCTGGCCGACAAGCAAGCGGGCAAGCGATTGCCCCGCGCCATCCTGCCCGGCATTCAGCTAAAGAGCCCGAAAATTACCCGCAACCTCACCACCGCCTGGTTTGCCAAGCGGGTGGATGACAGAGAGCAGCGATGTGTGCGGCAGATGGCGACGATTAGGTAGGGCTGGATTTGCTTCGAGACTAGTTGCAAAGCGGGTTGCCATTGTTAATGACAGCCCGCATGCTTAATTGCCCCTTCCTATGGAGATCTTTGGCTCGCATCCAGTTATGAACGGTGGCGGCTCTTTCCGAGTGGCATGAGTTGTTACTACTTTTGCAGGATCAGCCGTGTTGGCGGCGGTCGTTGGCCTGGGCCAGTAGCATGCGGCTTTCACGCAGGAACTGGTCGGCATGCTCGCCGAAGAAACCAGAGACTTGCGAGAAGGCCTCGATGAAACCATCCCTGTCCCCCCGCTCCAGCAGCCCCAGCGCTTCGCCGAAGTTTTGGTAGTAGCGACGGATCATCGCCAGATTCTGCGGTGACGACAAAATGATGTCGGCATAGAGGTGGGGAGCCTGAGCGAACAGCCGCCCCACCATGGCCAGCTCCAGCCGGTAGATGGGGGAGCTCAAACTCAGCAGACGATCCAGATTGGCCTGCTCCCGGGAGAGGTGCCAGCCATAGGCAAAGGTGGCGAAGTGACGCAGCGCCTGAATGAGGGTCATCGCCTCATCGTGGGCCTTGGCTTCCACCTGTTGCAAGCGGGCGCCCCAGATGGTCATCTGATCCAGCAGCCATTGGCTGGCGGCGGGGTCACGACCCTGGCAGCAGACGATCACCTGCTTGGCGAGACTCGCCACATCCGGCCCGAACATGGGGTGCAGTCCCAGTACCGGCCCTTGGTGCACCGTCAGCATATGTTCGAGCGGCGCCGCCTTCACGCTGGTGACATCGACCAGCAGGCAGTGGGCGGGCAGGTTACCGAGGCGATCGATGATCTGGCAGGTGATATCGATTGGCACCGCCACCATCACCAGACCGGCTCCGGCAAGGATCTCGTCAGCGCGTGGCCAGTCGGCTTGTTCCAGCGTCTCGACCCGGTAGCCTGAGAGGCTGAACATATGACCGAACAGCCGACCAAGCTGGCCCTGACCGCCGATGATGACCACCTTGCCAAGATCCGGCTTTATGCATTTGAAGCCGGTATCTTTCTCGCTGGCATAAGATTCACGCATCACCCGGCGCAGCACATCTTCGATGAGATCGCCGGGCACTCCCAACTGCTCGGCCTCGGCGCGGCGGCGGGCCAGCATGCTCGCCTCCCGGTCCGGTGCATAGATGGGCAGGCCGTGGCGGCTCTTTACCTCACCCACTTCTCCCACTAGGGCCAGACGGGCGGCCAGCAGATCGATCAGCTGCTTGTCCACCGCATCTATCTTGTCCCTGAGTACATTCAACTCTTCAGCCATATCCAGTCCCTGCTGGCGCCGCAGCGGCGGCGCCCTGAAAATCAAGATGCAACAAGGTATCACGGCATGAGCGGTTTGATGCCACCAGCGGTGATACCCAGATTGTTCAATAGGTTACGACAAGATACCACGGCTTATCGTGCAGTTCTGCCTTTGAGGGGGTCAGCCAGCTGGTTGTGACAGCGGGCCAGCAGGGTGGCGGTGGTGTCCCAGTCGATGCAGGCATCGGTGATGGAGACCCCGTAGCGCATCTGCTGCTTGGGCTGCTCGCTGGACTGGTTACCCTCAAACAGGTTGGATTCGAGCATCACCCCGATGATGGAGCGGTTGCCCTCCTGGATCTGGTGGATGACGTTGTCGGCCACCTTGGGCTGCAAACGGTGATCCTTGCTGGAGTTGCCGTGGCTGCAATCCACCACAAGGCTCGGCAGCAGGCCCGCTTTCTCCAGCGCCTCTTCCGCCAGCGACACGTTGACCGAGTCGTAGTTGGGATGTTTGCCGCCGCGCAGGATCACGTGGCCATCCGGGTTGCCCTGGGTCTGCAGCAGCGCAACCTGGCCCTGCTGGTTGATCCCCATAAAGGCGTGAGGGGAGGAGGCCGCCTGCAGCGCATTGATGGCGGTCCCCAGGTTGCCGTCGGTGCCGTTCTTGAAGCCGACCGGCATGGAGAGGCCGGACGCCATCTCCCTGTGGGTCTGGGATTCGGTGGTGCGGGCGCCGATGGCCGACCAGGAGAAGAGCTCCGCCAGGTATTGCGGGCTGATGGGGTCGAGCGCTTCGGTGGCCAGCGGCAGCTCCAGCTCCGCCAGCCAGCAGAGTAGCTCGCGGGCACGGTGCAGCCCCAGCTCCACATCGAAGGTGCCATCCAGATTGGGGTCGTTGATAAAGCCTTTCCAGCCGACCGTGGTGCGCGGCTTCTCAAAGTAGACCCGCATGACAATGTAGAGAGAGTCCTGATAGGCATCATGCAGCGCTTTGAGTCTGGTTGCGTACTCTTTGGCGGCGTCCATGTCGTGGATGGAGCAGGGACCACAGATCACCAACAGGCGGTGATCGCGGCGGTGAATGATGTCGGCGATGGTATTGCGGGCCCCTTGCACGAATGCCAGCGCCTTGTCGGAGATGGGTAACTTCTCCTTGAGCTGGGCAGGCGTGATCATCACTTGTTCGGACTGGATATGGATGTTGTTCAGGGGGTCTCTTTGCATGATTTCATTCTCTCTACTGTATTAAGCCAAAAGCGGCTGTACCTATATATTTACACTGGTACCTGCTTTGTTACGCAACCGCCATCACCTTACCAAGGAAAAACAAACAATCAAGTGAAACCAGTGGGTTTACCGCTAAAAAGTCAGATAAAGGAGCTGCTATATAGCGCGAACAGGAATAATACAGAGGATTTTTCGGAGGATTAATGGTTTTTGTGTAATCTAATGTTTACGACTTGAGGGCGTGAAGGCTGCGTTGTCCAGCTGTTTACCCACAGTAAATGGTATCTCTGGGAGACTGCAACGCGATGGCAATGATGGTGTGAGGTGGCTATCTGGTCAGCCATAGAAAGAGGGAGCCATAATGGCTCCCTTTGCGGTAGGAAGGGGGATCCCGTCTGGCTGCGGATCAGCGCTTTTGTTTTCCCTGCAGCTCTTTGTTCAGGCGAGTGAGCATCCCCTGGGTGACCAGCACGATGCCCTGCTCGGAGCGGTGGAAGCGACGTGCATCTTCATCGGCGTTTTCACCGATCACCGTGCCTTCCGGCAGTTTGCACCCCTTGTCGATCACCACCCGGCGCAGTCGGCAACCGGCACCAATCTCCACACCCGGGAAGATAACGGCCTGATCCAGAGTGCAGAAGGAGTCGACCCGCACATTGGTAAAGAGCACCGAACTCAGGATGAAAGAGCCACTGACGATGGTGCCCCCGGCAAACATGGAGTTGATGGTCATGCCGTGCTGACCGTTTCGGTCCTGCACGAACTTGGCGGGAGGAGTCATGTTCTGGCTGGTCCAGATGGGCCAGTCCTGATCGTAGATATCGAGCTCCGGCGTGACGGAAGCGAGATCCATATTGGCCTCCCAGAAGGAGTCCACGGTGCCCACATCGCGCCAGTAGGGGCGGCGATCCGCACAGCAGCCGACACAGGACATGCCAAACGGGTGAGCGAATGCGGTGCCCTCTTTCACCACGCGGGGGATCACGTCCATGCCGAAATCGTGATGGGACTGCTCGTTGGCAATGTCCTCTTCCAGCAACTGATAGAGATACTCCGCATCGAAGATATAGACGCCCATTGAGGCCAGCGCGGTGTCGGCCTTGCCCGGCATGGCGGGCGGGTTAGCAGGCTTTTCGACGAAGGCATTGATCTTGCGATCATCATCCACCGCCATTACCCCGAAGGCGCTTGCTTCACTGCGTGGCACCTCGATGCAGGCAACGGTCACCTTGGCGCCCATATTGACGTGGTCGAGCAGCATGGCGGCGTAATCCATCTTGTAGATGTGGTCGCCTGCCAGCACCACCACATATTTGGGGGCGTGATCGCGGATGATATCCAGATTCTGGTAGACCGCATCGGCGGTACCTCGATACCAGTTCACCTCATCCACCCGCTGCTGGGCAGGGAGCAGATCGATAAACTCGTTCATCTGGTAGCGCAGGAAAGACCAGCCCGATTGGAGATGGCGCAACAGGCTGTGGGATTTGTACTGGGTCACGACACCGACCCGACGGATGCCGGAGTTGATGCAGTTGGAGAGCACGAAATCGATGATGCGGAATTTGCCGCCGAAATGAACGGCAGGTTTTGCACGGTTGTCGGTTAACTGTTTGAGGCGACTACCCCGCCCTCCTGCGAGTACCAAAGCCATGGTCTCGTTCAGCAACTGTCTGGATTTTGCTGTATTGGCAGGTTGTAACAACATCTCATATCCCTTTGTAGATAAATCACTACAATGTTGCCTCCTTTGAGCCCTCAAGAAAGTGCTTTCAGTCACATTTTATGGTTTCTGACGTAATAAAATGACCTTTTTGTTATTAAAAATGACGGGTTGATCCGTCATTGCTTTCAATATGGTCAGTTGTCAATTGAGGCGAGCCGAACGACAAAATGGGCGGCGAGAGAGGAGGCATGAAAAAGCCCCTGCCAATGGTTGGCAGGGGCCCGGTTTGTTGAGACCCGGTGAGCCGGGTCTGATTAACAAGGTTCAGGCTGCGTTGGCCAGTGGCTCCTCGCTCTTCTTCTGGTAGGCCTCAGGGGTGAGGCCCAGCAGCTCCTGCACGGTCGAGGCGACGGTGATGGAGGAGACGGTGCCCACCAGGATCCCGGCAAACAGGGTGAAGGAGAAGCCGTAGAGGGCGTCACCGCCAAACAGCAACAGAGCGCCCACAGTAAACAGTGTGGTGCCCGAGGTGATCATGGTGCGACTGAAGGTCGCCTTGATGGCCACATCGGAGCATTCGTGGATCCCCATCTGGGTACGCGAGCTCAGCAGATCCCGCAACCTGTCCGAAATGACGATGCTGTCGTTGAGGGAGTAGCCGATCACCGCCATCAAACCGGCGATGATGTTCAGATCGAACTCGATCTGAAAGAGTGACAGCAGCCCCAGCGCCACGATGGCGTCATGCACTACCGAGAGCAGGATGCCGATGGCCTGACGCCACTCGAAGCGAAACGCCAGATAGGCCGACATCGCCAGCGAAGCGACCAGCACCGCCAGCATCCCCTGCTGGAACAGTTCGGCACCCACCTGAGGGCCGACGATGGTGGTGCGCAGCAACTCGACCGGCACCCCCAACTGCTGGGTCAGCATGGTGGCGAGATCTGCCGCGGGCCAGGGCAGTTCGTGGGGGGGCAGCTTGATCAGCCACTCGCCGGGAATACCGGCCGAACTCAGCTCAACGGCTCCCGCCAGCGGGGAGACCAGCATGGCATTGAGCTCATGGGCCTCTTTCAGGGTCTGGATATGAAACTCCAGCAGGATCCCGCCGGTAAAATCGAGCCCCAGAGTGAGGCCGTTCACCAGCAAGATGGCCACGCTGGCCACGGTCAGCAGGATGGAAGCCCACAGGCCAATATAACGCCAACGGGTCAGCCCCATGGCAACGATCATTCTCAACATAATTATCTCCTTGGCCAGCCAGCCTCAGGCTGTTGGCCCATCACGACGTGTCGCGACACGCCGGGAAATAGTGTTCTGCTTTGGCCGCCCCGGCCATATCCATGGCCGATGGCGCAGCCAAAGCCGCTCATCAGAGGGACTGCTATCCCGTTACACCTTCAGCGTGCGCTCGCTGCTGCGTCCCCAGAGGGGGTTGATGATGGCGCGCGTCCCCCAGATCCCGGTGATCATGCTGGAGAGCAGACCCAGAATGAGGGTGATGGAGAAGCCCTGCAGCGGACCGGAGCCGATGGAGTAGAGCACCACAGCGCAGATGAGCGTAGTGATGTTGGCATCGAAAATGGTGTGGAAGGCGGAGCGATAACCAAAATCGATGGCGTTGGCCAGTGAGCCCCCTTCTCGCAGCCGGTCCCTGATCCGCTCGAAGATCAGCACATGGGTATCCACCGCCATGCCCACCGTCAGCACCAGACCGGCGATCCCCGGCAGGGTCAGCACGGCACCCGGCAGCACCGCCAGCATGCCGACCTGCATCAACAGGTTGGCGACCAGCGCCGTGATGGCAACCAAGCCGAATTTGCGGTACCAGGCCATCATGAACAGCATCATGCCTGCCATGCCGAAGGCCAGCGCGGTGAAGCCCGCCTCGATATTCTGCATCCCCAGCGTCGGGCCAATACTGCGTTCTTCCAGGATCTTGAGAGGGGCGGTGAGGGCGCCGGCACGCAGCAGCATGGCCAGCTCCTGAGCTTCCGGCAGACTACCAATGCCGGTGATGCGGAACTGGTTGCCAAGGGCGGTCTGGATGGTGGCGACGTTGATCACTTCGCTTTGGGCGCGCAGTTTGCCCTGGGCGTTAGTCTTGTACTCGGTGAAGACGGTCGCCATCGGCTTGCCCACATGCTGGCGGCTGAACTGGTTCATCTTGCTGCCACCCAGGGTATCGAGCACGATATTGACCTGGGGTTGACCCATCTCGCCCATGTTGGCGCGGGCATCGACGATGTGCTCGCCGGTGAGTACCGGCTTGCGCGCCATGCCGACGGCCTGACCGTTGCGATCGGCGATATAGAAGTGGCTGTCGGCTTTGGCCTCGTAGAAGGCCAGCGAGGCGGTGGCGCCGATCACCTCTTTCGCCTGCTTGGGGTTATGTACCCCGGGCAGTTCGATACGGATACCATCCTGCCCCTGACGCACCACCGAGGCTTCGACGATGCCGAGCTCGTTGATCCGTTTTTTCAGGATCGACAGGTTCTGGGTCACGGCGTTGTTGACCAGCAGGGTACGCTCCGCCTCGCTCAGCACCAGTTTCAGATCATTGCCGGAGCGGGTCAGCTTCCACTGATCCTGACGGGTACCGGCACTCTCCTTGATGATGGCGAGCCAGCTCTCCTGTTCGGCCACCTCCGGCAGGGTGACGGCTACGGCGCCCTGTGCCGTGCGAGTGACGCTGGCGCCGCGCAGATTGGCTTCACGGAAGCGGGTGCGCAGGGTATCCACCAGATTCTTGGTCTGATTGTCGATGACAAAGTCCACGTCCACCCCGATCAGCAGCTGGGAGCCGCCACGCAGATCGAGCCCCAACTTGATGGGGTCGGCGCCGAGGCGGGTGATCCAGGCCGGTGCGTTGGAGTGAAACTCCAGGGTCAGGGCGGCACTGTCGACCCCTTGCTGCTCCAGCAACTGCTTGGCGCGCTGCTGTTCGCCCTGGCTGGCAAAGACCAGCTCGACTCGCTCAGGTTGCTCGATGACCTTGACCGGTGTCAGGTGCTTGTCGTTCAGCAGCATCTGTTGCTGGGTGGTCAGGCGCTGCTGTCCGTGCAGGCCGAGGGAGGGCTGCTCACCGAAAAAGGTGGGCAGGGAGTAAAAGGTAAAGGTCAACAGCATCAACAGCAGCAGTGCGTACTGCCACTTGCTCATGCGGTTGAGAACGGTGCGATTGCTCTTTCTCATGGCAAACAAGCCTCTGTCAGGAGAATGGTGCCTGGGCCGATAGCAACAAGGCTCGGCAAGGCGCAAAAAATGGGATGCATCAGATGCGGATCAGGCAGCCGCCGGATCCGTAAGGAAGAGGAGATCAGCAAACAGTGGATGTGCCAGCCCCTCCGGGGTCAGGCGTTCAGATAGCTCTGGGTGAAGCGGTATTGCAGATGTTGGCGCTGCAGATGGCGCCGGTGGATCGCGCCAAAGCGATCGCGAAAACTCTGTTTGTGATAGAGCTCGGGGGCCAGCATCAGCCAGCCGAGCAGCAACAGCAGGATGGCCTGGGCCGACCAGCTCTGGAGCAGCTCGTAGACCACACTCTTGGGCTGGTTGTCACTGCGCAGGGATTGTTCGAGACGCAGCAGGTGATTCTGATGGCTGCCAACAAACTTGATGATGCCATCATCGCTGTCGCTAAGCTGATTGAACACCTGAGTCTGCTGCTGTTCACTCTGGGGAGATGCGGGTAGCAGCGGGCCTTCCATTCGGGCGATGGAACAAAGCAGGGTGAGGGCGATAACCAGAGTGACCAGCACCAGTTTTACTTTGTCGATAAGGCGCAAAAAGTTAATTCCCGATAAATAGGAAGGGCAAACTACCACACGCGCCCGGTTTGAACAAGGTTGCCCCGGGCACATGGCACCATTCGGTGCTGGCTGTCAGCTGCCGCTCATCTGCTTGAAGTCGCGGGCATAACCCTTGAGCAGGGAGTAGAGATGGGCCCGCTGGGAGATATCCAGCGACTGGCTCATGGCGCTCAGCCAGTTGACGGTACGCTGGCGTGACTGCTCGGTATAGCCGGTAAAGCGGCCATCCATCAACCCATCCCCCTCGGCCAGCAGGTCAGTCAGCTCGCGGGTAAAGTCGGGACTCTGGCGCTGCTTCATCAGCCTGTCCAGCTCCTGGGTCCAGGACTCCTGAAACTCGAGCCAGGGGGGCATCAGCTCGTATTGCCATTCGGCCCACTGGGCCACCAGTGGCGCCTGTGCCGGTTTCACCTCGCCAATCCAGAACTCGAGCCGCTTGTTCATCTTGTCGCGAAACTCCGCCAGCATCTGCTCTTTGGGCTCAGTGGTAAAGTCCTTTTGCCGCTCCTGTTGCCGCTTGACCCTATCGGTCATGAAACGGGCCACCTGCTCGTCGGTCAGGGTGCGCGCCAGCCTGACCGCACGGGGGATGGTGTTTTCCAGTGTGCGGGTCAGGCTCTGCTGCACCGCATCTAGGTTGGTCGAGATCTGCTCCGGCGTCATGGGGCTGGCCACTGCCTTGGCCAGCGCGTCGAGATCCTTGGCGTAGCGCGGCAGCTCGTGCTGGCGATGCCAGGCCATCAGCCCCTTCACTTCGCGGCTGAGCAGATCCTTCTGCGAATAGGAGAGGGCAAAGTAGTCATCCAGTTGCCAGATGATGGCGGTATCGAGCCAGTAGTAGATCACCCGGGTGGAGCAGCCGGTCAGCAGCAGGCCGATCAGCAGCAGACCCCAGGTTTTCGGCTTGTGCCAGCGCACCTTGTTTATCATCTGTTACTCCAGTCGTTGCCGGTTGATGGCGATCAGGGTGTCATAGTCGAGTGAGGGCTGTTGCTCTGCCATCAGCAGGGCCCAGAGCAGGCCGATATAGTCGACCCAGGGTAAAAATGCCTCGCTCTGAAAATCGGGCCACTGGTGGCGCGGCACGGCCTGCAGATAGTGCGCTTCCAGCTCGTCGCGCCGCTCGGCGGGCCACTCATGGGTGCGCTGGATGCTGGCGAGCTCAAAGCCGGGGTGACCTGCCGCGCCATACTCCCAGTCGATGACCCAGGGTTTGCTTCCCAACAAGTTAGCCGGATTGAGATCATGGTGGCAAGGGCGCCAGCAATCATTTGGCTCACTGCTAGCGAGCAAGCCCCGCTCCAGGGCGGGCAGCCAGGAGGGAATGCGGGCCAGCCGGGCGCGATAGCCTGCCGCGTGGGCTCGCACCGCCATCACCACCGCAGGCAGCGGCAGGCGATGAAGCTTGCGCAGCACCTCTGCCAGCAGACGGGGCTGATCGGCTGCCGGTGGCGCCGCGTGTACCCAGTTTGGCTCATCGCACCATTCGAGCAGCATCAGACCGCTGGCGGGATCGCCATAGTGGCAAGGCAGCGCTAGTCCTTCGGCTATCGCCCCCTGATAAAGCTGCCACTCGGTGGGGCGGTCGATGCCAAGGCGCATCGGGTCGGAGTGGCCCTGACGCAAAAAGTAACTGCGCCCCGAGGGGAGGCGCAGTCGATAGTTGCAGTTGGTCAGGCCTAACCCGAGTGGTTCCAGCTGCCCCTCCCGCCAGGGGGCGGGCAGGCTGGCCAGTAGCGGATCACGGTTGCCTGTCTGCGGGAGCCTGTTACCAGCCAAAGGTGGATTTCTTCGCCTGCTTGCGGATCTCTTTCTGATCGGCCCACAGCAGTTCGCCGTTTTGCAGATCCATCAGGTTCATGGTCATCTGGTAGTAGACATCCTTCACCTTGCCATTGTCTTTGACGATGCTGGCGAGGTTGCCATAGACCATGTAGCGGGCACCGGTCTGCTTGCCCAGGCGCACCATGGAGGCAGGATCCACCATGCCGCTGCTCTGCTGGTATTCGAGCTGCTGCTTGACGGCGGCCACCTTGCTCATGTCGACGAAGCGGAACTTGCCGGCCCGCAGCAACTTGGTGCGGATGGTGTCGGTGATGGCTTCGGTATCGATGTGCTCGGAGGTCTTGTTGCGGATAGAGTCCATAAACATCACCGGACGACCGCCTGCGGTGATCTCGCTGGTGGCTGGGGAGGCGAGCATGGAGTCCGCCATCTTGTCGGCGATGGCCTGCAGGTCGCTTGAGCCGTAATCGACGGTGACGGTTTCGGTTTCAGTGGGATCGCCATAGCTGACGGTGGTGCTGGAGCAGCCGCCCAGCAGCAGTGCGCCGGTCAGGATCAGCAGGGCATGATTCATTTTCATCAGTAGGATTCCTCAATCACTTCGCGTACGTAAATCCGGTAACCCTGCGCCGCCGGGCTGGGCGCCAGGGCCGAGAGGGTGCGGGTCTGATAGCCATGCAGCTTGATGGGGGTCCAGCCGCGGCCATCGCTGGCGACCTCCTGACCAGCCTCATCATACCAATAGAAGATATATTGCAGCTTGTTATCGCCGCGCTGGGTGCTGGCAGCGGCCACATTGACCTGCAGCAGGCCATTTTGCTGGCGGCGGCTCAGCTCGGTCAGGGTGATGTTGACGTTTTGATGCTGCTCCAGCGTGGGAGCACCGCCCGCCGGGCCATAGAGCGCCACGCCTGAGGTGTTGGTGGCGCAGCCGGTCAGCAGCAGCGCGAGCCCGAGGGCCAACCCGTATGCTTTCATCTTGCTCTCCTTGATTGGAGTGAGTGGGGCAGCATTGGGGGCTGCCCGGTTAATCGTCTTGCTCAGAGCGGCATCACCCGGGTGGTCAGACCGGCGCCGAGGCGCTGTACCCAGACCAGGGTGGTGCGGCCCTTGTGGATGGTGAGCGGCAATTGCCGCTGCGCTGCCCCCGCGCCCAGGGTGAGATTGATGTCACCTGCCTGTACCATCCCCTGCCAGCTCGATGCCTGCGCCGGCAGCGTCAGCCAGCTGCGGGTATCGGCCCGCTCGGAGAGGGTGTTGAAGATCCCCACCAGAATATTGCCCACATCCCCTCCCTCTTTGGCGGCGGTGCGGCGCATCTGCTCCTTGGCCACCAGTCGCAGCGCCTGGCGGGTCAGCATGCCGGGCAGCCGCTCCTGCAGATCTTTGGCGGCCAGCGCTTCCAGCCTGACCAGCTCGCTGGTCTGCCAGGCCCGCTTGCCGACTTCCACCGTCAGCGGGCCGGTGTCGCTGGCCCGATTATCGTAATAGGGGATGGCGACGGTAAAGGTGCGAAAATCGCCGCGGGAGGTGGAGATGGGGAGCGGCAGGAACAGTTCGCGCCGTGCCGGGATCAAACCATCTTCAAACAGCACCACCAGTTGGCCTTGATCTTTTGCAAGCGGCGGCGCTTTGCGGCCTATCTTTTTCTCGGTCTCGCGGATCTCGTCCGGTGAGCCACGCAGCCGCGCCAGACGCAGCAAGGCATCTTGCAGGCTGCGGTTGTCCGGTGCTATCTGGTAGCCGCGCTGATAGTCGACCCAGGCATCGTTGAGATCCCCGGCCGCCTCATAGAGCACGGCGGAAAAATAGAAGGTATAGGCGTTCTGAAAACCGTTCTTGACCTTGCCGATCAACCGGTCGAGATCCGGTGCGCCGCGCGACATCAGCTGGCGCATCTCGCCTTCTGCTTCGGCCTCTTCGCTCTCACCCTTCGCCTTGCGCACCTCATCGGCTCGCCGTTTCAGGGCCTGCTCCTGCACCTGATTGGCCCGGCGCACCTCCACCAGGGCGCCATCGGCATCACCCCGTTGCAGGTAGTTGAGGGCCAGATAGTGGTGCAGCATGGTGCGTTCGTAATCGGGAGTGAGATAGGCCATCGACTGGTCGTTGGTGAGCAGACTGCCCACCTGATCCAGACCGTGGCTCAGCCGGTATTCGGCCTGATTGTCTTCCCACTGAAGGCGGCTGTCGGCGTCGGTGAACGCCTGCTTGCTGCTCGCATCCTGACCGGCGAGCCAGGCAATGCGCCCCTGTTCGAGCCGATCCAGCACAAAGGTGTCATCCCCCAGGGTGGAGTCGCGCACTTCGGGCAGCGCCTCGGCGGCATGGCCCAGCAGCAGCTGGTTGCGCAGGGGCACCATCTGATCGGAGTAGGAGACGAACATATCCTGCCAGCGGGAGGCACAGCCTCCCAGCAACAGCAGGGCGCCGCAGAGCAACAGGGCGCTGCGGCAGGTTGAGGCGTGGCGATTCATTACAGGCTGAGCAGCGGCCCCAGCGGCTGGCCACCGACCAGATGCATGTGGATGTGGTAGACCTCCTGCCCGCCGTGGCGGTTGCAGTTCATGATGAGGCGGTAGCCATCTTCGGCGATGCCAGCCTCAGCGGCCAGTTTGCGGGCCACGGTGAACATCCGGCCAAGGGCCAGTTCATGTTCGGCTTCCACGTCATTGACGGTGGGGATCAGCACATTGGGGATGATCAGAATATGGGTCTTGGCCTTGGGCTGGATATCCCGGAATGCGGTGACCAGATCGTCTTGATAAAGGATGTCGGCGGGGATCTCTTTACGGATGATTTTGCTGAAAATGGTTTCTTGCGCCATGGCTAACTCCCTTATATGAAACAGAAAATTGAACTAGAACCCCAAGCGGCTCCCGAAAGGGGGGCGAGCAGCACGCCAAGTGTGACACAAGCCGACATTTGACACAGCTGATGTCCCATTCCCTTCAGTTATTGTTAAAAATACCGATAGCCAGAGGGACGTCATCTGCAACGCCTGTTCAGGGTGGTCTGCAGGGTATCAAAAGGACGGGGTACTCAGGCAAGGGACTTTTGCATATACAGCGGGACAATAATGAAACAAACAATGTCGGATCTCTCCATCTTGCAGCGAGTCTACCTTGGCTTCGCGATCCTGGTGGCCGTGATGGTGGCCAGTTCACTGCTCACATTTCGTAGTCAGGAGACTCTGGGGAACGCACTGGAGCAGGTGACCCAGCAGTCGATGCCGCTGGTGATTGCCAGCAGCCAGACCCAGATCACCCTGCTCAGCGCCAACAAGTGGCTGGGGGATGTGCTCACCGAGCAGGACCCCAAACAGCTGCCGGCCGAAGTGGCCGAACTGAAACAGGCCAAGGCTGCGGTGGGCAAGAGCCTCGACATCTTGCGCCAGCAGGTCGCCCACCACCCCGAACTGCAAGGGGAGATGAGCAGCCTTAGCCAACAGGTCGACAGCTACCTGCAACTGACCGATACCCTGCCAGGCGAACACGAGGCGCTGCTCACCCGACTGCACAAGGTCAATCTGGCCAAGGGGCAGTTTCAGGTCAGTCTGCCCCAGTTCAAGAAGAGTCTGGGTGACATGATGGTCACCATCGACGACAGCTTTATCAAGATGCTCTCCGAGACCCTGACCACCAAGCTTTCCGCCATCGAACTCTCCACCATGGACGCCCTCAATCAGACCATTCCGACCCCCATCGAAGGGGCGCTCAAGCGCAACAAGATGCAGATCGAGGGGTTCAACAGCACCATCAAGGATCTGCAGGGGGAGCTCAAGAATTTCGAGAACGACATGGGCCACTATGTTCACGGCTTTGTGCGCGACACCACCGCAAGCGAAGGCGTGCTCTCCCAGTATCTGGCGCTGATGAAGCAGCAGGAGCAGATGCGGGAGAAGAGCAAGCAGGCTAGCGCTCTCATCGTCGAGATCCAGAACCGGCTTGAGCGGATCACCGGCCAGAGTCAGCAGCTGATGAGTCAAAGCATTGCGCACGCCAAAGCCACTCAGAGCCAGAGCACTCTGACCCAGGGAACCAGCATCGTCGTCGCCATCCTGATCGCCATGCTGGTGGCTTATACCCTGGGCAAGGCCATTCGCCGTCCGCTCAGGGAGTTGCTGCGGGTGCTGACCGAAGTGACCCAGGGCGACATGACCCAGCGCATCGGTTTTCAGAGCAAGAACGAATTCGGCCAGCTGGGCAGCCAGATCAACCTGCTGATTGCCCAGATGGGGGAGGTGCTGGCACAGCTTTCACAAGCGTCTGCCCAGCTTAACGATGCCGCCCACGGCAACCGCCACACCACCGAATCAGTGCGGGCGGATCTGGAAAAACAGCGGCAGGAGACCGCCTCGGTCGCCGCCGCCATGACCCAGATGGAGGCCTCGGTGCGGGAAGTGGCGCAGGCCGCCAACCAGACCCTGGAGCGGGTGCAGGATGTGGAGAAGGCCTCCGAGATGGGGCGCAAGGTGATGGCGGGCAATATCACCACCACTCATCAACTTGCAGGCAAATTGCAACAGACCGGCAAGGTGATTGGCGATGTGAGCGCCATGAGCAGCCAGATCGGCAACATCCTCGATGTCATTCGAGGCATCGCCGAGCAGACCAATCTGCTGGCCCTCAACGCCGCCATCGAAGCGGCGCGGGCCGGCGAGCAGGGGCGCGGATTTGCGGTGGTGGCGGATGAGGTGCGCAGTCTGGCGGGCCGTACCGCCCAGTCCACCAGCGAGATCCAGACCATGATCGAGAACCTGCAGCAGGGGGTTGCCAAGGCGGTGATCGTAATGCAGGAGTGCTCTCGCGAGATGGACAGCTGCGTGGATCAGAGCTCTCACGCCAACAACGCCATGGAGGAGGTGCAGGGGATTGTGGTGCTGATCAGCGACATGTCGAGCCAGATCGCTTCTGCCGCCGAGCAGCAGCAGGCCACCAGCGCCGATATCGCCACCAACCTCAACCGCATCTCCGATATCTCGGATCTCAACTATCAGGGGATCGAGCGAGTGGCCGAGACCAGCCAGCAGCTGGACTCCCTTGCCGAGCAGCAGGAGAGCCTGGTCAAGCGCTTCCGCCTCAGCGCCTGATGGTCGAGAGTTGAAACAACAAGGCCCCGCAGATGCGGGGCCTTCTCTATTGCGGCCGTGACAAGGGGATCAGGCGTAGGCAATCGCGCCCTTGCCGACCCCTTCATAGGCGACAATCTTGACGAACTTGTCGCCCACCATCTTCTTCACTTCGCGGGCGATATAGCAGGCCAGCAGCTCGACTGTGGTGTCAGTGTCGATCATCTCCACCTCGGCGCTGGGGATGGCCAGCTGGAACAGCCCCTGGGGCGCCACATATTTGAAGCCGCAGTGATGCTCACCAAGCTGGGCATTGGCGAGAGGGCTCAAAGCGAGCTCGGTCAGCGCCACCTTGTCCTCCTCGGTGCCAAGGTAGATATCGCCCCAGCGCTCGGCCCAGTTGAGCTCAAGCTCCTGGTCGCGCTCACCATCGACGTGGATCTCGATGGGGGAGCGGTGGCCGTGGGCGATGCGCTGGCAGTTGCCATCGTGCTTTTTCAGGCCGTGGCTGTAGTGGTAGAAGGCTCCGGTGATCGTCTCCTGACGCAGGGTCAGGGAGAGATCCTTGATATTGCCCGGCAGCCGTTTGGCCAGTACCGCCAGCAGGTAGCGGGTCACCGACTCTTTATCAACTTGCGGAGCCGGGATAAAGGCGAAGCCCTGGGATGGGCTGCGCAGATGGATGGAGCGCCCCGGGCGCAGCAGATCCACTGTGCTTTCGTCACCATCCAGTGTCTCGACGTGGATCAGCGGGCACTCGGTCGGCACCAGCAGCTTGTGGTCCACCTCTTCATCGATGATCGACTTGATCAGCTTCTTTACCCGGCCAAAGTCCAGCAGCATGCTCATTTCGTTGAGCTCACCGCTCATTTCGATATCTACCAGCCAGCTCTCGCCCACCATGCCGCGGCGTTCGCACAGGTAGCTGGAGTCGATCACGGTCAAATCTCTTACAAATAACTTCATCAGTCAGGCCTTGCTACAGAGAAAGGGCAGTTTTGCGCTATTATGACCCGCGATTATCGGCAAAGGAACTGGAACCCCCCATGAACAAACTGCTTATCAAGAATGCCACCCTGGTCAACGAAGGCCGCATCTATGCCTCCGATGTGTTGATCGAGGGGGAACGGATTGCCCGCATCGCCCCAGATCTCGAGGCGCCCGATGCGCTGGTGATCGATGCCGCAGGTCGCCATCTCATCCCCGGAATGATCGATGATCAGGTCCACTTCCGGGAGCCGGGATTGACCCACAAGGGGACTATCGCCAGCGAATCCCGCGCCGCCGTCGCCGGTGGCACCACCAGTTTCATGGAAATGCCCAACGTCAATCCCCAGACCACCACCCTCGACGCCCTCGAAGCCAAATACCAGATCGCCGCCAACTCCTCTGTCGCCAACTACAGCTTCTATCTCGGCGCCACCAACGACAACCTTGAAGAGATCAAGCGTCTCGATCCCAAGCAGTCCTGCGGGGTCAAGGTGTTTATGGGCTCCTCGACCGGCAACATGCTGGTGGACAATCAGGAGACCCTGGCGGCCATCTTCCGCGAAAGTCCGGTGATGATCGTGACCCACTGCGAAGACACTCCGACCATCGCCAAGGCGGAAGAGGCGGCGCGGGCCAAGTGGGGCGAGAATGTGCCGATGGGCGAGCACGGCCGCATTCGCAGTGACGAGGCGTGCTACAAATCCTCCAGCATGGCGGTGGCGTTGGCCAAGCAGTACGGTGCCAAGCTGCATGTGCTGCATCTGACCTCGGCCAAGGAGCTGTCGCTGTTTACCGCCAGCCATGACCTGAGCGAGCTGAAGGACAAGAACATCACCGCCGAGGTGTGTGTGCACCACCTCTTCTTCAATGATGCCGATTACGAGACCCAGGGCAGCCTGATCAAGTGCAACCCTGCGGTGAAGAGTGCCGCCGACCAACAGGCGCTGCTCGATGCAGTGCGCAACGACGTGCTCGACATCATCGCCACCGACCACGCGCCCCACACCTGGGAAGAGAAGCAGAACAGCTACTTCAAGGCGCCGTCCGGTGTGCCGCTGGTGCAGCACTCTTTGCAGGCGCTGCTGGAGCTCTACCACAACGGCGTGTTTACCCTGGAGACTATCGTCAAGAAGACCTCCCATGCGGTGGCCGAGCGCTTCCAGGTGCAGGATCGCGGTTATATCCGCGAGGGGTATTTCGCCGATCTGGTGCTGCTGGATCTGGGCAAGCCCTATGTGGTCAACGATGACAACATCCTCTACCACTGTGGCTGGTCGCCTTTCAACGGCTACCGCTTCCACAGCACGGTGGAGATGACGCTGGTGAACGGCCAGATCGCCTGGCAAAACGGGCAGGTGACTGACCAGATCCTGGGCAAGCGGCTGACCTTTAACCGCTGATTGTTCGCAAAGCAGGCGAACGCACCGTGGCTTAGGAATTGGCGGCGTTTCCCTGTTGACAGGGCAGGGTCATCTCCATAAACTCTGCCCCCGTCAGCCGAGCTGACTCCGTCGGTGTGTAGCGCAGCCAGGTAGCGCATCTGCATGGGGTGTAGAGGGTCGGAGGTTCGAATCCTCTCACACCGACCAAATTACCCGGTAAAGGCCTTGTCAAACGACAAGGCCTTTTCTTTTGCCTGCGATTTGCCGCACAGGCGCGAAGCCAGTGGTGATGCACGCTGGTCGCTGTTGGCGTGAGTCGATTGTGCAGCCACCGCGCTTTATGGTGTAGTAACGACTCTGTTGCTCATTTGCCTGGCGAGGCCTCTCGTGTCTGCATCCGTATCTAAACCCTGTTGTCTGCTGATGCTCACCCTGCTGCTGGTGGGCTGCGCCACCCCTTACGAGAGTGAAAAGTCATTCTGGAACGGCCAGACCGGTTTCTCCCAGACCCGGCTTGGCCCTGACAAGTGGCAGCTGGAGTTTGTCGGCAACGATCTGGTGGACAGGGAGACCGCCCGCAAATATGTGCTCAAGCGGGCAGGGGAGCTGGCACTGGCAGAGGGTTACTCCTGGCTCAAGGTCGATGAGCTGACCATTAACCGCGATGCCGTCAGGGTGACCCCATCACGGCCGATCTTCGGCTTTGACGAAAATGAACCGGATCTCTTTATGGCCCAGATGCAGGTGCAGCATACCATCTCGGCGCTGCTCACTTTTCGCCTGTTGTCACGGGCACTCGATGAGCGAACTCTGAATGCGAAATATCTCGCCGAAATCAAAATAAACAGTGATTAATATTGGTGGTTTGCAAGATCTATATCACATACACCTAATGGCAGGATAAAATTCTGGATAAAGCCTCTAGATTTACCCCCTGCTTTTAGGCATTCTCCCAGCATACCAGCCGCCAGGAATCAACGGCTCGGATCACAAAAACGGACTGTAGTGGCTCCCACGCCACTGTTTACGGCTTGCACCAATCAAAACCGGGACTCCCCCATGAAAATGAATAAACTGACGGTCGCCATCCTCATCTCCATGATGTTTGGCATCCTCACCGGCCAGGGCTATCGGATGTTTGCCGCAGATCAGGCTGCGGATTTCGCCAATAACATCACGATCCTGACCGATATCTTCCTGCGCCTGATCAAGATGATCATCGCTCCCCTGGTCTTCACTACCCTGGTGGTCGGTATCGCCAAGATGGGCGACACCCGCACCGTGGGGCGTATCGGTGCCAAGACCCTCGGTTGGTTCATGCTGGCCTCCCTGATGTCCCTGAGCCTGGGTCTGGTGATGGTGACCCTGATGCAGCCGGGTGTGGGTCTCTCGCTCTCCCTGCCCAATGACACCGCCAGCTCGGGCATTGCTGCCGGTGCCATTACCCTGAAAGATTTCGTGACCCACGCCATTCCCAAAAGCGTGGTCGAGGCGATGGCCACCAACGAGATCCTGCAGATCGTGGTCTTCTCCCTCTTCTTCGGTCTGGCTGCCGCTGCGCTCGGCGATCTGGCTAAGCCGGTAGTGGTGCTGATGGCCAGTGCCGCCGAGATCATGCTGAAAGTGACCGGCTACGTGATGAACTTTGCGCCGTTCGCGGTGTTTGGCGCCATCGCCGCCATGGTGGCCAAAGAGGGGCTGGGTATTCTGGTCACTTACGGCAGCTTTATGGCCCAGTTCTATATCGCGCTGGCCTGCCTCTGGCTGCTGCTGATCGCCATGGGTAGCGTCTTCCTGCGTGGTCGCGTCATCAAACTGCTGGCGATGATCCGCGAACCCATCCTGCTCGCCTTCTCGACCGCCAGCTCCGAAGCGGCCTATCCGAAGACCCTGGATCGTCTGGAGAAGTTCGGTTGTGACAAGCGCATCGCCAGCTTCGTGCTGCCGATGGGTTACTCCTTCAACCTCGATGGCTCCATGATGTACTGCACCTTCGCGGTGATGTTCATCGCCCAGGCGTATGGCATCGAGCTCTCCATGGCCCAGCAGATCACCATGCTGCTGCTGCTGATGGTCACCTCCAAGGGGATGGCCGGGGTACCGCGCGCCTCTCTGGTGGTGATTGCCGCTACCCTGAACCAGTTCCATATTCCGGAAGCGGGCATCTTGCTGCTGCTGGGGATCGACCACTTCCTCGACATGGGCCGTTCAGCCACCAACGTGCTGGGTAACGCCATCGCCGCCAGCGTGGTTGCCAAGACCGAAGACAGTCTGGGTGAAACCGTCGCGCTGGGCGAGAGTGAGCCAGCCAAAGCCTGATCACAACGCCATGAAAAATAAACAACAACGGCCCGCCAATGCGGGCCGTTGTTGTTTATGGCTCGTCTACACTGCTAGATAGTTTCCATCTGGAGTGTACGGTTATGAATATTGCTCGCCGACTGCAACTGATAGCCCTGCTGGTTATCCTTGCGCTCATTTTTCTCAGCTGGTTCAGTATCAACCGCCTTGGGGCAGGCAACCGTGATTTGAGCTATGTGACGGATAATACGGTGCCCAGTATTTCTCTGATTAAGGAAGTACAGGCCGATTTCTATGAGCTGCATTCGCATGTACAGACTCATATCCTCAACACTGACAATAGCAAGATGCAGCAGATCGAAACGGACATCGCCGATAAGCGTAAACAGATCAGTTCGCTGCTGGAAAAATATAAAGCCGAGATGCTCTCCAATGATGAAGATCGGCGCCTGACCGATGATGATCAACGCATTATCGCGCAATATTATCAGGAGATAGACAAGGTTCTGCAGCTCTCCAGCCAAAACAAGAACGATGAAGCAAGAGACGAGCTGGCGACGGAGGCCTCTAGACTGTTTGAGCAGTTTGCCAAGGCAATCGAGCTTCACGTCAACTTCAATATGGATTTGGGACTGGCGATCAAGAAGCAGGGCCAGGAGAACTACGACAACAGCCTGCAAACCCTGTTGTTTATCGCCGGTGGTGCCACCATACTGACGATGGGGCTGTTTGTCTGGTTGTTCAATCAGGTGGCCAATCCCCTTCGCACCGCCATGGATACCCTGACCCGGATCCAGCGTGACCTCAACTTTACCCTCAGAGCAGACGTGAAACAGCAGGATGAGATTGGCCTGACCCTCAATGCGGTCAACCGGCTGCTCGATACGCTGCAACAGACATTTACCGAATTTTCCGTCGGCAGCTTGCAGATCAAGAGCACCGCTGAATCCCTCTCTCAGGCAGCGCAACACCTGGCCAGCTCGGCCAGTCAGGCCAATGATGCTACCAGTCTGATTGCCGCCGGTGTGGAAGAGATGACGGTCAGCATCACCGATATTTCTCAGCGTACTCAGGAGACGAGCCGCATCACCAATGAGTCGGGGCAGCTGGCGACCGAGGGAGGCCGGACCATCGAGCGCACCGTCCATGCCATCAACGAGATAGCCGACTCGATCCGGCAGGCCTCGGCCGAGGTCATTGCGCTGGGTGAGGGCATTTCGCGCATTGGCGGTGTGGTCAACGTGATCCGTGATGTGGCGGGGCAGACCAACTTGCTGGCCTTGAACGCGGCCATTGAAGCGGCGAGGGCCGGGGAGTCCGGCCGTGGCTTTGCGGTGGTGGCAGATGAAGTGCGCAAACTGGCTGAGCGCACAGCCCAATCCACCCAGGAGATCTCCGCCACGGTAGAGGCGATCCAGCAGGAGTCGAACAATACGGTCTCCCGCATGCATCTTGTGGAGGAGAAGGTGAGTCAGGGGGTCACCATGGCGACCGAGAGTGGCGCCATTATTGCCGAGATCCGCAGTGCGTCGCACCGGGTGATGGAGCAGGTGGGCGAGATCACCAATGCCATCCGCGAGCAGAGCTCGGCCGCCGAGTCGATTGCCCATCAGGTGGAGCAGATTGCTCAGGTCGTGCAGCAAACCAGCAGCACAGCGGAGGAGACCTCAGCCGCAGCCGAGGAGCTCAATGTCACCACCGAGAGCATCCACCAGCAGATATCCCGCTATCGCATTCAGTAACGCCGAGAGTTGTTATCCATCCGCTATCCCCGCCAGCCAGCTGGCGGGGATTTTTTATATGACCTGCTTAGAAGCCTGAGCCCGGTTGCTGCAAAAATGCCGCCTCTTCCGGTGTGCTGGTGCGACCCAGAATGTCGTTGCGGTGGGGGAAGCGGCCAAAGCGTTCGATGATCACCTGATGGCGGCGGGCAAAGTCGGCAAATCCTGCGAAGGTCGCTTGCGCCGGTGTGCCAGCCTGCTCGGCAGCCAGTGCCTCGAACAGGGCCACACTTCTGGCCTGTTGTTCGCGGGATTCAGCATGTTCCAGCGGCAGATAGAAGAAGACCCGCTCCAGTGGCGAGAGGGATTTGTCCGCCCCGATGGATAGCCCTTTCAGGCAGAGATCCCTGGCCAGCGGATCCTGGGCAAAGGCCGCAGGCGTGCCGCGATGGATATTGCGCGGCAGCTGGTCAAGCAGCAGGATCAGCGTCAGCCGACCGCTGGGAGCATCGGCCCAGTGGGTGAGGCTGCCCTTGGCCGCGGCCTCTGCCAGCTCGCCAAAGCGGCTGGCCAGCAGGGCATCCGTTTCGCTGCTTTTTCCCCACCAGAGGGGGGCTTGCCGTGTGGCCCGCAGGACATCATCGGCTTCGTCGCCAAACCAGAAATCGAGCAGAGGTTGCCAGGGTTGCATGGGAACTCCTTGAGGTGATTCAGAGGGAACCAGGAACAAATGGCTCAGGGGTGCTGCCGAAACGGCGGCTTCTCGTTACACTGTGCCATCTTTTGCCCGAAAGACGTAACCCCCGATGGTGAGCGCCGGATTCTTGGCGCGACCGATGATGGCCTGCGATCGCCATGAGGTGGTCCTGTTGACCCTGGTGGTTATCGGGACGTACACCTCTCTCCCGGGGTTGTTCTCACAGATATAAGGAATCTTTGATATGGCCGGAACGAGTTTGTTGGCCCTGCTCGATGACATCGCCAGCGTGCTTGATGACGTGGCGCTGATGACCAAGTTCGTGGTGAACAAGCGCGAGACATTTTTCGGGAAGACGTTTCTCACTGATATAAGGGATCTTTGATATGGCTGGAACCAGTTTGTTGGCCCTGCTCGACGATATCGCCAGCGTGCTTGATGACGTGGCGCTGATGACCAAGATGGCGGCGAAGAAGACTGCCGGGGTGTTGGGGGATGATCTGGCCCTCAACGCGGAGCAGGTCTCCGGGGTGCGTGCCGAGCGGGAGCTGCCGGTGGTGTGGGCGGTGGCCAAGGGGTCATTTCGCAACAAGCTGATTCTGGTGCCCGCCGCCATCGCCATCAGTGCCCTGGTGCCCTGGCTTATCACGCCGCTCTTGATGCTGGGAGGTGCCTACCTCTGCTTTGAGGGGGCCGAGAAGCTGGCCCACAAGTTCCTGCCCCATGAAGTGAGCGAGGGGGAGGCACATACAGCCCCCATTCCCGATGATCTGGTAGCCTTCGAGCAGCAGAAGGTAAAAGGGGCGATTCGCACCGATTTTATTCTCTCTGCCGAGATCATCGTCATCGCCCTTGGCACGGTACAGGGAGCAAGCCTCGCGCTGCAGCTCTCGGTAGTGGCAGGCATCGCCCTGCTGATGACCATCGGGGTCTACGGGTTGGTGGGGCTGATCGTCAAGCTCGATGACATCGGTCTGCATCTGCTGCAAAAACCCGATGGCAGCGCCCTGCGTCGCGCGGTGGGGCAGGGACTGCTGGTGACGGCGCCCCGCCTGATGCACCTGCTGGCACTGGTCGGCACCATCGCCATGTTTATGGTGGGCGGTGGCATTCTGGTGCATGGCTGGCCCTTTGCCCATCACCTGATTGAAGGTGCAGCCGCTGTCGTTGCCACCCTGCCCACAGTGGGGGCTGTACTGGCGGCGGTGACGCCGACTCTGCTCAACGCCGTGGCCGGTGTGGTGGCGGGTCTGCTGCTGGTTGCCGTGATGACGCTGGTGAGCCGTATTGCCCCGGCCAAGGGATAAGCGAGCTTGCGGGCCATTGTCTCTTTTTTCCTCTCTTCATTTTTTGGCCTTCGGGTTGCCTGGTTTCGGACTTGCTGCCCGCAGGTCTGTTGCGCCTCCCGATAAAGGTCTTTGCGAGAAGTTATGTATCAACAACAGTGGAATAACGACCATATCTACCCGGGCCTCGACAGCCCCGAGCTGGAAGCGGACATGCGCGCCGCCCGCCACGCGCTGGAGGAGCTGGCCAGCTATATGGCGGGTCTGGACGGGGTGCACGACGCTGACGCAGCGCTGCTGGATTTCTTGCGGGAAGTGCGGCTGCGCGCCCGTGATATTCGCCATATCGGCTGGAACGTCGCCATTCTGGCCGCGTGCCGCGGCAGTCAGGATGCGCGGGATCCGCAGGCCAAACAGCTGGCGTCCCGTGCCCGCGCCCTCAACGCCGATCTGTTCAAGACCCTGGCACCGGTGGAAGATCTGATGCTGGCGTTGCCGGAAGAGGAATTCGCCGCGCTGATGAGTGATCCGCTGCTCGGTGAGGAGGCGTACCGCCTGCGCCACGAGCGTCGTTTGCAGGATCAGCGCTTGCCGGTGGCGGCGGAGCAGCTGGTGATTGGTCTGGGCACCGATGGTCTACACGCCTGGGGCAACCTCTATAACGATCTGGTGGGCAAGATCCGCTTGACCATTGATGGCCGCGAGATGGGGCTGGCCGAGGCGAGCAATCTGCTCTCCAGCCCGATACGTGCGCTGCGTTTAGAAGCCTTTGATGCCATCAGTGCTGGCTGGGAGGGAGAGCAGGAGACGGTGGCCGCCATCCTCAATGCCCTCAACGGCTGGCGGCTGGAGCTGGCCCGCCAGCGTGGCAACACCCGGTTGCTCGATGCGCTGGATCTCTCCTGCCACCAGAGCCATATCGAGCGTGCCACCCTCGATGCCCTGATGAGCGAAACCTGGCGAGCCCGTGGGTTGGGCCAGCGCGCCCTGGAGCTGATGGCCGAGCGCCTTGGTCTCGACGATCTGGGGCCGGAGGATCTCTTTGCGCCGCCGCCTGCTTCCAGCAGCCGCGACATTCCTTTTGATGAGGCGGTCGAGTTGATTGCCGATGCCTTTAGCCGTTTCGATCCCGAGATGGGGGCGTTTGCCCGCATGATGGCCGAGAAGGGGTGGATTGATGCGGCGCCCACGCCAAATCGCCACACCGGCGCCTACTGCACCAAGTTTGCCGAACCGGTCGAACCGCGGGTCTTCGTTACCTATGCCGGCACCATGGATAACGTCATTACCCTGGCCCATGAGCTGGGCCACGCATGGCACAACTGGGTCATTCGCGATCTGCCGATGAGTCAGCGCAGCTACCCCATGACGCTGGCGGAGACCGCCTCCATCTTCGCCGAAACCCTGGTGCGCAGCGCCCTGTTCGAGCAGGCGCAAAGCCCGGAAGAGCAGTTGGCCATCGCCTGGGCCGAGGCCGACGGCGCGGCCACCTTCTTGGTCAATATCCCGGCTCGCTTCGATTTCGAGCAGGCCTTGGTCGCCGAGCGAGCGCAGGGTTATGTGTCGGCAGAGCGGCTCAAGGCGTTGACCGACGAGGCGTGGGGACGCTGGTATGAGGGGAGCCTGACCCGCTATAACCCCATGTTCTGGGCGGCCAAGGCGCACTTCTCCATCGCGGGGCTGGGCTTTTACAACTATCCCTATCTGTTCGGTTATCTGTTCAGCCTCGGGGTCTATCAGCAGTTGATGAGCCGCAAGGCGGCGGGGGAAGAGGGCATTGCCGAGGCCTATCGTGCCTTGTTGCGCGATACTGGCCGGATGAGCGCCGAAGATCTGGTAGCCAAGCATCTGGGGCAGGATATCCGTGAGGCCGCCTTCTGGCAGGGGAGTCTGGCACAGGTAGCGCAGGCGGTAGAACGCTTCGCGCAGTTGCCTGCCTGATTGGGTCAGCGGTGATATTAACAAACAGGCCCCCGGACAGTCTCGCTGTCCGGGGGCCTGTTTGTTATGCCTGCTTTTGTTGCGGTTTGATGGGACCAACGAACAGAGGACGGGTCTGGTGAGTCAGATCCGGCTGATAGCCGTTGAAGAAGAGGTTGAGCAGCACCGAGCTGATGGTGGCCAGCAGGATACCGCTATGAAAAAGCGGTTGTAGCTGCGCCGGAAGCTGTTGGAAAAAATTCCCGGAGACCGTCGGGATCATGCCAATTCCGAGACTAATGGCGACGATATAGAGGTTGTGACGGTTGCTGTTGTAATCGGTGCGCGCCAGGATGCGAATGCCGGTGGCCAGCACCATACCGAACATCACGATACCGGCGCCCCCCAGCACGAAGGGCGGGATGGAGGCGACCAGCACCGACATCTTGGGGATGAGGCCAAAGGCGAGCAGGATCCCCCCCGACATCACGCAGACCCAGCGACTCGATACCCCGGTCACGCTCACCAGACCGATATTCTGGGAGAAGGAGGTGTGGGGGAAGCTGTTGAATATCCCACCAATAATGGTGCCGATGCCATCCACCCGCAGCCCGCGCACGATATCACCGCGCCTGGCCGGATGGCCGACGATGTCGCCAAGGGCCAGAAACATCCCCATCGACTCGATAAAGGTGATCAGCATGATCACCGTCAGGGTGGCGATGGAGATGGGATCGAAGGTGGGCCAGCCGAAGGCGAAGGGCACTATGGGGGCAAACCAGGCTGCCTCGCCGAGGCCATCGAGGCTCACTTCGCCCATGGCGATGGCCACCACGAAACCGAAGATGATCCCGAGCAGCACCGAGATATTGCTGAAAAAGCCCTTGGTGAAGCGGGTCACCAGCAGGATAAAGACGAGCACCAGAAAGCTGGTGCCGATATAGCGCAGGCTGCCATATTCCGGATTACCCTTGCCCCCCGCCATCCAGTCGATCCCCACCTGCATGATGCTGATCCCGATGGAGGTGATAACCACCCCGGTGACGACGGTGGGGAAGAGCGGCATCAGCCGACCTATCAGCGGCACCAGCAGGGTCGAGATGATACCGGCGGCGATGGTGGCGCCGAAGATGCCCGTCAGCCCCAGATCCGGGTTGGCTCCGATGGCCAGCATGGGCATCACGGCGGCAAAGGTGACCGACATGATGACCGGCAGCCGGATCCCGGCAAAGCGGCCAATCCCGACACATTGCAGCAGGGTGACGATGCCGCAGCAGAAGAGATCCGAACTGATAAGGTAGGAGATTTGATCCTTGGGCAGCCCCAGACTGCCGCCAATCACCAGTGGCACCGCCACGGCGCCAGCGTACATCACCAGCACATGTTGCAGGCCCAGGGTAAAGAGTTGGCCCATGGGGAGCATGCGCTCCACTTCATCCACCGGGCGCTTGCGCGCACCCGGTCGGGGGGAGGGGGGATTGGTCTCGTTCATGAACAGATCACTCCTTGAAGCCCGCGCAACTGCTACAGGCAAGATAGTGAAAGCCGCAGCTTTCCCGGTCATTGATCTCGTGTATTGACAGAGGTGCCAGATCCCTCGGCAGTAGTGAGAGGGACCCGGTGCAGCACGGGTCAGTGCACAAAACATGCACAACGCCGCTCACGAGAGAAAACGTTTGGCGATAACGCCTTGTTTTTGCGGGATGAGTCACATACCGGCCAGATAAGTGTCCGGCTGTTGGCAGGGGAAGGAGGTGGGGGCATCTCAGATTGGTAAGGGGTTTATCATTATTGGTCTGGCGATCTCACTTTGATAGCCGGGCACCATAACGTTGCTCGCAATGCGCCCCTCTGCATGTGACGGCGCTCGCGGGCCGCAGGGCGCAATCGGGGGCGGGGGCGTGATCCAAAGCAAGAAAGTTGGATGTTTTGGTGGCGCGCATGGCCGCCGCTGGGGTAGTTTCGATAAAACCGACACAGATCCTGAGGTCTTATCCATGATCATCTATCTGCATGGCTTTGATGCCACCAGCCCAGGCAATCACGAGAAAGTGCTGCAGTTGCAGTTTATTGATGATGATGTGCGTTTCGTGCACTACAGCACGGTTCACCCCCGTCATGATATGAGCCATCTGCTCAAGGAAGTGAAAAAACAGCTCGATATGAGTACCGATCCCAAACCGCTGATCTGCGGCGTGGGTCTTGGCGGCTACTGGAGCGAGCGCATCGGCTTTCTGTGCGGCATTCGCCAGGTGATCTTCAACCCCAACCTCCATCCGGAAGAGAACATGCAGGGCAAGATCGACCGGCCGGAAGAATATGACGATATCGGTACCAAGTGTGTAACTGAATTTCGTAAGAAAAATTCAGGAAACTGCCTGTGTATCCTTTCCGTTCAGGATGAAGTGCGCGATAATCGGGACACTGAACGTGAATTGAAGAACTATTACGACATCGTGTGGGATGAGCGCGAGACTCATAAGTTCAAAAATATCTCGCATCATCTGCAGCGGATGAAGGCCTTCAAAGAAGCCTGATCCATCACGTCGACCGATTTCGTTTTAGGGAGCCAATGGCTCCCTTTCGTTTTGAGGAACCGAGGAAAATCATCATGATGAATATTGTCGTTGTAGGCGGCGGCGCCGGTGGCCTGGAGCTGGCTACCAGTCTGGGTCGCAAGCTTGGCAAGAAGAACAAGGCCAAGATCACTCTGGTCGATCGCAACCGCACCCACCTGTGGAAACCCCTGCTGCACGAAGTAGCCACCGGCTCCATGGATGCGGGCATCGATGCCCTGAGCTACCAGTCTCACGCCAAGAACCACGGTTTCGACTTCCAGCTCGGCACCCTGACCGACATCAAGCGTGACGATAAACGCATCGTGCTGGCCCCGATCCACGACGACAATGGCGACATCGTGGTCAACGAGCGCGAGCTGCCCTACGACTATCTGGTGATGGCCATCGGTTCTGTCTCCAACGACTTCAACACCAAGGGCATCAAGGATAACTGTATTTTCCTCGATAGCCCCTCCCAGGCGCACCGTTTCCACAACAGCATGATGAACCGCTTCTTGCAGTTCGCCACCGAATATAAGCCGGGCGATAAGGTGAAGATTGCCATCGTCGGCGGCGGCGCCACCGGCGTCGAGCTCTCTGCCGAGCTCTACAACGCGGTCGAGCAGCTCTACGCCTACGGCTTCAAGAACCTCACCACCGACAGCCTGAAGGTGACCCTGGTGGAAGCGGGCCCGCGCATTCTGCCGGCTCTGCCGGAGCGCATCAGTGGCGCCGCCCATCAGGAGCTGGTCAAGCTGGGTGTGGACGTGCGTACCGCCACCATGATCACCGAAGCGACCAGCGACGGTCTGCACACCAAGGATGGCGAGCTGATTGAAGCGGATCTGATGGTGTGGGCGGCCGGTATCAAGGCACCTGACTTCATGAAGGATATCGCCGGTCTTGAGACCAACCGCATCAACCAGCTGGTGGTGAAAGAGACCCTGCAGACTACCCGTGACGAGAACATCTTCGTCATCGGTGACTGCGCCGCCTGCCCGCAGCCGGATGGCAAGTTCGTGCCGCCGCGCGCCCAGTCTGCCCACCAGATGGCCAGCCAGGCGTTCAAGAACATCCTGGCCAAGATGAACGGCGGCGAGATGAAGCCCTACCTCTACCACGACCACGGTTCGCTGGTGTCCCTCAGCCGCTTCTCCACCGTGGGTAGCCTGATGGGCAACCTGATGCGCGGCTCCATGATGGTGGAGGGCTACATTGCCCGTCTGGTTTACATCTCCCTCTACCGGATGCACCAGATCGCCCTGCACGGCTACGTCAAGACCGGCCTCATCATGCTGGTGGGTCGCATCAACCGGGTACTGCGCCCGACCCTGAAGCTGCACTAAGCCGGGATTTGGCAACATGTTGAATACCAAAAGGAGAGGCGATGGCCTCTCCTTTTTTATGGGCGCAGATCAGGAAAGAGAGCGTTACTTGCCCAGATAGGTGCGGTCGAAGAAGGTATTGACCCAGTGGGGGCGGTAGATGGCCAGCACCGTCATCGCCATGCCGTTGAGCAGGGCTTCGGGAAACAGCAGCAGTGGCCAGATGGAGAGGTAATCCGCCGTGATGGTGTGCCAGGGGTAGCTGTCGCTCAGCCCCATCAGCAATGCGCTGGCGGCCACCTTGACCGAGATGGTGATGGCGCCGCCGAGAAAGGCGGCCACGAAGATATAGACAAAGAGATGGCGCGGCAGCCAGGCCCAGCTGGCCAGAAACAGCAGCCAGCTGGTGGCCACCGGCAGGGCGATGCCAACCAGCGCTTGCCAGCCAAAATCGGCCAGATTGGTGACGCCGAAGTAACCGAGCACCAGCAGGGTCAGGCAGGGGGCGAGCAACGCCAGCCGCCAGCCGAGCAGCAGGGTGAGGGAGGTGAGCCCGAGAAAATGGACCTCCAGTCCCTCATGCAGACCGGCCCTTAGATACCAGAGCGGCACCAGCGCGATGGCACTGCCCAGCAGCAGGTGCTGATAGAGGGGGTTGTCATGGAGGGTCTGCCACAGGGAGCGGCGCAGGCTGAAGGCCAGCAGTACCAGCCAGATCAGGAGGGCGGCGAGTTGTCCTTCACTCATCTTGTCGTCCATTCATGCAGTAGAGTCCGGGCGGCCTTCCCGACCGCCCCATAGCAGAGCAGGCTGACGAATCAGCCTGCTTTTACCATCAATATTTGACGTTGTTGTGGTACTTGCCGAGGATGCCCTTGACCCGTTCCATGGTCTCCTTGCTGGGGGGCTTGATCCCGCTCAGCTCGTACGGGTCTCCCAGCACGTCCCACTTGTGTTTGCCCAGCTCATGGTAGGGGAGCAGCTCCACCTTCTCCACGCTCTCGCCCAGCTCGGCGATGAACTGGCCCAGCCCTTCGGCGCTCTCGTCGTCGTCGCTCCAGGTCGGCACCACCACGTAGCGGATCCACATGGTCTTGCCTTTGGCTGCCAGATAGCGGGCAAACTCCAGGGTGTATCTGTTGCTGACGTGGGTCAGTGGAATGTGTTTCTCGTCATTGATCTGTTTGATGTCGAGCAGCACCAGATCGGTCTGGTCGAGCAGCTTGTCCACCTGTTCGTCGAGATGACGGACGAAGCCGTTGGTGTCGAGACAGGTGTGGATCCCTTTCTCTTTGCAGGCGGTAAAGAGTTCGGTAATGAAAGCCGGTTGCAGCATGGCTTCACCGCCGGACGCTGTCACGCCACCGCCGGAGGCATTCATGAAGTGGCGATAGCTGGTGATGTCACTCATCAACTCCGGTACGGTCACTTCGCGGCCACCTTCGGTATCCCAGGTATCGCGGTTGTGGCAGTACTTGCAGCGCATCAGGCAGCCTTGCATGAATACGATAAAGCGTATTCCCGGGCCATCGACAGTGCCGCAGGTTTCGACGGAATGGATCCGGCCAACGGTGCCGTGAGCTCCGGCTGGCTGGCTGATTTCAACGGCAGGGATCCGATTAATGACAGACATAAACAACTCCAACGATTCGAGCAGGCCGTTATTTTATTACATAAACCCCTATTGATCCTACACCTTTAGTCCGGCGCCCGGCTGCCAAGCAGCTGCTCCAGCCCCTTGACGGTGAGCGGCCGACTGGTGAGAAACCCTTGATAATGCTGGCATCCCAGTGCTTTGAGGATGGCCAGCTGCGCCTCCTCTTCCACCCCTTCGGCGGTGACGGTAAAACGAAAGACCTGGGCCAGATCGAGTATCGCCTTGACGATGGCTCTGTCCTGTTCGCTGTGTACCAGGGTCTGAATGAAGCTTCTGTCCAGCTTCACCTCATCGGCGGGCAGATCCCGCAGATAGGCCAGCGACGAGTAGCCGGTACCGAAGTCATCGATGGAGATGAGGATGCCGAGCTCCTTGAGCTGGCGCATTCTGGCAATACTCTCCTGCCGATTCTCCAAGACTACCGATTCGGTCACCTCCAGCAGCAGGCGGGAGGGGGGCACACCGGTGTCGCGCAAGATGTACTCCACCTGTTGTACGAAGCCCTGGGTGTGGAACTGGCGGGCACTGACGTTGACCGACAGATGGGGGATCTGCAGGCCACGGTTGAGCCAGAAGCTGTATTGGGCGCAGGCGGTCTTCATCACCCAGTAGCCGATTTCGAGGATCAGGCTGGTCTCTTCGGCGATGGGGATAAACTCCCCGGGCGGTACCATGGTGCCGTCGCTGCGCTGCCAGCGCAGCAGCGCCTCGATACCCGACAGCGAGCCATTGTCGACCCGGTATTGCGGTTGGTAGTGGAGTTGCAGCTCGTGGTGACGCAGGGCATCGCGCAGCTCATTGGTAAGGGTCAGCCGGTTCTTCTCATGCTGGGCCATCGCCTCGGTAAAGAAGACGTAGTGGCCCTGACCGGCGCGCTTGGCCATGTGGGTTGCGGTGTCGGCCTGTTGCATCAGGACCAGATGATCCGTCTCGTTGCCGGAGAAGAGGCTGATCCCCACCGAGGCGCTGCAGTGCAGTTTGTGATCGCCGATGTCGAACGGGGTGCGAAACAGCCCCATCAGCTCGCGGGCGAAGTGCTCTGCCAGAATTTTGGCGGTGACTTCCCCTTGTCCCAGCTGGGTAAAGAGCAGGGCAAACTCATCCCCCGAGATGCGCGCCTGCACCAGATTGTCCTGGGGCAGCTCCCTGAAACGCTGCACCACGGCCTGCAGCAGCAGATCGCCGCAGGCGTGACCGAGGGAGTCGTTGATCGACTTGAAGTTGTCGAGATCCACCAGCAGCAGGGCGCCCCACTGGCCGTTGGAGGCGCTCAGGGTCTGCTGCAAAATATGGTTGAGGCTGCGGCGGTTGTGCAGACCGCAGAGATCGTCGTAGTAGGCGAGCTGCTCGATATGTCTGGCCGCCTCTTTTTCCTGGGTGATGTCGTAGAAGCTGCAGATAAAGTGGCTCAGTTCTCCCTGCTCATCCTTGACGCCGTTCACCATCAAGCGCACCGGAAAGAGGTGACCATCCTTGTGCAGGCAGCGCTCTTCCCCGAGCCAGAACTCCTGCTCGTTGACGGTGCGGCTGACATCTTCCTTGAGATGATCCCCGTAGTAGGTGGGACGCAGCTTGCGAATGGAGTGACCGATCACCTCTACCTCGCCAAATCCGGTGATCCGGCTGAAGGAGTGGTTGACCTTGAGGATGATGCCGTTGTGATCCATCACAATCAGTCCATCGTGGGTATTAAAGGCTACCTCGGCCAGCCGCAGGGCATCGTCGGTTGCGAGGCGCTTGAGTTCGATGGCGGCCCGCTCGTGCTGGCTGCTCAATAGATCCAGAAGCTGTTCGGGCTCCTCAAGGGGGGTATCGAGCAGCAGGGTGATCTGGCCAATGGGGGCGCCGCTCTGGCCATGGAGCGGAATGCCGATGTAGGCGCTGGCATTGAGGGCGAGCAGCCGGGTCGCTTTGGGATAGCGCACGGGCAGATCTTCCACATAGATGGCCTGACCATGCTGGAACAGCTCCTGAGCGGGGCCGGGGTCGAGCTGGATGGGCTTGAGGGTGGAGCAGATCTCTTCGTTGATGACGCAGCGGGGGATGATCCAGAGATCCTGACCACGGGGCTGGAACTCGCCGATCCAGCCCACCCGGGCACCGCTGGCGCTCATGGCCCAGCTTACCAGCGTCTTGCAGTAGTCGATGCCGGTCTGTTGGTGCAGTTCGGGCGGGAGGGCCAGCTCGGCGCGGTGCTCTTCCGGTTGCGGCTGCCAGTGGCCGAGCAGCTGGGCGCTGCTGCGCACCAGCTGCAACATCTCCTCGCTAAGCGGGGTGGGATCGAGATACTCCAGACTCAGCACCCCGAACAGCTTGTCCTGCTCCAGCAAGGCACCATCGAGGCGTGAGCGCACACCGGCACTGGTCAGATAGAGGTGATTGCTCAGCATCGGCTGGTGGGCGGCCTCCGAGAAGCTCAACGATTTGCGGGTACGCAGGGCGCGGATATAGCGGCTGTCACCACGAATGGGGTAGAGCGCCTCGACCCCCAGGGTGAACACTGGGGTGAGTTGTTCGCTGCCGAGATCGCCGTTGGCCTGATAGTGCCAGAGGATGAGCCGATCGGCCCCCAAACTCTCTTTAAGGGCCTCGAGCAGGGGCGCATACTGCTGCTGGCTCGCCATCTGGCTGAGGCGCGGCAGTTGCAATGCCAGGTCGGCGATGGGCTCCTGACGAAGGTTCTGCAGACAGATGAGCCAGAAGCCATCCTGCTCGTGGGCGAGGGCGATATGCCACAACTGGCTGGCAAAGCGCACGGTGATCTTGCCGCCATGGCCGTTGGCCAACAGTTGTTCGATGGGCAGGCGCAGGGCATCGGGCAGCTGGGCAGGCCAGGGGGCGCGCGGTTCGTCGAGCCAGTAGAGCGGGGTTTGCATCACGTCGGTCAGGGCGACCAGCCGTTGACTGCGCAGATCCAGACGGAAAAAGAGCGGCGTCTGGAGGGCAGGAGGAAGATGACTGAGTGCGGTAGACGACATGAACAAACAACATCCTGTTAAGCAACCGTCGGGGTTGCAAGAATACTGCAAAATGGTGTGAAACAAAATTTCATTGAATTCTAAATTAGAAAAGTCTAATTTATTGCCCATTATCATGTATGAGGAGTCTTGCAGATGAAACGGATCCTGATTATCGGTGGTGTCGCGGGGGGCGCATCGGCGGCGGCTCGTGCTCGTCGTTTGAGTGAAGAGGCAGAGATCGTGATGTTCGAGCGGGGCGAGTTTGTCAGCTTCGCCAACTGCGGTCTGCCCTATCACATCGGGGGCGATATCCCCGACCGGGATGCCTTGCTGCTGCAGACTCCCCAGAGTTTCAAGCGCCGTTTCAACGTCGATGTGCGGGTCTTCCACGATGTGATTGAGATCGACAAGGCGGGCAAGACCTTGCTGGTGCGCAACCTGCAAACCGGTGAAGAGCAGCGCGAGCATTACGATGTGCTGCTGCTGAGCCCGGGGGCTGCGCCGATCCGTCCTCCCTTCCCCGGTATCGACAGCCCCCATGTCTATACCCTGCGCAACATCCCGGACATGGATCGCATTCTGGCGGCCCTGCATCACGATCAGCCGCGCCACGTTACCGTGGTGGGCGGCGGCTTTATCGGGCTGGAGATGATGGAGGCGCTGCATCAGCGCAAGCTGGATGTCACCCTGCTGGAGCTGGCCGATCAGGTGATGGCACCGGTGGACAAGGAGATGGCCAACATGCTCCATGCCCGCATCCGGGAAGAGGGGATTGACCTGCGCCTGCGCACCGGCCTCACCGCCATCGAGAGTCTGGATCTGCCTGCCGAGAAGACCTCCGCCGTGCCGACCGCCAAAAGCGGTGGCCTGCGCCTGACCCTCAATGACGGTTCCCATCTTGATACCGGTCTCTTGATCCTCGCCATCGGCGTCAAGCCGGAAACCCTGCTCGCCGCCAAGGCGGGGCTGGAGCTGGGCCCACGGGGCGGCATCAAGGTGGATGCCGGGATGCGTACCTCGGATCCCTTCATCTATGCGGTAGGGGATGCGGTGGAAGAGATTGACTTCGTCACCGGCGAATCTGTGCTGATCCCGCTGGCGGGCCCGGCCAACCGGCAGGGGCGCATCGCCGCCGACAATATGCTGGGCCGAAGCGAAACCTACAAGAAGACCCAAGGGACCGCCATCTGCAAGCTGTTCGATCTGGCGGTGGCCAGCACCGGCCTCAACGAGAAGCGACTGGTGCAACTGGGATTGCCGTTCGAGAAGGTCTATGTCCATCCGGGCAGCCACGCCGGTTACTACCCGGGTGCCCATCCGGTCAGCCTCAAGCTGCTGTTTGCCCCGGATGGCAAGATTTACGGTGCCCAGGCCATCGGCAAGGATGGCATCGACAAGCGCATCGACGTGCTGGCGGTGGCCCAGCGCGCCGGTCTCACCGTGTTTGACCTGCAGGATCTGGAGCTCACCTATGCGCCGCCCTTTGGATCGGCCAAGGATGTGATCAACATGGCGGGCTTTGTGGCGAGCAACCATCTGAAAGGGGACACCCTGCTCTGCCACGTGGCCGAGGTGCAGGCTCGTAACCCCCATCAGCTGGTGGTGGACGTGCGCAATGGCCCGGAGCTCGACAAGCTGGGGCAGATTCCGGGGGCGCTGCATATCCCCCTCGACGAGTTGCGTGGTCGCCTCCATGAGTTGCCCAAAGAGAAAGAGCTGCTGATCAGCTGTCAGGTCGGGCTGCGCGGCCATGTCGCCTGTCGCCTGCTGAGCCAACACGGCTTTAAAGTGAAGAATCTCTCCGGCGGCTTCAAAACCTGGCAGATGGCCATCGCCGAGTAACCGTTTTATTTCTGTGCCTGTTTGCCCCTCTCCCTTGTGCGTGCAAGATGAGGGGCTTTTTGTTTCTGCTTTTCGCCCTCCTTGCATTCCCTAATTGCAGCAATATTTCGACACACTTTATTTCCTGTGCCGGACAAAATTAACGTTTTGTTCAGGGGATGGGTGCTATAACCCCTGCCTCGTTCATGATGAACCGTGTAGTAGGGAGAGTGACATGCTGGATATGCTGATGGCCATTTGGCATCAGGATTTTGACGCCCTGGTTCAGATGCAGGCGGTACCCCTGCTGATCAGTTGCCTGATGCTGGTACTGCTGCTGGAGTCCGCATTCGTCTTCCTGCCCCTGCCGGGGGACAGCCTGGTACTGCTGGCCGGTGGGTTGGTGGGCATGGGGGTGTTTGGCCCCGAAGTGACCCTTGTCTGTCTGCCGTTGGCTGCTGGCATAGGTTCCGTGCTCGCCTACTGGCAGGGACGGGCACTGCAGCGCACCCGCTTTATGGATCATATCGAACGGATGTTGCCTCCCGACAGCCTGCCCAAGGCGACCCGGCTGCTGAAAAAGTACGGTTTTCTGGCGATGTTCTCCTCCCGTTTTATCCCGTTTGTGCGGGTGCTGACCCCCATGCTGATGGGGATTGGCCGCCTGAGCGTGCTGCGGATGTGCGTAGCCAGCTTTGCCAGTGCCTTTATGTGGGCGCTCTGCCTCAGTTTGGTGGGCAAACTGGCGATGAATACACCCTTCTTCCTCCACCACAGCGAACTGTTGACCCGGGCCCTGCTGATTACCTCGCTGGTGCTGTTTCTGGCGGCCGTCATGGCCATCCTGTTTCGCTGGTTCAAAGGCGGAGCAAAAAACGAGACCAGCCACGACTAGATGACAACCCTTGCCGCACTGGATCGGTGGGCAAGGGGGTTCTCGTGCTGCTGGGGGGCGGAATTGTGTCCATTCGGGTAATGAGCTTTGTGTCGGGTGAGCAGGATGCCTTATCCTGTTTCCAGCCACGCTGCGTTTGCAGCGCTCCAACTCGGGATGGAACCTATGCGCCTCTTCGACTCTCCCTCTGCTTCTCACCGCTCTACCGCTGGAACCGACGCTTTGCGCCGCCGCTGGTCAACCCTGCTGCTTTGCGGGGTAGTCGGTTTGCTGTCTGGCTGCGGCCCTGACAAACCCACCAGCCAAGTACCGACCACAGAATCCACTGCCCAGCAGGAGGCCGGGGCGCCAACTTCTGTAGTGCAGGCCAATGCCCGCCAATATCGCGATGCCCCGGCGCTGGCGCTGGTCTTCTCCGGCCCCCTGTCGCCCAAGGCCAATTGGCAGAGCTGGCTTGCGGTCAGTGAGGGGGGCAAGCAGGTGCAGGGGGAGTGGATCCTCGCCGACGATGGTCGCACCCTCTATTTCCCGAACGTTCAGCCCGACAAGAGCTATGAAGTGAGCCTCAAGACGGGGCTGGGCCCATCCCCCCAGAGCTGGACCCTCAAGACCCGCCCGCTGGAGGCGGGAGCCTCCTTTACCGCCAGTGGCATGGTATTGCCGCTGCGTCAGGAACTTCGCTTGCCCATCAGCGCGGTCAACGTGGACGAGGTCAATATCGATTTCTTTCGGGTCGATGCGGAATATCTGCCCCGTTTTCTGGCGGAGTATCGCCCCGGTGCCGGCATGGGTAACTGGGAGCTTGAGCAGATCACCCAGCGGGCCAAGCGGGTATTCAGTGGCCGCTATGCGCTGGAGCTTGATGCCAACCGGCGCGAGACCCGCCTCATCAATGTGAAGGAGCCGCAGCTGGCGGAGGCTGGCGTCTACTTTGCGGTGATGTCGCCCCTTGGCAACTACGACTGGCGCAAGGAGACCACCTATTTCGCGGTGAGCGATATGGGGCTCAGTGCCCGTCGTTACCGCGATCAGCTGGAGGTGTTCGTGAGCTCCCTGGCCAGTGCCGACCCCCTCAAGGATGTGCAGCTCTCCCTGCTCGACGAGAAGGGCAACCGGCTCCAGGTGCAACAGACTGACAACCGTGGTCATCGGCGCTTTGACCAGGTGCAGGGGGCTCGCCTGCTACTGGCCGAACAGGGCAACCATCTGGCGGTGCTGCGCCTCGACGGGGCTGCGCTCGATCTCTCCACCTTCGATCTCGGCACCCAGCCCTGGCAGGCCCAGCAGTTGTATCTCTTTAGCGGGCGCGACCTTTATCGCCCCGGCGAGCGGCTCGACAGCGAGATCTTGCTCAAGGGGCAGGATGGCCAGCTGCTGCCCGGTATGGCGGTGGAACTGGAGGTGAAACAGCCGGATGGTCAGCTGCTCGAACAGAAGCGGCTGCTGCCGGACAATTTGGGCGCGGCCCATTACGGCTTGCGTCTGCCGGACGATGCGCCGCTCGGGCGCTGGACCATTAACCTCAAGACCGCCGCTGGCAGTCGTTTCGAGTGGCCCTTTTTGGTGGAGGAGTTTCTGCCGGAGCGGTTGAAACTGCAGCTTGGCAAGGGGCCGGATGGTGAAGTGACGGATTTGGACGCCGCTCTCATCCTGCCGCTGCAAGGGGACTATCTCTATGGCGCCCCTGCGAGCGCAACCAAGGCTAAGGCGGAGGTAAAAATCAGCCGCGCTACCATGCCTTTCACCCAATGGCAGGAGTTCACGCTGGGTGACGTACTGCTCGCCGAGCAGGCCAAGGATCTCGAGGCGCGGAGTCTCACCCTCGATGCGCAGGGGCAGGGGACTTTTTCGCTTGCTGATGAGCTCGATGGGGTGCGCGCCCTCGGGCCGCTGGAGGTGGCCTATCGGGTGTCGCTCGCCGAGCCTGGTGGCCGCGCCGTCAATCGCAGCCGCACCCAGTATGGCTGGCCCGCGGGCAGCCAGTGGCCGGCGCTCAAGGCCGATTTTGTGGCGGAGCGGGTAGAGGGGGGCAAGCCGCTCCCCTTCCAGATACTCAACCTCGATGAGCGAGGCCAGCCGGTGGCGGGGGCGGTGAAGGTGCGCCTTATCAACGAGTACCGCGACTACTACTGGCACTACGCCGATGGCGAGGGGTGGAAGTACGAGTTCAACAGCCAGCCCTATCTGGAGCAGGAGCAGACCCTGCAGCTGGATGGCAAGGGGCCGACCCCGCTCACGCTGCAACTGGCGGCGGGCTGGTATCGATTGGAGGTGGAGAACAGTCAGGGCCATCAATCGAGCCTGCGGGTGGAGATCGGCAGTTACGCCTGGGGCGGCGGTGGCGAGCAGGCGCGGCCCGACAAGATTGCCATCACCCTCGACAAGCGCGCCTATCAGGCGGGTGACAAGGCCAAGGTGACCCTGGTGGCCCCGCGCCCCGGCAAGGGGTTGCTGCTGGTGGAAGATGGCGACGGCCTGCGCTGGTGGCAGCGTATCGAGCTCAAGGGGGCCAGTGGCGATGCCAAGGATGCCCGCGGCGAGTTCGAGATCCCGGTCAGCCCCGAGTGGCAGCGCCATGATCTGCACATTTCGGCCCAGATCGCCGCGCCAGACAGCGCCTCCAAACCGGCTGGCAAGCAGCAGGGGCAGAGCCTGCGCTCGGTCGGGCTGGTGCCGCTCACCCTGGATCGGGAAGCGCGCCGTCTGCCGCTCACCCTGAGCGCGCCGGACAAAGCCGTGCCGCTTACCCGGCTGGAAGTGACCGCCACCTCCATCCCCAATAGCCAAGGGCGGGTGGTGCTGGCGGCGGTGGATCGGGGCGTGCTAAACATCAGCGATTACCAGCCTCTCGACCCGTTCGAGATCTTCTTTGGCCGCAAGCGCTTCTCCCTAGATTTGTTCGACAACTACGGGCAAGTGATCCCGCCGCAGGATGGCAAGCTGGCCCGCCTCAACTATGGGGGCGACCGTGCGCCGCTGAAAAAGGGTGGTGCGCTGGAGAGCCGGGTCGAGATCGCCGCGCTCTGGAGTGGCGAGGTGAGTTTTGACCAGCAGGGCAAGGCGGTGATCCCGCTCGATTTGCCCAACTTCAACGGCGAACTGGCTCTGATGGCGCTGGCCTGGAACGAACAGCAAGTCGGGGAGGCCGAGCGCGCCGTCAAGGTGGTGGCGCCCTTGGTGGCCGAGATTGGCTGGCCGCGCTTTGGCGCCAGAGGGGATGAGACCCGGGCGCTGGTGCAGCTGCGCAACATGAGCGGCGAGGATCAGACCCTATCCCTTGCCTGGACCCTCAATGGCGGGCTCAAGGCAAATGGCGAGCTGCCCGGCACTCTGTCCCTTAAAAATGGCGAAGAGCAGTGGTTGACCCTGCCGCTCACCGTGACCGGGGCGAGGGGTGTGGCAAGCCTGCAGTTGGCGGCTAGCGGCAAGGATTTTGCCATCAGCCGCGACTGGTCTCTGCCGCTGCGCTCCCCTTGGCCAGCCGAGACTCGCCAGCGTTACCAGATGCTGGCCCCCGGCCAACAGATGAGCTTTGCGCCAGCTGAGCTGGCCGGTCTGGATCGCGCCAACCTGCAGGGGCTGCTCAGCCTCTCCGGCACTCCCCCCTGGGATCCGGCAGCCCAGTGGCAGGCGCTGGCCGATTACCCCTACGCCTGTCTGGAGCAGACCTTGTCCCGTGCCTGGCCCTATCTGCTGACCACGGCAGATGAGCGCATCGCTTGGAGCAAACCCGCAGAGGGCAAGAAAGCAGCGAGCGAGGCGGATGTGCAACGCGCCCTGCTACAGCGGCTGCAGCGGTTGCAACTGCCAAGCGGTGGCTTTGGCCTGTGGGATGGTCGCTCCGACGAGGAGCAGTGGCTCACCGCCTATGCCGCTGACTATCTGCTGGCGCGCAAGGAGGCAGGCGATGCAGTGCCGGAGGCCATGCTCAATCAGGCTTTGAACCGGCTGCAAAGCTATCTCACCGACAGTCAGTATGGTGAGCGCTGGAGCAGTGCCCCCGAGCACAGCCGGTTGGCCTATCAGGCTTACAGCGCCTATGTGCTGGCCCGGGTGGGCAAGGCGCCGCTCGCTACCCTGCGACTTATCTGGGAGCAGCAGGCCGATCACGCTCGCTCCGGTTTGCCGCTGCTCCACCTCTCGCTGGCGCTCTCGGCCATGGGGGATGAGCAGAACGCCGCCAAGGCCCTCAGCCGGGCATTGGCGACCGAACGCGGGGATGACTATCTGGGGGATTACGGCTCACCGCTGCGCGATCAGGCCCTTGAGCTCTCCTTGCTGCGCCAGCACAAGCTGGCTGCGGAGCGCTGGCCTGATCTCAGCGCCAAGGTGGCCGATACCCTGGCTCACCGTCAGTGGCTCAGCACCCAAGAGCGGCTCGCCTTGTTGCGAATCGCCCGCTTCGATCCGGCCGTCGACTGGCAGGCCAAGGTCGCCTCATCCTCTGGCATCGAAGCCTTGAGCGGTTCGGCCCCGTTGCAACTGGGGGCCCCCGAGGCACTGGCGGCCAGTGTGGTTACCAATGAGGGCAAGGGATCCCTCTATGTGCAGCGTACTCTCATCGGCTATCCCGAGCAGGCTCCTACCCGGTTGAGTCAGGGGATAAGCGTGACCCGCAGCTGGTTCAATAGCGACGGTCAGCCGTTCGATCTGGCCAAGGTGAAGGTAGGCGATCTGGTGGTGGTGCGGCTCAACGTCAGCAGTGAGTCGGCGGTGCCCGATGCCCTGCTGGTAGAGATGGTGCCCGCTGGCTTCGAGCTGGAGAACCCGGCCCTTGGCAACAGCATCAAGCTCGAAGAGCTCTCCATCGAGGGGAAACCGGCGTGGCAGAGTGAGTGGAACGACTATCTCAAGCATCAGGAGTTTCGCGACGACCGCTATACGGCGGCGCTGGATCTGAGTGAGGGGAGCAACCAGCAGCTGGTCTACCTGATGCGGGCGGTGACGCCGGGTCGCTATCAGGTGCCACCGACTCAGGTGGAGGATATGTACCGACCCGAGCTGCGGGCCGTGGGGGAGGATATTCACGAGGTCGTTATCTCTGAGTAGCTGGCGCTTGATGGGTCGCAGACGACCGCTGAGCAACGCCCCCTCCCTCGAGCGGGGCCACCAGCTCACTTTATGGCAGCGCGGTTGGCTGAGGCTTCGCCGCAGTGGCCGCGCCTGTCGGCGTTGGCTGGGCCGTCTGCCACGCTGGCTGCGTTGCTCGGTGCTGGGCGTTGTAGCACTGCTCCTGTCATTGCTGGCGCTGGATCGACTCTTCCCGCCGCCGCCACTCGACCCTGCCTACGCACGGGTGGTGCTCGACATGAAGGGGCGACCGCTGCGCGCCTTTGCCGATACCAGCGGCGTGTGGCGTTACCCCGTGACCCTGGCGCAGGTCTCCCCCCGCTATATCGAGGCGCTGCTCGGCTACGAGGATCGCTACTTCTGGCGTCATCCCGGGGTCAATCCGGTGGCCATGGTGCGCGGGGTCTGGCAGTGGCTGCGCTACGGGCGCGCCGTGTCAGGCGGCTCGACTCTCACCATGCAGGTGGCGCGTCTTATCGAGCCCTACCACAGGAGCGTGCCCGGCAAGCTGCGCCAGATGGTGCGTGCGCTGCAGCTGGAGTGGCACTACGACAAGCGCACCCTGCTCACCGTCTACCTCAACCGGGCGCCGTTTGGCGGTAATCTGGAGGGGGTGCAGGCGGCAAGTTTTGCCTATCTCGGTAAGAGCGCCGCCAAGCTGACCCATGCCGAAGCGGCGCTGCTGGCGGTGCTGCCGCAGGCCCCTAGCCGCAACCGGCCGGACCGGCATCCCGAGCGGGCCCGCGCCGCCCGTGACAAGGTAATGCAGCGGCTGGTGGCTCAGGGTGTCTGGCCCGAACAGGTGTGGTTGGAGGGACGTATCGAGCCGGTGCTGGCCCGAGGTCACTTCACGCCGATGGAGGCGCCGCTCTTTGCCCGCCTTGCCGCTGACAATCAGGCCGGGGCGCTAGTGCACACCACCATCGACGGTGATCTGCAGCGTTGGTTGGAGGGGCGGGTGGCGAGCTACATTCGCCGCTTCCCCGAGCAGACCTCAGCGGCGTTGCTCTTGGTAGATAACAAAACCATGGCGGTGCGCGCCTACGTGGGCAGCGCCGAGTATGGCAATTTGCGCCGCCACGGTTACCTCGACATGGTGCAGGCGATCCGCTCTCCCGGCTCCACCCTCAAGCCCTTTATCTACGGTCTGGCCATGGATGAAGGGTTGGTGCATTCGGCCTCCCTGCTCTCCGATGCGCCGAGACTGGGGTCTGATTATCGCCCCGCCAATTTCTCCGGCGCCTTTCAGGGGCCGGTGACCCTTGCGCAGGCGCTGCAGCAATCCCTCAACGTGCCGGCGGTGCAAGTGCTGGAGGCGCTTGGGCCGGACAAACTGGTCAGTCGCCTCGACAACGCCGGAGTGCGGCTGGCGCTCTCCGACAAGCCCAACCCAGCCATCGCGCTGGGGGCGGCGGGCATTCGACTCGAGCAGCTGGTGGCGCTCTACAGCGCGCTGACCCGGCAGGGGCAGGTGGCGATGCCGGTCTGGTTGGCGGGGCAGCAGGTGGTGTCGCGCCCCTTGCTGAGCCCGGGGGCAGCCTGGATCATCTGGCAAATATTGAGCGCGCAGGGGCGCGCGGATCAGCCCTTTGCCAGCGAGGCGACCGGCCGGGTCAACCGACTGGCCTGGAAGACCGGCACCAGCTATGGCTATCGCGACAGCTGGGCGATGGGGGTCTCCGGTCGCTGGACCATAGGCGTCTGGCTTGGGCGCCCCGACGGTACCCCCATGCCCGGTTTCTACGGTCAGAGCGCGGCGGTGCCGTTGCTGCTTTCGGTCTACTCGCGGCTGGCTGACAACAGCCCTCTGTCGGCCCAGCCCAACACGGTGAGCGAGGCTGAGGTCTGCTGGCCGCTGGGGCGCAAGGCGAGCGCGACCTTGCCTGAGGTTTGTTTGCAGCGTCAGAGCGCCTGGTTGCTGGAAGGGCGCGATCCCCCCACATTGCCGGATCCCATGGACTGGCCCTCGCCGCTGCGCCAAGTGGCGCTGACCGCCGAGGGCAAGCCGACCCTGGCCCGCTGCCAGGATGCGGCGCAATCCGGTTTTCGGGCGCTCTGGCCATTGTCACTGGAGCCGTGGCGAACGCCCGGCGAGCGACGACAGGCGCTGTTGGCAAGTGGTTGTGCTGGGGAAGGGCAGAGCGCCGAGCAGCAAGCTCCAATTCGCATCATGGCGCTGGGGGAGGGCAACCTTATCCGCAGTCAGCGTTACCGGTTGCAGCCCAAGGTGCTCGGCGGTGTTGGCAAGCCAGCCTGGTTTCTCAACGGCCAGCGGCTGCGCTGGGACGGGGATCAGGTGCTGAGCGTGGCGGGGCGCTACCAGTTGGTGGTGGTCGATGAAGCAGGAAACAGCGATCGTATCGAGTTTCGCGTGGTGCATCCTGACGGTGATGCCGGCACCATCACCCGTTGAGCGTTTTGCCGACAGCCATTGAGGTGAATGTAATTAACTTTTTGAAATGCATCAATATTTGATTGGATGAATTAATTTGTGAATAATTACGAATTCATTCAAATCCAATCGGGAGTTCTCTTGTGCTGCGTGTTCTGTGTCCCTTGCTGGTGCTGATGAGTTCGGGTTGTGCCACAACCAATCATGGTGATCACCATGTTTCTCCTGAACGTACCGGGTTCTATTCACCTTTCGAACCTGCTTCCGAGAGTTTTGCGCGTTGCTATCAGAAACAGTTTGCCTGTACCCCTGCCAATATCCGCCGTGACAGGGCGATGGAAGCGCGAAGGCAGGCGCAAGAGCGGGCCAATCACCGGGGTGATGATTGGTAGGCCGCAGAAAACGAGAGGGGTTGGCAGATGCCAACCCCTTTTTCATTCCGCCAATTCAGCCCTGTTGGCGCAGATGACCGAGCCGGGTGAAGAAGTGCTGGCTCTTGCGTTGGTGAAAGTGGCTCTTCTTGATGGGATGGAAGATGAGGGTGCTTTCGGGGTGGCTCGCCTTTAACTGGTGGAGCATGGCTACGGCGGGCAGGCTGGTGCTGACCAGGGTGGTGAGTGGCATGCTGAGGGTCTCGGGCCCGAGCAGTTGATTGAGCCCTTGTTGAGCCTGCTCAAAGCGGGTCAGGGTCGCCGGGTCGGCATAGCCGCTACCCAGCATGGTGAGCAGGTTGTCGAGGGCCAGATGAAATTCGGCCAACTGCTGGCGAAAGCCGCTGCGCCCGCGCAGGGCAATCAGCTCTGCAAACGGAATGTCGGCCAGGTGAGTGGGCACTTGCAACGGGATCTCGAGGAGGAAGCAATCCTGACCGCCGCGATTGTGGTAGCGGGATTCGAGCAGATGGAGCAGGCGGTCGAGATAGTCGTGATCGGTAATAAGCGCCCCGTCATTGGCGAGTGCCCACTCACGGGCAAGGCGCATGGAGATCAGGTTGGCAAAGCGTCGCGCCATTCTGATCCCCCCCTCATCCCGGGTCGCAAAGCCGTGAGTAAGGCAAAAGCCGTGCAGCCGCTCCAGCCCCACCTGATCCGGGCAGAAGCAGTCGTGGTTGGCCTCCTGACGCCAGCGACCAATCAGCTCCTTGTTGCCAAACACCTTGTGGCGGACGAAATCGGGGGCCACCAGGCCGCTTATCTGGCTCTCCAGTTGCGGGGTAATGGCGGCAAAGAAGGCGGCATCGGGCCGCTCGGCCAGCAGATCGGTCTGCTGTTGAAGGGTATCGAGCAGGGCGGTGAGACCGCTCTTTTCGCTGACGGTGAAGACAAAGGCAAGCCGCTCCAGATAGAGCAGGGCAAATTTGAGCCAGAGCTCGTCGCGTACCTCCATGCCGGGGTAGTAGATATAGGTCTTCATCGGATCAGTCTGTTGTCAAAAATCTGGCGAGGCGCAGGGTCGGGAATATACGCAAGATTGGCGCTGCACGGCAAACACTGCGTGGGGTAATGTGAGCAAACGCTCATCCAGTAGGCGCTGGCCACAAAGTTCTGATATAATTCGCGCCCTTAAATCAAGGTCACCCGAGTCATTACCATGAAGTTCATTATCAAGCTGTTCCCGGAAATCACCATCAAGAGCAAGTCGGTTCGCCAGCGCTTTATCAAGATCCTGCAGGGCAATATCCGCAATGTCCTGCGCCGCTTCGACGACGATGCCCGCGTACGGATGGATTGGGACAAGCTGATCGTGAGCTCCCGCAATGACCAGTTCCGCGAGCAGGCTATCGAAGCTTTGGCCTGTATTCCGGGCATTCAGGCCTTCCTCGAGGTACAAGCCAGCAAGTTTACCGATCTGCACGACATCTTCGAGCAGGTGAAAGCCGTTTGGGGCGACCAGCTCAAGGGCAAAACCTTCTGCGTGCGCGCCAAGCGCCACGGCAAGCATGAGTTCTCCTCCCTCGAGGTTGAGCGCTATGTGGGGGGCGGTCTGAACCAGCACTGCGAAAGCAATGGTGTGCGCCTCAAGAACCCGGACGTGAAGATCAACCTCGAGATCGACGGCGAGGAGCTCTTTATCGTCAGTGCTATTCATCAGGGTCTGAGCGGTATGCCCATCGCGACCCAGGAAGATGTGCTGAGTCTGCTCTCCGGCGGTTTTGACTCCGGTGTGGCTTCGTTCCAGTTCATCAAGCGCGGCTGCCGGGTGCACTACTGCTTCTTCAATCTGGGCGGTGCGGCCCACGAGATCGGCGTCAAGCAGGTGGCCTATCACCTGTGGAACCGCTTCGGTTCATCCCACCGGGTACGTTTCACTGCTGTGGACTTCGAGCCGGTGGTCGCCGAGATCCTCGAGAAGATCGACAACGGTCAGATGGGCGTGGTGCTCAAGCGGATGATGATGCGTGCTGCCGCCAAGGTGGCCGATGAATTCCAGATCCCGGCGCTGGTGACCGGCGAGTGTGTGGGTCAGGTCTCCAGCCAGACTCTCACCAACCTGAACGTGATCGACCGGGTGACCGACAAGGTGATCCTGCGCCCGCTCATTACTTGGGACAAGCCGGATATCATCAGTGAAGCCCGCCGCATCGGCACTTTGGAGTTTGCCGAGACCATGCCGGAGTACTGTGGCGTCATCTCCAAAAAGCCGACCGTGAAGGCCGAGCTCTCCCGCATTGAAGAGGAAGAGGCCAATTTTGACTTCTCCATTCTGGACAAGGTGGTCTCCGAGGCCCGTTACCTCGATATCCGCCGTATCGGTGAAGAGACTGCCGCTGAAGTGCAAGAGGTGGAAACCACCCAGGTGCTGGGCGCTGACGAGGTGATCCTGGATATCCGCTCTGCCGATGAACACGACGAGAAGCCGCTGGTGGTGGAAGATCGTGAAGTACTGCATATCCCCTTCTTCAAGCTGGCCACCGCCTTTGGCGATCTGCCCAAAGAGAAGACCTACCTGCTCTACTGTGATCGCGGCGTGATGAGCAAGCTGCAGGCGCTCTATCTGAAAGAGAAGGGCTTTGCCAACGTCAAGGTGTACCGCCCGTAAGCGTGTTTTTACCTTCAATCAAAAAATCCGGCCAATGTGCCGGATTTTTTTATTTCACAGAGTGAGCCCTGACTATCAGGGACTGGGAACCGGAGTGAAGGAGTCTTGCCCCTGACAACGCCAGCCCATTTCCGCCTCCCGCATCTGCCACAGGTTGTTGCTGCGATAGAGGGTCAGGATGTAGATCATGTCGCTCTTGCTGCCGTCGAGGGCGACCGAGAGCACCAGATCATTGTCCAGCTGCTGGGCATGGATGCGGCTGGGTGTGTCACCATGACCGACGAATCGCAGAGCTACCTCACGGTAGTCATTAACCCAGTTTTGCTGTTGATGGCTTGCCTGGCGTATCTGCTGGTTGAACTGCTGCACCGGTGCCGAGGCCAGTCGTCCAAATACCACTTGTGCTTCGGCGTGGGCTGCCGTCACGTTCGCCAGGAGGAGGGTGGTAAGCATACCGATTTTGCGCATGAGAAGTTCCGGCTAACAACGACTGCTTCTATGACAACAGAAAAGCCTATTTGGTTCAACGCGCGGCCCACAGCGACATGATGACGCTGTGGGCCTGCTCTCAATTGCGTTGCAGCGAGAAGGTGGGCAGCGACAGATGCCAGTAGATAGCAGCTACTCGCAGGCCAAACACGGCCGTCATGCAGATGAGCATGGCCGTTACCCTGTCCATGTTCGCCTCCAGCGCCAGGGTATAGAGAATGCCGCCGAGGATACAGGCGGTGGCATAGATCTCTTTTTGCAGCACCATGGGCACCTCCCGCGCCAGTACATCGCGGATCATGCCACCGGCTACCCCGGTCATGGTACCCATGATCACGGCAATCAGCCCCGGGGTGCCGAAGTTGAGGGCCTTCTGGGCACCGATCACGGTAAAGAGGGCCAGTCCGAAGGCATCCGCCACCGGCAGCACATACCAGGGCATTCTGCGGGGCAGTTTGACCATCCACATACCGATCAACGCCGTCGCAATAACGACCCAGATATAGAGGGGATCGCGCACCCAGAACACGGGGGTGGCTCCCAGGATCATGTCACGGATGGTGCCGCCGCCGATGGCAGTGACCGCCGCCAAAACCATGACGCCAAACCCGTCCATTCTGAGTCGGCCAGCCACCAATACCCCTGAAAACGCGAATACCGCAGTACCAAACATGTCGCTGATGTAAACAATCTGCTCAACCAGTGTCTGCATGGAGAACAACTCACGCCAAATTGTTGATGGGGCCGCGATTTTAGGGGCTGGTGAGCCCAATCGCCAACAGTGCTCGACAAAATTGAGAGTCGGGACGGATTTTTTCTCGCAGCACGAACGGTAGTGTCTCGTTTGCTCCCTGCCGTTGGCGAGCTTCAGAAGGTTGAGTCTGTCACTGGTTTTGGCCCGATTTTTTCCTTAAGTATCCCCCCGACCCGCCGATATATAAGGTAAGCGGCGTTAATGCGATGAAGCGTTGAAAAAAATGCTAAAGACATCCAAAAACGGGCCGTTAAATAAGACGCATCGGGCACGGAAAATAATAAAGCCTGAGCAAATAGAAGAGTAAATTTAATAGCTTAGGAGAATAGTCATGGGCCTTTATATCAACACTAACGTTTCATCACTCAACGCGCAGCGTAACCTGATGAATACGACCAAATCACTGGATACTTCCTACACTCGACTGGCATCTGGCTTGCGTATCAACAGCGCTAAAGATGATGCTGCGGGTCTGCAAATCGCCAACCGTTTGACGTCTCAGGTGAACGGTTTGAATCAGGGTAACCGCAACGCCAACGATGGTATTTCGGTAGCGCAAACTGCGGAAGGTGCAATGGATGAGGTGACCTCCATGCTGCAGCGTATGCGTACCCTGGCTCAGCAATCAGCCAACGGCTCCAACAACACTGATGACCGTACCGCGTTGCAGCAAGAGTATGACCAGCTGATGACCGAAATTGATCGTGTTGCAAAAGATACCACATTCGGTGGTAAGCAATTGCTTAACGGTGGTTATGTCGGCTCTTTCCAGGTTGGTGCTGATGCTGCTCAAACCATTACTTTCAGAATGACCACTGCGTTTACCATTGCAGGTATGGCTTCGGCAGCCAAGGGCAATGCAACAATCTCTGCCGGTTCAACTGGTAGCAAAGAGCCTTTCAAAGTAACGGCCTCAACCAGCGCAGTGACTGTGGCAAACATGAATAGCATCAAGTTGGCGAGTTCGGCCCAGTCTGCTATGGCCAACCTCGACTACATGATTAAAGTTGTAGACAGCAAGCGAGCTGAATTGGGTGCAGTGCAGAACCGGTTTGATTCAACCATTCGCAACCAGGCGAACGTCTCAGAAAACGTCAGTGCCGCGCGTTCACGGATCCGCGATGCAGATTTCGCGACCGAGACCGCCAACTTGACCAAGCAGAACATTCTGCAGCAAGCCGCATCGACCATTCTGTCTCAGGCAAACCAGCGCCCGCAGTCTGCACTGTCACTGTTGCAAGGCTAACAAAAGAAAACAGGGCGGTTGTTCAGGCCGCCCTGGTCAAGAGATGGAACAAAGGGGTGTTCGGGTCGCACTCTGTTCTATCGGGAGAGATATAATCTCTACTAGTAATGCCAAGTGTTGTCCAGCTGTTCAGTTCTGTCACGCTTGGTCATATTCTCCTGAGCATATGCTCATCTTTAGGCCGGTTTACCGGCCTCTTTTTATTGTGTCGCCAAATTGACGTCACTCTGTCAGTTCAAAGCATGAACCGTGCCAACGCATCTTATCCCGTAAACGAGGTCATCATCAGCGGTGATTTGCATGGTGATGCTGCTCAATTGATGTTCTGTTGCCGCTTGCCGGAGAAAACTTGCCGCTTTAGGCAACAATTTTCCTAAAGCTTGTATCTGCGCTGCCGTTAAATAAAGTGAAGCAATCGAGGGGTGTTCGGAATCCAACGTTTGCACTACTGCGGGTGACCTGTTCGTTCAAACAGACACCCGCCAGAAGAGACAGGAATGTTCAACCTGCTCTTCAAACGGTGGGACGTCGTTTTGTTTAGACGACGCAACCTGCAGTCGCATGTTCTTCGGGAGAATATTTTATGGCCATGTATATCAACACCAACATTTCATCATTGAACGCCCAGCGTAACTTGATGAATACCAACAAGTCTCTGGATACCTCCTATACCAGATTGGCATCCGGTCTTCGCATCAACACCGCCAAAGACGATGCTGCTGGCTTGCAGATCTCCAACCGTTTGACTTCACAGGTTAACGGCTTGAACCAGGGTAACCGCAACGCAAACGATGGTATTTCTGTAGCCCAGACCGCAGAAGGGGCCATGGATGAAATAACCTCCATGTTGCAGCGGATGCGGACTCTGGCGCAGCAATCAGCCAACGGTTCCAACAATACGGATGACCGCGTTGCATTGCAGCAAGAGTACGATCAACTGACAACCGAGATTGATCGCATCTCCAGTGATACCACGTTCGGTGGTCAGAAATTGCTGGACGGTAAATATAAAGGCTCATTCCAGGTCGGTGCGGATGCTACCCAGACCATTACCTTCAAGATGACCAGTGCCTTTACCATTAGCGGTATTGCTGGCGCATCAAAAGGCAGTGCCACCATCGCCGCCGGTTCTACTGGTAGTAAAGAGCCGTACAAGGTAACCGCTGCGACAACTGCTGTAACTGTTGCCAACATGAACAGTATCAAAACAGCCAGTGGCGCCCAATCTGCTATGGCCAACCTCGACTACATGATCAAGGCGGTTGATAGCAAACGTGCAGAGCTTGGTGCGGTCCAAAACCGTTTCGACTCGACCATTCGCAACCAGTCCAACGTGTCCGAGAACTTGAGTGCAGCACGTTCGCGTATCCGTGATGCTGACTTTGCGACAGAAACCGCCAACCTGACCAAGCAGAACATCCTGCAGCAGGCTGCTTCAAGTATCCTGGCGCAAGCTAACCAAAGACCGCAATCTGCGCTGTCCCTGTTGGGTTAACGGGTAGTGATGAGATAGAAAAGGAGCGACGATATGGCCAATGACATTGGAATTCCCTCATCGGTCACTCCTTCTTCTCTTCAGTCAAGTAGCAAGAGCGGCCAATCGGCCGCTCAAGTGCTATCTGGCATGGCGGAAGAGCAGCGGGTGATGACACAGGATGTGGAAAAACAACAAGAGGAGCAAGCCAAAGAGAAGGTTCGCAAATCCGATGTCTCAGATAAGGATATTGAAAAAGAGGTACAAAACTTGCAGGAGTTCAGCAAGTTGCAGGGATGGACCGTCAACTTCAGCGTCGAAAAGGATCTCGAGCAAGTTGTTATCAAGGTGATGGACGCCAATACCAAGTCAATGATCCGTCAGATCCCAAGTGAAGAGTTGCTGGCTATCAGCAAGCGGCTCAAGGATCTGCGTGAAGTTGATGTTATCGGTGGTGGCTCAAGAGTCGGATTATTGCTTGATAAAGAGATTTAATACGCAAGTTTTACGAGGAGAGTGAGAATGGCCACGATTACGTCTGCTGGTGCGGGTTCACAGTTGGACTTGGAGTCTGTCATTGCCGCGAGCGTCAATGCCAAGAAGGCGCAACTGATGCAGCCCATCACCACCAAAAAGACCAATGCCCAGATCACTCTCTCCGGGGTTGGACAGTTGAAGTCGGCCATCGCCTCTTTTGTGACGACACTTCAGGCCATGTCCAAAGATGATGCGTTCAACAAACGCTCGATTAATATTACCCAGGACAAGGACAAACCCGTTCTCAAGGTGGAGAGCAAGGCGGGGGCTTCCAACGGGCAATATGATATCAGCGTCGAACAATTGGCGAAGACCAGTAAATTTGACGGTACTTTCGACTCATCGACGACTCCCCTTATCACTGAGGATGGGAAGCTGACCTTCAAGGCTGGTGACAAGACCTTCGATGTCGATGTAAAAGCAGGGGATTCACTACAGTCCATCCGTAAACGCATCAACAATGACGCCGACAATTTCGGTTTGAGCGTCAATATAGTCAATACCTCCGATGGTAAATCCAAGCTGATGATCGATTCCGGGGTAAGCGGCAGCGGCAAGGACCTGCAGATCACTGGCAGTACTACCGACCTGACCGATAATCTCGTATCCAAACTGACCAAGCGCCAAGATGCTCAAGATGCCAAGATCACCGTTGATGGAAATACTCTGACCAGTTCATCCAATACCTTCGATGGCACCATTGTCGGACTTAAACTGACCGTGTTGCGGGAGTCGGATAGCACAACCTCTACCGATGCCAGCGGTAATTCGGTCAAGACCTACAGCTCTAACAAGGTTGACGTGACCACCGACAAGGCTGGCATCAAGGACATGGTCAAAAGCTTTGTCGACGGTTACAACGCGCTGGTGAAGAAGAGCAATGAGCTCGGCAAGCGTAATACGATCGTTGAAGGGAAGAGCAAGAATGATGGTGGGGCTCTGGCGGGCGATGCAACGACGCGTGCCGTAGTCAATATGATGAATGGCATCATCACCGAGCCTTCGAAAAACTCCTCTACTTATAAAACGATTTTTCAGATGGGCATAAAGATGGATAACAAGGGGGTATTGTCTATCGACGATACCAAGTTAAACGAGGCCATCGACAAGAATTTCGATCAGGTAGTGGCAGTTTTTGGCGGTAAGGATGGGATCGCCGGTCAGCTGGCCAACCAGCTGGAAACCTATTCCAAGACCGGTGGTTTGTTGGCGAAACGGGAAGACTCTTTGAATTCAGATCTGCGCGAAGTGGGTCGTAAGGAGTCCGATGTTGCCACTCAGCTGACCAAGTATGAAGAGACCTTGCGGGCCCGTTACGGAAGTCTGGATGCTATGTTGGCCAAGATGAATAAATCTGCCTCATATTTAAGTATGCTAAATACAAACAATAGTTAATGTGAAGTCATGAGTGGTGTTTCATATGTATCATAAAAATATAAAGGCCTATACCACCCAGAATCTGCAATCCGAATTGGCAGTAGCCGATCCTTACCGCGTGATTCAACTTTTGATGCAAGGTTGCCTGGAGCGCTTGGCTCAGGCTCGTGGTGCTATCGAACGTCGAGATTTTGAGCAAAAATCCCAGTCTATCTCTAAAGCAATGGCCATTATCAACGGGCTGCAAGATTCACTTGATCTCTCTTATGGTAAGGTTCCCGAAGACCTTTCTGCGCTTTATGACTACATGAAAGCTAGGATGATGGATGCCAGCCGTGATATGGATATCACAGCTGTCGATGAGGTTATGAATCTGATGCTGACAGTTAAAAGCGGTTGGGATGCTATTCCTGTCGAGGAGCGAGATAAGGCCTTGGCTCAACAAAAAGTGGGCGGAACCGAATGAGCAATAACCGTTTGCCAGAATTAATCGCAGCAGGTCAAGAGTTACTGACCTTGTTCGAACAGGAGGATGTGCAAACGGCTGAACAGTTGATCGACCATTATCTCATTCTCCTTGATGCTGTTTTCCAGAATATCCCTCCACATGTGGTTCTTGACATGGATCACCAACAAGCATTGGTGCAGTTTCAAACCCTACATGAGCGGATAGAATATGCAAAGAATCAGACAGAAGCAGCTTTGTGGAAATTTTCAAAAGCAGGTCGAGCATCTGATATGTACAAGCTGAACGCAGGTTAGGCATACATGGATATTAAACAAGAAATTACAAATATCGAGAGTGAACTTGTTCGCCTTGAGAAGCAAAAGCAACAGGAAATTGCAATGTTGGAGGTATTGCCTGTTCGTTTTGCCATGAACATGGATGCCTTTAAAAAATTCATGCCAAGTATATATGATTTTTTTGAATCATATCAACCAGTACGGCCATTCCGTTTTTTTTGCAATGAAAATGGCATCCCTAATATATTGTGGCTTGATGAGCGAGTTTCGTTATACGGTGACGATCCATTCGCAGATGCTGAATCACAAATTGATGAAGTAATTGAACAAAGTATTTTGCAATGTATTGATTTTGCACCACAATGGTATTTTGATGACCAAATACATATAAAATATAACAACGAAATATCCAAGCTTAAACAACAATCAACGCTCGAAGGGTTATCACTCAAGAGTGCACTATCAATGGATATCCCATTATCCTTGATGTATGGAATAGGTTTGGGTTATCAACTGGGCTATTTATACGAGCGATGCAAAGTCAAGAATTTGTTCGCCTTTGAACCAGATCTTGATATGTTTTATGCATCTTTATATTGTTTTGATTGGTGCTCTTTGCTGGATTATATGGAGCAAGAGTCATTAAGCTTGCATTTATTTATAGGAGTTGACGAAAAATTATTAGCAGCCGATATGATGGAAGCGCTTCATCGTAAAGGAGCATTCTGGTCTGCAGCATATTTCTCATTCTGCCATTATCATTCGCCAAAGTTGCATTCGCTTATTAACCAGGTTGAAAATGAGTTCTATCTGCTGCGTACGGGTTGGGGTTTTTTTGATGATAATGTATTTGCTCTAGCTCATAGCCATACTCATCTGCAAGATGGCACACCATTTCTTCTGCGCCAACGTGATACATCTTCATCTGCGACCATACCTGTATTTGTTGTTGGAAACGGGCCATCGTTAGATCAGAGCATTGATTTTATTCGAGATCATCAACGTCAGGCGATTATCATTGCCTGTGGCACCGCAGTCAGCGCACTTTATAAAGCTGGAATCAAGCCAGATATTTATGTTGCTGTTGAGCGTACCAAAAGTTCAGCAGATTTTTTGCATATTTTGGATGCAGGGGAGTTTCTCAAGGATAGTGTTTTTTTAAGCGTGGATGTGATTCATCCTGAGTGCAAGACATTTTTCCGCAAAACCGGGTTGGCATTTAAACCCAATGAGCCCATGTATAAACTGCTGACCACTCACTTTGGTAAGCAGTTTGAATTTGATTCAATTGAATACTCTAATCCATTTGTTGGGAATACCGGTCTTAATTACGCAGCGTTGCTTGGCTTTAAGGATATCTATCTGTTTGGGATCGACAATGGGTATAAGTTTGCTGATAAGCATCATTCTAGTTTGAGCCTGTATTATAATGAAAAGCAGGAGGCAAAATACCATCAGGATCTGAACGAGACATTTCCAGCTCGTGGTAACTTTGGTGGTGAAGTCCGTATCAATCATTTATTTGGTCTCTCTATTCACAATATGGCTCAGGTTTTGGAAAATAATCCTGAAATACGTTGTGTCAATAGTAGTGATGGTGCTTATGTTGCTGGTGCCGAACCTCGTCGGGTTGAGCATATCAACCCCACTTGGCCAGATTTTAATAAGCGAGCCTTCATTGATGATTTGCTGTCACGTTGTTTCAAACCATTTAATGTAGCCAGTATTGATTTCCAATCTGCCATTAACGTGCCGTTTTTTAATGATGTAGTTAATAAACTGCTTGATGATTGGAAAGCAGTTCCTCGTGAACACAACGCAATTCAATCGATGATGCAACGCCATCATGATTATCTGCTGTATTTGTTCATGAGTCGTGATAGTCATCTTTACCGTGTGTTGATAGGATCAATAAATTATTTTTATGCCAATATCATCAGTTTGATGATGGCTCATATCAATGACTCTGATGATGTGCTGACAGAAAAGTTAAACTCTACAATCACTATATTGGAGCGGTTTTTTACTGATGCCAAACATATTTATGCTGGAGCATTGGAACGACATGATACAGCCTATTTTATAGGTCTCAATATATTTAAGTAGTGGTGTGTTATAACGTGTATCTATTGTCACGTTATACATGTGGTGTTCTAAATCACTTATCAGCTATCATTTAGAAACTGTGGCCCCAAACGTGACATGCGTTTGGGGTGTTACTGCGAGCAAGTTTTTTATCATGCTCGCATATGAAATTCCTTTCGTTTCACCCGCTCAGCATTATTATTTCTCTGGCGTTGTAAGAAGAGTCGCGAACTCAACTTCAAGCCAGTCTGCCAATCCCAACCAGTCATGGCGCTCCTGGCAAGCCAGCAGGGCACTCACTATGGTCACGGCATCGCCTTGGTGCTCCGGAGGTAGAGCATGCAATGCCTGCTCTACCAGAGCCGGTAGCAGCAGCGCACTTTCAACATGAAGGCCAAGGCGAAAATGGTGTGCCAGTGCAATGCACTGCTCTGTGATGGTCATGGCATCAGCTCCGGATGATAGTCACAACCGAGCAGGGCCGCACCGTCGCGGCTGCTGTTCCAGAATTTGACTTCCGGGTGGCTTGCCATATAGCGCTCAAGCTCGATCTGATAGGTGGTGAAATTGGGGTTGGTGCTGACGCGCTGACCATGGCCATCCAGTACCCAGCTGAGGGCCTGGCTGGCAACAGGACCCAAAGCACCATCATCCCAGCCGGTATGGGTCTGGCCACCGGGGAAGGCGAAGTCACAGCCGAGCAGAATGATCTCTCTACAACCCATCTTGACGGCGAGATCGACGGTGGGATGGATCACGCTGCCTCCTTGATGGAGTAACCCTTTGGGATGAGTGTGACGAAGTTGCTCATACACGGGGCTGATGGAGTAGGCGGTAAAACGCGGCCCTTGCCAACTTGCAAGCGTCTCATGGGGCACCATGGGGGCATATACCAGAGGAACCGAAGTGAGCCCTTGGCTTGCCAGTCGATCCGGAGTCAGAGCGTCGTCGATAGTTACGACCAGATCCACACTGATGCCGTATTGTCGCAGAGGGGCGAGCGCAGTATCGACACAGAGTACCTTCCACTCGGGATGTTGCTGCAACAAGCCTGCAAGGCGAGGGAGGTGGTGTTGCAGGCTGGGACCGCTGGCGATGACCAGTGCAGTAGCATCCGAGTGTGAGCCAAAAAGCGTGGCAACATCGCCATCTTCACCCACAAGTGGAAGATTCTCGGTCAGTCGCCCGGTAATGCGCGGCAAGTCCGGGACGAAGCGTTGCTTGGTGTAAGTCGCCATCACTTCGCTCACCAGTCGACCACGAATGCGGCAGGCCGCATCTTCGGCCAGCTCCAGTTCGCTGGGGAGGGCGAAGAAGGGGAGGACAATCTCCTGTTCATCGGCCGCGAGGCTCAGCTCTACCCGGGGGTCTTGCAGCCACTCGTCGTGCTCGAGCAAGGCCAGCACCAGAGTGAAGAGATTGTGGTGCATGATATGGACATGGAGGGTTTCTAACCGGGGGCGTGTCAGCAACACCTTCTGCAGATCGCCGAGTCCGGTGCCATAAAGGTGCAGCACGGGTACATCGGGAAGAGTTGCCGCTTGCAGTTCGGCCTCCTTCACCCGATCGTGCCGGCTGGTGAGCTGAATGCCATTGACCAGCAGTGTGCTGCTGAGGCCTTCACACAACTCCACCTGCAGATCGCCCAGCTGTGTCACCGTGAGGTGGGCAGCAAGCTGTGGCCAACGCTGTTCGATTATCGCCAGATGATGGCGCAGCAGATCTTCATTCATCTTGTGCAATCCAATCCCAGTTGAGAGGCTGATTGGCTGCCATGTCGCGGTTGACCTGCTTGCCGATGAGCCGATCGTAATCGGCCGGGGGCAGGCCGAGGGCGGGGCGCACCGATTTGATGTGCTCTGCGGTGAGCACCTCGCCAGCTGCCATCTCCTTGACCAGATAGAGGGAGCGGCGAAAAGCGCGGTTACCCTGTTCACTGGCTGTGAGATGGTAATCGGCCACTCCGAGGGCGGCATGGGCGGTATTGACCGAGGTTACCAGCTCGGTGAGTTCGGCCGGTTCCATTGAGAAGGCGCAATCCGGCCCGCCGTCGGCGCGGGCCAGAGTGAAGTGTTTCTCGATAAGGGTGGCCCCGAGCGCGGTAGCGGCGATGGCTGTGGCCGACCCCAGGGTGTGATCGGAGAGCCCCACCTCGACCCCGAAGCGCTGGCGCAACATGGGGATGGTACGCAGGTTATATTCGGCCGCCGGCGCCGGATAGCCGCTGACGCAGTGCAGCAGCGCCAGCTGGCCGTTGCCGTGCTTGAGTGCCATCTCGACCGCGGCGGCGATCTCGGCCTCGTCCGCCATGCCGGTGGACATGATAAGCGGCTTGCCGGTCTGGGCGGTGTAGCGAATGAGGGGCAGATCCACCAGCTCGAAGGAGGCGATTTTGTAGGCCGGGCAGTCCAGTGATTCAAGCAAGTCCACCGCACTGAAATCGAACGGGCTGCTAAAGACCGTCAGCCCCAGCTCGCGCCCTTTGGCAAACAGCGCCTGGTGCCACTCCCAGGGAGTGTGCGCCCACTCATAAAGGTCATAGAGGCTGTGGCCATCCCACAAACCGCCGTGGATCTGAAATTCCGGTCGATCACTTTTGAGGGTGATGGTATCCGGGCGGTAGGTTTGCAGCTTGACGGCGCTGGCACCCGCTGCTTTGGCGGCGGTCATAATGGCCAGGGCGCGGTCCAGATTGCCATTGTGGTTGGCCGACAGTTCGGCAATCACATAGGGAGCCTGTTCTTGGTTGATGGAGCGATGATCGATCTGCATCTGTGTTCAGATTCCTATGCCAAGTTGCCAGCCTTGCGGCGCCGGTTGCCAAGGGGCAGGGGGCGCTATCTGCGGTGGCTCGGCAAGATAGAGGGGAAATTGGGAGAAAATTGTCTGCAAGCGATGTGCCAGCTCTTGCCACTCCGTGGGCTGAAGTGACCGGGTGGCCTGCCATGTCAGCCGCTGGCCGTTCAGCGTCAGGGTGAGTAGCAGTTGGTCGTCATGGCGTAGTTGCCACTGATGGCCATATGGCAACAGTTGATAATCCGATTGTTGCAGCAACCAGGCGGTGAGCCGATCCAGCCCCAGCCCATCCACCTGTTGCTGGCCGCGGCGTCGATAGTCATCTGCTTGCCATTCAAGTCGTTGCAGGGCTTGCAGCAGCAGCTCAGGCTCGGCCAGCTCGCTCAGAGTCAGCCGCTCGGCCAACTGGAAGCGGGCGATCACCTGGTCGTTGAACTGCTGATTGTCGACGATGGGCACCGCCAGGGTCGGCAGGCCGAGACAGGCTCGCTCCCAGGTCATGCCGCCCGCAGCGCCAATGGCGAAGTCGTGTTGTTGCATCAGTTGCGCCATCTGGTCGCTCTGGCGCAGCAGCACTAGGTCGAGGTCGGTCAGTTCGGCCACTCTCTGCTCCAGCTCGGGCCAGAACGGATTGGCGCCGCCCGCCACCAAGGTCCAGCGGATGGTGCGGGCCCAGGGCAGCCGCGTCAGGCTGTTGAGGGTCGTGAGACAGGCTCCGGCCGGATCAGCGCCGCCAAAGCAGATGAGGCCACGTTGCCACCGGCTGACCTTTTGGCGTGCAAGCTGGCGATAGGCGGGGCGCAGCAGGGCATAGTCGGTGCCCAGCAGCAGCCGACAGTCGGCAGGGACGAGTGACTGGTAATCGGCGGCGCTGCGCAGTGGCCCCTGATCCAGCAGCAACTGACCATGATGAGGGCGATCGGCCAGATCGTCGATCACCAGCAACTGACCACAGTGCATTGCCAGTGTCTGCTCGATCTGTCGATCAATCTGGTAGTGATCACACACCAGCCACTCCGGACGCAAGATGGGCAAGGGGCCTGCGTCGTCCAGAGCGCAAAGAGGGTAATGCTGGTGGGATTGCAGCAGTGGCAACAGGTGGGCCGGTAGCTGATGGCAGAGAAAGTGGCACTCGGCGCCAGCCGTTTTCAGCCGATCGGCAATGGCCAGACAGCGCATCAGATGGCCCAACCCGATCTCGGCCCCGGCATCGAGCCGGAAGGCAACCTTAAACACCATCTTGACCCAGCACCTGATAAAGCAGTTCAGCCAGATGCCAATCTTCCGGCGTATCGATATCGACCACCCTGTGTCTTGGCAGAATATGGCCGATCCCCTCTCCACCGACGGGGCTGATCCCGCCCAACCAGGCAGCCCGCGTACCCCAATAGAACTGGCCGGCATCCTGATAGGCAGGCTCCAGATCCTGAGAGCGTTTCGCCATCTGCTCCGGCCAGAAGGGAGTGACCCGGCCCTGCTCATCCATGCGCACGGCGCGCTGGATAGGAAAGCCGAATTCAGCCACCATGTAGACGAAGGGGGCCTTGCTGGCGAGCAGGCGATCGTGGGCGGCGCGCAGGTCGGCCGCTTGGATCAGCGGCACTGTGGCATAGATGCAGCAGTAGTGCTCTGCCTGGATGCCGAGCTGGTCGAGCCGCTGGATGGCGTCGATAACCACATGGGTGGTACCGGTGTGATCATCGGCGAGGTTGGCTGGCCGCAGAAATGGCACTTCCGCGCCCAGTTGACGAGCAACTTCGGCGATCTCCTCATCATCGGTGGAGACCACCACCTTGCTGAAACAGCCAGATTTCTGCGCCGCCTGGATGGCATAGGCGAGCATGGGCTGACCACAGAAGGGGCGGATATTCTTGCGTGGAATGCGTTTGCTGCCACCCCGGGCTGGGATAATGGCGATGGCCATGATGGGCTCTCTCTGCTGGATCAATGACTGGCCAAAGCCAGGATAATCGATGACAACTCTTTGATTATTTTTGATATTATACTGTTTTTTCTGCTTGTATTATCGATTTTTGCTACGGAATGGCAGCAGTGTGGTCGATAAGAGAGACAGGTAATGAAAAGTGGATGACGTTGAAGATGAGTTATGGCGTTGAGTTACGCCCGATAGAGCCGTGGGATCTTCCTGCCTTGCGACGTTGGCGCAATAAGGATGAGGTGCGAATGCAGATGGTATCCCAGACGCGTATTTCGCCGCGGCAACAGCGCCAATGGTTTGTCGCCACCCGTGAACGACAGGATCAGCAGCACTGGGTGCTCTGGTGCAAGGGCGTGCGAGCGGGTTACGTCAATCTGAAAGGTGAGTGCCAGGGCAAGCTGCAGGGTCAGGTGATTGCCGATGCGGGACTCTATCTGGGCAACTCAGGCGTGCGGCATCCCATGTTGGCCGTTGCTGCTGCTTTAACCCAGCTTGATCAGGGTTTTGATGAGCTGCACATCGGTTGTATCCGCACCCTGGTTCGGGAGAACAATCGCTCGGCCCTGCGCTTGAATGAACAACTGGGTTACCGCCAGATAGGACAAGATAACGGATTTTTTGCATTGGAACTGCTGCCGGCGAATTACTATACCGCCCGTGAGCGGCTACGGAGATTTTTCAGATGACAATCGCATTGGAACAGGTTTTTGCCGAGGCTTTGGGTATTGATATCGGCAGCGTCAGCGATGGGCTGGCTTACAACAGCATCCCGCAGTGGGATTCCGTCGCCCACATGGGGCTGATTGCCCAGTTGGAGGATAACTACGGTGTATTGCTCGACACCGATGACATTATCGACATGAGTTCGGTCGTCAAGGCGCGGGAGATCCTGGCCAAATACGGGGTCGCTTTCTGATGCAGGGACTGTTGCAGGGCAAGCGGGTGTTGATCACCGGTGCCGGGCGTGGCATCGGGCTTGCCATCGCCCGCCAGTTTGCCTATCAGGGGGCTGAACTGTGGCTGGGAGGCCGTGATGAGGTAACGATGAGCCTGCTGGCGACCGCGATTGGTTCCGAGTTTGGCGTGCCTTGCCAGCCTCTCTGCTTTGATGTGGCTGATCCGTCTGCGGTCAAGCAGGCCTTTCAGCAGCTGTTTGCTCAGACTCGCCAGCTGGACGTGCTGGTCAACAATGCCGGCATGCTGGAAGAGGCGTTATTGGGGATGGCGAACCAGACCCATCTGCAAAAGACATTCAGCAACAATACCTTTAGTGTGATCTATTGCAGCCAGTATGCCGCCCGCCTGATGCCGCGCAGTGGTGGCGGCAGCATCATCAATCTCGCCTCCCTGATGGGGCAAGTGGGGACGGCTGGGCTCAGCTGCTATGCCGGCAGCAAGGCGGCGGTGATTGGCATTACCCAGTCACTGGCCAAGGAGCTGGCTGCCAGCCAGATCCGGGTCAATGCCATTGCCCCGGGTTTTATTGATACCGATATGGCGCACTCCATCCCAGAAGAGAAGTTTGCCGAGCGAGTGGCAAGCATCGCCATGGGACGGATTGGCACGCCAGATGAAGTGGCCAAGGTGGCCCTGTTTCTTGCATCCGACTTGTCGAGTTATGTGACCGGGCAGGTGATTGGGGTCGATGGAGGGATGGTGATTTGAGCCAGCCTGATTTGTTGACGCATCTGGTTGAAAGTAATGACGAGCCCGCCTGGCGAGATCCGCAAGAGGGGTGGCTCAGTTATGGTGAGCTGGCTCGGCGTGTGGCGCAGTTGGCTACCACCTATCCCGTCGGTCGTCATTTGGTCTACCTGCCATTTGTGACGTCCACCCTGCATCTGCTTCACTACTTGCTGGCCCTGCGTGATGGCCACGCCATCATGTTGGCCGATCCTGCACAGGATGCCCAGTTGCACCATGAGCAGTGCCAGCGCTTTGGTGTCAGTCTGCGGGTATTAGAGGATGGGGCAGTTGCGCATCTTGGCGATGCGCCCTCGTTTCACCCTGAGTTGGCCTTGCTGCTGCCGACATCGGGCAGTACCGGCTCCTGCAAATGGGTGCGATTGTCGCGAACCAATCTTGATGCCAATGCCGCGGCCATCGCCGAATATCTGGCGCTGAACGGGGGTGAGCGAGCCATCACCTCGTTGCCACTTTTTTACTCCTTCGGGATGTCGGTACTTAACAGCCATCTTTTGGTTGGCGCCTCTCTGGTTTCATGCACTGCCAGTCCCCTTGAGCGCCAATTCTGGGATGAGGTAAATCGTCATCAGGTCACTAGCGTGGCGGGGGTCCCGTTTACCTTTCAGATGCTTAACCGCTTGCGTTTTGAGTGGACCCGCTATCCCAGCCTGATGACGCTGACCCAGGCCGGAGGACGGCTTGAGCCGGCACTGGCAAAGCAATTTGCCGAACAGGCAGCTGCGCTGGGACGCCGTTTTTTCGTGATGTATGGTCAGACCGAAGCGGCGCCGCGCATCGCCTGGTTGGCTCACGATGAAGTGATTGTTGCTCCGGATGCGATCGGCCGTGCCGTACCGGGCGGGTGCCTCTCTCTTCGTCATGAGTCCGGCTTTCCCGACGGGGAGGGAGAGCTGGTTTACCAAGGGCCAAATGTGATGTTGGGCTATGCGGAGCGCCCTGAAGATCTGGCTCGGGGGCGTGATATGGATGCGCTCTTTACCGGCGATCTGGCTCGTTGTGATGAGTCGGGCCGATTCTATCTGACCGGACGACTCAACCGTTTCCTGAAGCTGTTTGGCAAACGGGTGAGCTTGGCTGAAGTGGAAACCTGGTTGCAGGGGAGGGGCTATTCCTGCGCTGCGACCGGCCGTGATGATTGCCTGCTGGTGGCCATCGAGGCAGACGCGTGCCCCAGTGACGCACTGCAGCTGGAGCTGGCCCGCTGGCTGATGGTGCCGCCATCAAGCGTTCGCATTTATCGGCATCATTTGCCACGACGCAGCAATATGAAGATCGATTATCCGGCCCTGTTAACACAATTGGAGCAGCTATGAACAGGCTGTTTGATGCGCCGGTTTTCGGGCTGTCTCAACATGAAAAAAGTGGGTTGCTCCTTGCTCGCCTGAATGAATTGACGCAGCGCCATGCGCAGGGGTGTCCAGCTTTTGCCAATATTCTGTCGGCGTTTGGCTGGGGTCAGGCCTCGACCTATCAAGAGCTTCCTTATCTGGCCGCCCGCCTGTTCAAATTGGCCCAATGGCAGAGCGTGCCGCAAGAAGAGGTATTCAAGGTGCTCACCTCCTCTGGCACTACCGGAACGCCGTCACGGATCGTGCTGGATCGGGATACAGCCGCGTTGCAGAGCAAGGTGCTGGTGAAGATCCTGCAAGAGTTCGTCGGCAAGCAGCGGCTGCCCATGCTGCTGGTGGAGCAACCCGCCCTGATTCAAAACCGCAGCGGTTTTTCCGCCCGCGGCGCCGGTGCGCTGGGGCTCTCCTTCCTTGGCCGAGACCATACCTATGCCCTCGACGAGCAGATGCGGCCCAACTGGCCTGTCATCGAGGCGTTTTGTGACAAATATGCGGGCCAGCCGGTCCTGTTGTTCGGCTTTACCTTCATGGTCTGGCAATGTCTGCTGGAACCGCTGCGTGAGCGAGGTCTGCAACTGCCGTTGACGCAGGGCACGCTTTTTCACAGCGGTGGCTGGAAGAAGCTGCAACACCTCGCGGTGGATAATCCTGCCTTCAAGCAGCGCTGCCATGAACAGCTGGGGCTGAGTCGGGTGCACAACTTCTATGGCATGGTGGAGCAGGTGGGGTCGGTATTTGTCGAGTGCGAACATGGCCATCTTCATGCTCCCCTCTTTGCCGATCTACTGGTGCGGGATCCGCTGACCCATCGACCGCTCGGGAACGGCCAGCCAGGCTTGTTGCAGGTGATCTCTGCCATTCCCCAAAGTTATCCAGGCCACAGTTTGCTCAGCGAGGATCTCGGTGTGCTGCTGGGTGAGGATGATTGCCCCTGCGGACGTCTCGGCCGTTATTTTCATGTATCAGGGCGTCAGCAAGGCGCCGAGGTGAGGGGATGCAGCGACACTTTCCAGTGAGCCGGTCAGATGAAGAAGATGCCATCTGGCAAGCGGGGCCAGAGGTCGCTTTCGTGGCTCCCGTCAGCGGCTGGCAAGGTTTTGTCACTTGCCCGTTACCAAGTTTTGCGCCCGTCATCTGTGACTTTGTGGCTGCGCTCTCTGCTCGTCTGATGAAGGAGGGGCGAGAGAACCCGGATCTGGCCGCTTTTGGTTTTTGGTTGCGGCCTCGCCAAATTGAGGTGCAGCGCAAACGCATGGCAGGGCGTGCACCCTTGGGGATAGTTTTTCATCTGGTTCCCTCCAACGTGCCGACCGTCGCGTTCTACTCCTGGATCATGGCGATGCTGATGGGCAATGGGTCCGTGGTTCGTCTCTCATCGCGCATCGACCCGGTGCAAGAGGCCATGTTGACCATCCTGAACGAGCTATTCTCTCTGCCCGAGTGGCAAGAGATTGCCTCGCGTACCCGTTTCATCCGGTATGACCATGACGAGCGCGTCACCGCCTGGCTGTCGGCCCGGTGCCGCCTTCGCATCATTTGGGGCGGTGATGAAACCATCGGTCGGGTACGGGCTATTCCGCTTTCACCCCGCGCTCAGGAAATCGTGTTTCCGGATCGCCGCTCCATGGCGGTATTTGATAGCCAATGGCTCGCCAGCCTGGATGCTGCAGCGTGGCGGCAAGTGGTCGTGGCTTTGCAACAAGACTTTACTCGCTTCAATCAGCAAGCCTGCGCCTCGCCCACCACGATTTGCTGGTTGGGCACTTCCGATAGTGTGTTGCGCCGTCGTTTGCTCGAAGCAGTCTTTGCCCCCTTTGCAGACAGCCCTGCCCTGATGATGGAACGCCTCATCAATTGTCAACAAAATGCCGCTCTCGATGGTCAGATGCAGCTGGGGACCTTTGCTGGCGTCACCTTATTGACTCCCACAGCCTCTTTGCGGCTTGCACACATCGGAGGAGGTACAGTTGCCGAATTTGTTGCCGATACCCTTGATGAGTTTCTGTTACAACCGTGGGATATGCAGACCTGTGTCTGGGTTGGGGCAGATAAAATGCGGCTTGAGTGTGCGCTACAGCTGTCGCCTTGCTGTCGTATCGATAGGGTGGCAAGTCCGGGACAGGCGCTGGCATTCGAATGGCTCTGGGACGGCATCGACATGCTGGTGGCCTGCAGCCGTCAGCTTACTCGCATTGAATAGTGGATGTCAGGTCACATAAATCAAGTCATATCAATGAATTAGCTTGGTCAGGCACGGCTCTTGCAGTAAAAATTGCCATGAAGGGCAGGAAGGGTTGACAGAGACCGTGCGGTAGCCTTGTCCATTTTCTCCAATTCGCTTCTTTTTTACTCTACTTCTGGATTCTCTATGAAAGTCAGCGTACTGGTGCCGGTGTATAACCTCGGGCGCTTTATCGAGCCCTGTCTGCTTAGTTTGCTGGAACAGCAAACCAATTTCGATTTTGAGGTCATTGCCATTGATGACAGCTCGAGCGATGACTCCTGGTCCATCATGCAGCGGCTGGCACGGCAGTGGCCGCAACTCAAGGCACTACAGAACTCGCAGAATATGGGGTTGGCCAAGACCCAGAAACGCTTGCTGAGAGAGGCTAGCGGTGAATACATCGCCTATGCCGACGGGGATGATCTGGCTCTGTCGGGCAAGCTGCAGAGCCAGGCCGATTATCTTGATTCGCACACTAGCTGCACGCTTTGCTACCACGAAGCGGAGATGTTTGATGATGAAACTGGCGCACGGATCAAGCTATTCACCCGCGATTATTACAATGCCCGCTATCTTGAACCCGTGATGACACGGGAGGCATTGATCCGCTTCGGGGTGTTCGTCAATGCAAGTTCCATAATGTTCCGCCGTTATGAAGGGATGGAAAATGCCATCGATGAGGGGTGCAAGATCATCCTCGATTATCCCTGGCACATCTTGAACCTCTCCCACAATCCGGGGACGCTGGATTTTATCCCCGAGCTGCTGGGGCGTTATCGCTTCCATACCCAGAGCTTTGGCGGACAGACCCGCAAATCGGCAGATCGTCGTGAGCAGTCGCTGCGCGATCTGCTGCGCGCCTGTGATAACGCCGCTGCGTTTGGGGCGGATCCTGTGGCCATTGCCCAGGGGCGTGCCCATCACTATTACTCTGCCGCACTCTACTTTCTGCGGCAGGATGACGTTGCCCGCTTCACGCAGCTTATCGAACAGTCAGTTACCGAGGTAGCGAAGCTGGCGCCAGGCTGGTTCTTCGATGAGCGACATCAACTGGCTTGGATGCAGCGAGCTCATCCAGCACGGGTTATGCAACAATTGTTTGGAGAGGCGGCATGAGTTATCAGGCGATCGTCATTGGCGCCGGGCTTTCCGGTGCCGTCATGGCTGAGCGAATGGCCAGCCAGCTTGGTTGGAAGGTGCTGGTGCTGGAACAGCGCGACCATATCGGTGGCAACTGCTTTGACGAGTATGACGAGCATGGTGTGTTGGTCCATCGCTATGGTCCACACCTCTTCCATACCGATAACAAGGAAGTCTGGGATTACTTGTCGCAGTTTACCGAGTGGCTGCCTTATGAGCATCGTGTGTTGTCACGCATCGACGGGCAGCTAGTGCCGATCCCGTTCAACCTGACCAGCATCGAACGTTGCTTTCAGACCGACAAAGCCGCCGCCATGATTGAGGCCCTGCGTACCCGGTTTGGTGATGGTGCCAGAGTGCCTATTCTGGAACTGCGCAAAGAGGCGCATCTCCTGCTGGGTGAATTGGCAGATTTCATCTATCAGAAAGCCTTCGTCAACTACACCAGTAAACAGTGGGGGGTACCGCCCGAGCAGATCTCCCCCGAGGTGACGGCACGAGTGCCCGTGGTGGTGAGTCGGGATGATCGCTACTTCACCGATCCCTGGCAGGCGGTGCCGGCGGAAGGCTATACCGCCATGTTTGAGCGCATGCTCGCACACCCGCTGATTGACGTGCGGCTGTCTACCCCCATGGTGCAGCGTGTCAGATTGGATTGGCAGCAGAAGCAGGTGTTGTTGGATTGCGCGCCTTTCGACGGTCCACTGATCTATACCGGTATGCTGGATCAGTTGATGTCGGCAGAAGGGAATTGTTTGCCATACCGCTCACTGCGTTTTGAACATCGCCATCTGGCGCAAGAGCAATTTCAGCCTGTCACCACCGTCAATTATCCGAATGAAGAAGCCTTCACCCGGATCACCGAGTTCAAGCATTTCAGTGGGCAGGTGCATCCCGGCACCAGCATAGTGTACGAATATCCCTGTGACTATCAGCCGGAGCAGGAGTTGGAGCCTTACTACCCGCTGTTTACCGATGAGGCCAAACAGAACTATCAGGCTTGCCGCGATGAATTGGCCCAGTTCCCGCAACTGATTGCTTTGGGGCGCCTTGCCGAGTATCGCTATTTCGATATGGATGATGCGGTGAGCAATGCATTAAATTTTTTCTATAAAATATGCACGGCATACTAGCTTTTGGTATTTGATAGATAAGTGTTAGCCGGTGAGAAAATAAAATGAAACCAATCTGTGTGGTTATCTGTAATTTTAATAAGCAAAATTATGTGCTCGGGGCGATCGAATCAGTACAAAATACAGCGGGTGAACTGGCGGATATTATTGTTGTAGATAACGCATCAACAGATGACTCTGTAACATTGATCCGTCAATACTATCCTAATATTAGACTTGAAGTATTAAAAGAAAACGTTGGTGGCTCTGGGGGATTTGCTCATGGTATGCGCCAAGCCCAAAAAATGGGGTATCGTTATATTGCGCTACTGGATAATGATGCTGTCGTACTACCAAACACCCTAGTTGGGATGATGGATTTACTGGCTAACCACAACGATATAGGTGTTATCGGACCAGCAATATGTAAAATGGATAATCCGGAGGTGGTACAGGAAGTCGGCTCCAACGTATCTTTAAAGGATGCTACCTTTAGTTTTCACCTTAATTTTGCGGGTGAATCCTATTCCTCGATAGCGATGGAACCGGTGGATTGTGATTATGTGCCCGCTTGTTGTCTGATGACAAAAGCTGAAATCATCGAACGGGTGGGTGTATTTGATGAGGACTTTTTCCTTTATTGGGATGACATTGATTGGTGTGTACGAGTCAAGGATGCTGGTTGGCGTGTAGTCGCACAGCCAAGACTACAGGCTTTGCACAAGGGAGGTGGTGCTAATGCGACTAATACATTACCTCGTTACTACTACTGGCGTAACAAGCTGAGTTTCTTCGCAAAGCATCCTGTTCGCTATCCTCCCCATCAGGTCAAACATTATGTACAGCGCAGCTTGGCACGCAATATCACCTTCCAGCATTTGAATGCTATGGACGAATTGCTTGTTGCCATGCAACGAGGTTTACAAGATGCGGCCACTGGTATCGGTGGGCGTTATCAGGGGGTAGCCTTTCCTGAGCGCGGTAGTGGCAAGCAAAAGTTGCTGCAGGTCATGGTACCACCCGGAGTTTACCTGCTAGATATGAGCGCCGTGGCAAGGTCTGATATGTCCACAGCAAGACAACACAATAGCTTATGTCGTTTTATCGTCAGTTGTGGTCAATTTAATGTAAATAGTCACCGTTTTGTGCTGGCTCCTGCATTGTATGAGACCTTGTCGAAGAGTATCCGGGACTGGCCCGAGTGCGTTAACACTGTGCCTCTGTCTGAGTCGACCACTGCAATTCGTCTGATCGTGGTTCCTCACCTGTTTGATGTTACCTCAACTGAGGTGGCACATGACGAGCTGTTAACCGATCTATTCTGGAATCTGCTACCACAGACTATCGACGGGGTAACGGCATTGCAGATCGCCACTGAATTGGAGTCGGCACGTCAGTCAGTAGATGCATTTTATGCTTCGGAGGCATAATGGCGGGGTATGGATCAATTTTAGCTATCTATAACGTGAATCTTAAAACACGTGGGCACCTGGGCGTTATGCGCAAGGTGCTGGCTCAGGCGCAGGGTTTTAGTCTAAATCACAAACAGGTACATATGATCTGCGGCGATGGCTCGAACATAGTACGCTTGGTGTTCGAGGCGGGGAGCGAAGTCCAGCGTGAAATCATCACGACTGCGGTTGCCCCCGGGGACTTCTTTGTACATGTTGCTGCCTGGGTTGCTGCGCACCAAGCCCAGGCTCGCGCATTCGAGTGGGTATATGTGCGTTACAACCCGATGCATAACGATGAGTTACTGCAATTGGCGCGGCAGTTGCGCGCAGCGGCAGTGCCAATGTTCGTCGAGATGTACACGCTGGAATATCGAAATGAATTGCCGGCACAAGCCGCCAAGGCCGATCTGGGTTATTTCCTGCAGTTGGCGCCCCTGGTGGCCGGATTTTTCACCCCCAGCCAAGTGCTGCCGGGCGAGACGTTGCATGAGCGGCCACTGTACAAGATGGGCAACGGGGCAACCTGGATCGCACCGACTGTGCCGGAGCCGAGGCCTGATATTCACCATGCCTTCCACCTGCTGGGTGTTGGCTATCTGGCGCGTTGGCACGGCTATGATCGACTGTTCCCGGCGATACCCGAATTTGTAAAAGCCTACCCTGAGGTCGATCTGCGGCTGTTTCTGGTCGGCCAGGGGCCCGCTTCGGCACAGTTGGTACAACAGGCCCAGGAATTGGGGGTTGCCGAGTTTGTGACCTTCACTGGTGTGCTGGATCCTGATGCATTGGCAAATCGTTATGCTGGTGTGCATCTTGGTCTTGGGTCATTGGGTTTTCATCGCACCGGCGTCAGCTACGCAGAACCATTAAAGCACCGTGAATTTATGTATTACGGTTTGCCGTTTATCTTCAGCCTGGAGGACAGTTTTAGCCACGAGCAATTATCTGGCACATGGCAACTGGCTGCCGATGATCAGCCTGTTGATCTGGTAGCCATCTATGAAAACTATCTCTCACTGCCGATAGCAGAGACCGCCCGCAATCTGCACCATTACGCCGAGTCACATTTCTCGTGGGGTGTGCAAACCGCCAACATCATGCAGATAGCACAAGAACGATTAAAACACATAACATTTTAATAAATTAACCTGCAACGGCGAATCAATATGCCTGGTCTATTTGGTTATATAAAAAAAACCCCGCAACATTCGGATCTGATATCTCAGATCGTTCGTAAGCAAACCGCGCTTTACCCGGTAGCAATCGAACACGAATATCAGGATGACAACGTAGCTGCTGTACGATGCTTTTCATTTTATGAAAAAAAGACACATCAAGATGAATCTAGGTTGCTGCAGATTTGGGTGGAGGGGTGTGCCTATAATTTGCAAGAGATTGCTCAACATTATCAGCAAATATTTCACGATCTGAATAGTGCCATTATTTGGAGCTATCAACAAAATATGTTAGATGATTTGCTGGCCAGGCTGGATGGCGTGTTTTGTGCGGTGCTGTTTGATCGGCAGCGTAAAAAAATCACCTTGGTCTCTGATCGAAATGGTATGCGCGTACTGTTCTATTATCATCGAAACGGCTATTTTGCCTGGGGAAGTGAAATAAAGGCTTTTTTATCGCTGGATTTTTTTGAAAAAAAAATCAGCCAACAGGCACTCTCCTGTTTTATGGACTTGGGATATCTGGTCGGCGATATTACCTATTTCGACGGCGTGACGCTGCTACCGCCAGCCACAGTGCTGAGTTATGACCTGGATAGCGATCGACTACAAAGCCAACATTACTGGTCGTGGGCAAATATCAAACAACAGAACGTGTCGTTCAATGATGCGGTCGATGCGTTGAGCGAAATTGTTATGCACGCCGTTCAGCGGCGGCTTGATATGGCGGAATCGCTGGTATTTCCCATCAGTGGTGGGCTGGATTCAAGAATGTTACTGGCCGCCACACACCAGATGCATCCTGGATATAAAGGGGCCTGTTATACCTTTGGTACAGATCAATGTGCCGACATTGTGTTGGCGCAGAAGGTAACCGAAATGGTTGGCTGGCCCCATGTGATTCATGAGCTGACGCCGGATAACTGGTTTGAAAAAAGAATACCGACTATCTGGCTAACAGATGGTTTTCTGGATATGCAGCACATGCATGGCTGTGAGTTTGTTGACCAAATTATCCAGCAAGGGCGATATACCCTCAGTGGTTATTGTGGTGATGCGATTCTGGGGCCGAGTTTTTTGCGCGCGGAAACGGCAAATAAGAGAATTACCCCGGAGATTGCCGAGTTGTATTATGGCCAGCACACCTATCTGGCTAACATCGAATCATCTTTTTATGATACCCCGCATGTTGAGCCAAATCTTTTTATGAACCGGGTTCGCCGCTTTACCAATATGGGAACCCTGGCGTCATCCGCCTGGTTGGAGCATAAAAAACCATTTCTTGATAATGAATTGCTGGAGTTTGTCTTCTCGATTAATGATGAGTATCGACTCGGCAATCGGCTGTATTCTGCCGTGCTGCTGGAGCAGTTTCCTAAATTTTACAAATCAATTCCCTGGCAAAAAACAGGCAAGACAATCGACAATAACCCCGGCATGCCCATGCCTGAATGTAAAACTGATCATTATGCCGATTATCCAAGCTGGATCCGGCAGCCAGACATTGCGGAAAAGCTGAACAAAATATTGAATCCGCTGACCGCACTCTATCGACAGTTTACCGATGAGAATTGGCATGCAATGTACTATGTGCCCCATCTAGAGCAGAACTTAAACCGCAGCAATAAATTGCTTAGAGCCGCAACCATAGAACTGTTTTTGCAGTATTGTTTCGAAAAATCAGACGAGGCATACCATGTCAGTTGAAAGCAAACAATTTATAAGCGCGCGCGTGTATGAAGAGTCGTTATTTTATTTCGGATTACAGAATCCAACCTACTTGGATGATGTGATCGAGGCCTGGTCGGATTTTGACCATGATCTTAATGGCCGCTGGCATGAGCTGGAACATTTTGGCGATGCTGATGGCACTATTCTTGATATGGCTGCAGGTGTTGGCTCTTTTGTTTTTCGCGGATTAAAAAGAGGGCATGATGTTTATGGCGTTGAGCCAGAAGCTTGGAAATTAGAGTACATCAATATGCGTATTGCAGAAGACGAAAAATATGCAACATACGCGGATAGAATACAGTATGGCCTGGGTGAAAAGTTGGATTTTTGTGATGAGAAGTTTGATCTCGTTACCACATATCAGACACTTGAACATGTTCAGGATGTCACTGCCTGTCTTGATGAAATGATTCGGGTCACCAAGACGGGAGGCAAAATAATCATTCAGGCTCCTGACTATTTTGGTTTTTTTGAACCGCACTATATATTGCCGCTGTTACCAAAGCTAAACAATTATTGGGCCAAGAAGCTGCTGAGAGCACTTAATCGACCAACTAGTGGCATCGATACCTTGAATTGGATAACTAGTGACAGAGTAGTTAATTATATTAAAGACACATACCCTCACTTGTCGATTGTTAATGTTGGTGAAAGCCGGAAGGCTAAAAAATTAAAATTGCTATCCGAAAAATATCATCTGCCAATCGGGTTGCTGAGCATCATGTTGCAGTTGCAGAGATGGATAAAATCATTTTATCAATGTGAAAACATGTACATTGTTGTTGGCAAATAGATAGAGGCTCTATGATTCTGCATGTCATGGTCATCGAGAAGTTTATGCCATCGTTCCTTGATTTTATGATGGCGAATTTTGATGTGAGTCAGCATCGCTTTGTTTTTATTACCAGCCCCAAGTATCAGTTTGGTTTGCAACCGCACCATCCTGTGGAGTTTTTATACCGAGATGAAGACTTTGTTACCCTGGCTTCCTATTTCGATGCCGCGGACAAAATAATATTACATGGCCTGTGGCGTGATAAAGTGAATGGTCTGTTAGTGCAAAAGAAAGATTGGCTAGACAAATCTTTTTGGACCATGTGGGGGGGGGATTTTTACTATTATGATCAATATTCATATAATCATAAAAAAGTGATCGCTGCGGTCGCAGGTTTAATTTCTTTTATTCCTGGTGATGTTGAATGGGTCAGGAAGAAGTATGAGGCCAGGGGGCAGTCTTTTTCTTGTTTCTGTTATCCAAGTAATATTTACGGCGGACCGGAGTGTGACCCGCGTGGTGAGCGTGCGGAGAGTCCTCAAACTGTAAATATCTTGCTTGGCCATTCCAGCGCGGTAGAAAATGATCATATTTACTGGATTGAATACTTTTCAAATATTGAAAATGCCGCAATTTTTTCGCCGTTAGCTTACCCTCCCAACCCGGATTATATCAATAAAGTCGTTGCCGTCGGTCATGCTAAATTAAATGAACGCTTTAATCCACTGCTTGAGTTTTCGACACGAGAGCATTACGAGTTATTTTTGAACAATATTGATTTGGCGATTATGCCCTCATGGCGTCAGCATGGAATGGGCAATTTGATTTCGCTATTGGGGCGCGGCATTCCGGTGGCGATGCATTCCGAGACGACATCAAGAAAATTCTTGCAAGAGCTGGGTGTCGAACTTTTTTCAACCGATCAAATAGATGTGGCGCTGGCAAATATAGGCTATAACACGCCGAATGCTAAAATCATTCAACGCTATTTTAGCCATACCCAGCTGATTAATGACTGGCGCACTATTTTTAATCGTTAGTAGAGGTGTCTATGCGCAATGATGATAAATTATCGCTGCAATCACGTGATGGTGAGTTGGTTTATACATCCAATGAAAAATCAAACAACACTCAGCAATTGAAAACCTTGGTCCATGAACTATCCCCATTATTTGGTGAGGCGTGGCATCGCCATAATCTGGTCTCGTTACGGGTCGATTCTGTGGCGCGCGTTCTTTATTATGCCGAGTTGTATAAAAAAATAGTCGATGTTCCAGGCGTTATTTGTGAATTTGGTGTGCACTGGGGCGCCGGCATGTCATTGCTGATTAATATGCGCAGCATCTTTGAGCCGTTTAATCAAAGCCGTGTCATTCATGGGTTCGATACGTTCGAAGGGTTTCCATCGGTAGATGTAAAAGATGGTGCCTATGCGAATGCTGGCGATTATAAATCGACTGATGAATATGAAGATAAACTAGCACAGCTGTTAAAACTGCATGAAAGCTTTGCACCGATGAATGATCTGGTAAAACATCGGCTGATTAAGGGTGATGCCTCGGTGACCATTGATAAATGGTTGGCAGATAACCCGCATGCCATTATTTCCATGGCCATTTTCGATATGGATCTTTATAAGCCGACTAGAGATGTATTGGAAAAAATTATTCCTCGTCTCACACGTGGTTCATTACTGGTCTTTGATGAATTGAATTGCGAGTTTTTCCCTGGCGAAACACGCGCATTGGACGAAGTATTAGGACTCAATAATTTGCGCTTGTATAGAACGCCTCTGCAATCCCATTGTGCTTGGGCCGTCTATGGGGAATAAGTCGCCAGCGATGGGGTCGCAGTGCTTTATTATGCCGGGTCAGCCGTCGCACTTTATTGAAGTGAGACCTACTCCCTGGAATGATGCCGTGTTGGCTAAAAAAACATGTGAAATAGTGGACGGTTGCCCGGACTGTTCTGGCTTTAATGCTTTGCTACCTTCAGCTATCGACTTCATAAAGCAAGCAGGTTTTGAATATGTGCAGGCCAGAGTGGAGCATGTACGAGAAAAGCGCCACCTGCTTGAGCTCGCCGGTTTTTATTATGCAGAGCTAAGCTACGAATTATCTTTTCGTAATCCAAAGCGTCATTTATTTGCACGTGATCTAAGCAGCCGTTTGCTCCTTGTGCCAGTGCAATCACAGCAAGATATTGCACTTATCAAAACCATGGCGCGCGATGATTTCAAACACGGCAGAATGCTTGAAGACTTGCGCGTTGATTATACGGCTGCTCAGCAGCGGACGGCGAACTGGATCGATGCATTAGCCTGCTCGCCATTCGAACTTTTCTTGGCTAAACATGGCGATAAAGCGGTGGGCTTTCATGCTCAGCGGCCATCGCTGAATGGTCATGATCTCGATTGGATATTGACGGGCACCTGTGCAGAATATTCGATGCTATCGGTTCCACTGTGGCAGGCGGCCTTTAAATTGGCCCAGCACAGAGATATCCAGAAAATAACCACCCTGATCTCGGCTGCGAATGTTGGTGTTTTGAATTTATACAACTCATTTCCATTTCATATTGATAGGGCATTGTGCGGTTATCACTTAATGATCACGGATTAGATATTATTATTGATGTCTATCGAGGTTATTTTGGCGTTTGCTTGCTAGGCTTGTGATAGCGGCAGAAATGCATCATCAAAGGCAGGTCACTATGATTCCTTTTAATAAGCCTTATCTACATGGTCGGGAGCTGGTCTATATTGCCGAGTCGGTGGCCAGTGGTAAAATTTCCGGCGATGGTGTGTTTACGCACAAATGTCACCATTATCTGGAGTCACGCTATCACTTTGATAAGGTGTTGCTGACGACATCCTGTACCGATGCCTTGGAAATGGCAGCTATTCTGCTCAACATCCAGCCTGGCGATGAGGTGATAGCGCCCAGCTATACCTTTGTTTCTACTGTGAATGCATTTGTCCTGCGCGGTGCCAATATCGTGTTTGCTGATTCTTATGCCGATCACCCAAATATTGATCCGGCGCAAATTGAAACCCTTATTACTCCGCGCACACGAGCCATCATAGTCGTGCATTATGCAGGAGTGGCATGTGATATGGATGCCATCATGCAGATCGCCGAAAAATATAATATTCCCGTAGTTGAAGATGCGGCACAAGCCATCAATTCATTTTATAAATCACGGCCATTAGGCAGTGTCGGCTGTTTATCAACATTCTCGTTCCACGAGACCAAGAACATTATTTCCGGCGAAGGTGGCTTGTTGGTTATCAACGATAAACAATATGCACATCGCGCTGAAATAATCCGCGAGAAAGGAACAAACCGCAGTTCATTCTTTCGTGGCGAGGTTGATAAGTACGGCTGGGTTGATATTGGCTCTTCGTTCCTGCCGTCCGATATTATAGCAGCTTACTTGTATGCACAATTAGAGCAGTTGGATGTGATTCAAAAACGCCGCTTGGAAATATGGCAGCGCTATTGGCAGGCGCTGACACCTGTGGTCGCTGCATACGGTATCAGATTGCCATTGATTCCTGCTTATGCCACCAATAATGCCCATATGTTTTATCTGGATTGTGCCAGCCTGCAACAGCGCAGCCAGTTAATTAAATATTTGGACCTCGCGGAAATTAAAGCAGTTTTTCATTATCAATCTTTACACTGCAGTCCCTATTTTCAAGATAAACACGACGGCCGGTCGTTACCGCATGCCGATAACTTCACTGATTCAATTGTGCGACTACCCATGTATTTTGACTTATCGAATGATGAGGTTGATTTCATCTGCGAACGCATTGTGAATTTCCTGTCGAGCCATGGCTAGCATGTTAATACACTCAGGCTGGTTATCACGGCTAAACACAATCAGTTAAACCGTGATAACTACGTCATATGTCTACTCTATATGGATATTGCGATAATCTTCATGCCGAATAAAGATCCGCCCATAGACCTCAAGAGCCAGTATTCTGAATTTCAAATAGGGATTGGCGCTATAGAACTCTTTGAGCATGCGCAGTGACATGCCGGTGAACTCCATGACATAGCCATTTTCAAAAATTCGTTCGATGGGCTGCACATATTCTTGCATCGGTACCGGGAAGCCGGCCTTAGGTCGGTAAATTACCTTCTCTGGCAGATAGCGCTCAGCCAGTTTCTTTAACAGGTATTTGCCGTCCTTGCGGATACGTCGATTTATTTTCAGGTTGAGTGGTAAATTCATTGAAAAATCGATGATCTCTTTCGTTAAAAACGGCACGCGCCCTTCAATCGAGTTAGCCATCAATATTCTATCTGTGCGGTGTAATATACTGCCGAGATGGCCATAAAAATTAAAATGGATCGCACTCAACATATGCTTTTCGAACGCAGTGGTTGCCAATGTGTCGAACTGTTCCTGTATTGCTGATAGCCGCTTCCAATTAGCAAAGTCCTGGCTCTCGAATAAGAATGATCGCATCATCAGATCATTCGACATATCAAAATATCCCAAGCCAAGCGGCATGTAATTAGCTATGTCCTCTACCGTGAACTGTTCGAAACCATTGCGCAATGTTTTCGCGTAATCACCTGAAAGCCGCGTTAGCAGCGATTTTTTGCTAGCAAATATTCTGGCCAGTCGATATTGCTTCATCTGGCGTTGATGCCACGAATAACCGCCAAATAATTCATCTGCGCCTTCACCCGATAACATGACCTTTATGCCATTGCAGTGAGCTTTGCTGGCTATGCAGTGCAGGCTGACATCGTTGGGATGATAAATGGGTAAATCAGAAATATAGGTTAGGTATGGAAAAGCAGACCAATATTTTTCGGCCGTCATTTTTTCGTAAATAATATTCTTGCCCAGATGTTTGGATACCATCTCGGCATATTCTTCTTCCCCGCCGCCGCCATCCACGCCGGCATGATAGAGGTCGAGTGGCACCGCTTGGGATGCAATGGCGGAGATCAGGCTAGAGTCCACTCCGCCGCTACAGAGGGTAGCCAGCGGCGCATCGCTGACCAGATGGGACTTCACATTGTTGACCACCAGCATTTCCAGCTCATCCACAAGGCTGGAAAGGGATTGCGTTTTGCGCCGTTGAAAGACACTGTTATCGATAAAAAATAATGTATTGGCAAAGGTACTTAATTGAGACTTGGCTTGGTGGCGCGAATAAGTGAGCTGGGTACCGCCCTCGAGGATCGTGACATTCTGATACGGCAGGTTGCTATCTTGAAACGCTCCTACCCGGATTTGATCCTTTAATTTTTCCCGCGAGATTACATAATCAAGGCTTTTGATTTCGGAAGCAATTTCGATGGCATCGTCGGTTTCGATATAATACAGCGGTTTAATTCCACTGATATCGCGAGCGACAATCAGTTCTTGCGTTACAAAATTCATATATGCAAACGCAAACATACCATCCAGTTTGGCAATCGCGCTGGTTCCCATTCTATTTAGCAGCTCAAACAACACCTCGGTATCAGAGGTGGTTTGCAATTCGATATCTGTAAGATATTGTGTGGCTAATTCCCTGTAATTATAAATTTCGCCATTAAAAACCAGCATGGCGCGGTCATTTTTATAGGGTTGTGCCGCGGCGTTACGTGTATCGAGGATGGCGAGTCTGGTGTGTCCCATTACGACATTTTTTCGATAGACGACTTGCTGGCAATCCGGGCCTCGGTGCTTTAATAACGTCGTTTTATCTTCATAACGCGTATTTGGCTGAACATCTTCTGATTTATAGAGTTTGCAGTAAATTCCACACATATGATTTCCGCCTGATTCCGTTACGTCTGCTTTTTAAAAAGCATCCCTGAAATACCCTTGGCTGTGGTTCGTAGGCTCGCACGATCCTGTGAGGTTATCGAGCCTGATGCGTTCAACAATCACTAAACGACACGTCAGGCAGAATACGACTGCCCGGACAGGTATTATTGTGCTAATCCGTCATCGTTATTCTTAATCAATGCAAAACTCAGGCACTCAGCGATATCCATCGTCAAATAAAGCACTCGGTAGTTATATTCCACGCAAAACTCATGCACCGCTTCGATGACGCCATAGCGATATTGAGTGCGCCAATTGCCCTGCATATAGTCATGTCCGGCAATAATGCCGGTTGATTTTACTTTTCTGGCACAGGCTCGGAGCTCATCTCGGGTTAATTCATAACTGTGGGTGGTATCGATATATACCCAATCGAAGGTCTGATCCGGGAAACTCTCCAGTGCCTCCAGCGAAGGTTTGCGGTGAATGGTCACCTCTCCGCGCTGTCGTTGCTGCTGAAAATGGTTGTTCACACTCAGGTACAACTCTTCGCCGTAGCGATCCGAATCCCATATGTCCACCAGATGTAGCTGCGCCGGAGCACAGATATCCATGATCTGGCGACTAAAATCACCCGCCGCCACGCCCAGTTCGGCTACGACGCCCTGGGTGGGTAACTTCTCGAGCAGAGCCAATCGATTGGTCAACAAGGTTGTGCCCTCGATATGCTGCTGCAGCAGGGGGATCTTCGGCAGCATATCCTCGCGTTTGGAACGCTCTGCTTGCAGGGCATTCTCATATTCGCGACTGGTCTGCAGTATCTCGTCACACTCTACGACGGGGGTGCCCGGCTCGATTCCATAACTTACCAGCGTCTGGTTGATCTCGCTGACAAAAGAGCTGGCGATCAAGATTTTGTCGAATTGGACGCCTGAAAGCTGACTGGGGTGATATACCGGCTTGTTCATCCAGTGCGAGCCCTGTTTGGCCGGATCACTGTCAACAAAGCCCTGCAGCGTATGGTTCAATGCCAATGCCGGTAAGAAATGAAGTGCTTGGGTCGAAGTCCCGTAGATCAGAATTTGCATAAGGCGCTCCGCGGATCGAGATCAGATCATTGACAACAAATGGGCGTGAATGAGGTCTTGCTGGGCAGAGCTCAAGCTTGGAAAAAGCGGCAAGGTGATGGCACTGGCATAGAACTGTTCAGCCTGCGGCAATGATGTTTGCTGTTTGTGCTGATACCAAGACTGCTTGTAGATTGGCATATAGTGCACGTTGGCCCCAATCCCATGATCGCGTAGTAGCTGGAATAGGTTAAAGCGTTGTTCGGGTGCCACATGATGTACATACAGGTGAAATGCGCTGCGTCGTTCTTCGCCGAAGTAACGGCGCAGACGCTCAGGAGACAAAGTTTCAAAGTAACGACGGGCAATCTCGCCTCGCTTGGCGATCCAGCTTTCCAGATTCTGCATTTGGCTCAATCCCAGTGCTGCCTGAATATCCGTCATGCGGTAGTTGAAGCCCAGCATCTGCTGCTCGTAGTACCAGGGGCCGTCCGGTTCATTGATGAAGTCTTCCGGTTCGCGGGTGATGCCGTGGCTGCGTAGCATGCGCATGGTTTTGGCGAGCGCAGGGTCGTTGGTCATCGCCATGCCACCCTCGCCGGTGGTGATGATCTTCACCGGGTGGAAGCTGAAGATGGTGATGTCGCTATAGCGGCCATTGCCGGTAGACTCACCATGATAACGGGCACCGAGGGCGTGGCAGGCATCCTCGATGATCCGGAAACCGTACTCTTGCCCCAGGCGGTGGATCTCCTGCATGTCGCAGGGGAGGCCGGCGAAGTGTACCGGTATTACTACTTTGGGTAGTTTTCCTTCCGCCTGGGCGGCAATCAGTTTCCTCTCCAGCTCCACTGCGCACATGTTCCCTGTATCGGGCTCAATGTCGACGAAGTCGACTTGTGCACCGCAATAGAGAGCACAGTTGGCGGATGCAACGAAGCTGATGGGCGATGTCCAGACCCAATCCCCGTGGCCGACGCCCAGCGCCATACAGGCGATATGGAGTGCAGCAGTACCTGAATTGACCGCCACCCCGAATTTAGCTCCACAGTAGTCGGCAACCGCTTGCTCGAAGCGTGGAACGACCGGCCCTTGGGTCAGGAAGTCGGACTTGAGAACTTCCACGACAGCATCGATATCTGCCTGGCTGATAGATTGACGGCCGTAGGGGATCATTCTGCTATCTTGCTCTGGTTCATCTTCTGCAGCTGTTCAATGGAGAAAAAGTCAGGGTTGCTTCGAGAGTTGTATTCAAATCCCTGCTCGACCATCTTTCCTTTTTCGCCCGCAGCTGTCTTGGAGAAGTCGTTGTTGCGATTATTGAAGTTGATTGTTGGGCCGATCACGAAGAAGTCATCAAATTCAAAGGTGTGGTAAGAGTCATCGGCAGGACACATCACTTCGTGAAGCTTTTCTCCAGGGCGGATACCGATGATCTTGTGTGGCAGGCTTGGAGCCATGGCACTTGCCAAATCGGTGATGCGAACAGATGGCAATTTGGGAACGTATATCTCCCCCCCTTTCATGCGGCCAAAATTGTCCAGCACGAAATCCACCCCTTGCTGTAAGGTGATCCAGAATCTCGTCATCTCCTCATGGGTAATGGGCAAGGCATCAATACCCTGATCAATCAGCTTTTGGAAGAAGGGGACGACAGAGCCGCGAGAACCGACCACGTTGCCGTAGCGGACTACGGCAAAACGGGTGGGATCTTGCCCCGCGATGTTGTTTGCTGCCACGAAGAGCTTGTCTGATGCCAGTTTGGTGGCACCGTAGAGATTGATTGGATTGGCGGCTTTGTCAGTGGAGAGGGCAATAACTTTTTTGACTTGATTGAGCAAAGCGGCCTGGATGACGTTCTCTGCACCATGGATATTGGTTTTAATACACTCCATGGGGTTGTATTCAGCGGCGGGCACTTGCTTGAGTGCGGCAGCATGAACCACGTAATCCACTCCACGCATTGCCATGGTGAGGCGGTTGGCGTCTCTGATATCCCCAATGAAATAACGCATGCAGGGGTCGTTGAACTCTTGCTGCATCTCGAACTGCTTCAGCTCGTCGCGAGAATAGATGATAAGGCGTTTGGGTTTATAACGTTCCAGTACTGTCTTGACCAATCGCTGGCCAAACGAGCCAGTGCCACCTGTGATCAGTAGCGTTTTATCGTTGAACATTGTGGGCATCTCGTCTCAAAAACAGTAGATGAATCATATGCTAGCAAATAAAGTACCAGCTTTTTCTGTAAAGAGTGTGATCAATTCATAAAAACGGTTTTAAAGCCAAGGGCATCACTCAGGTCTTGATCTCTTTGGCTTTTGTTACTTTCTGATTGCTCTGCATATATCCGCCACCGCATTGAGGGCTCTCGGGGTGAAACGGTGCAGCTCATCCGAGTTGATTAAATCGAGTCGCTGATGCTGTACAGCGTCGAGATTAGGCCACTTCTGCCAGTGACGCAGAGCGTCAGGATCTTGACTCCCCGCCAGGATCAGCGATGGGTTGGCCCTGATCACCTGTTCCATGTCCACTTGAGGGTAAGGGGTCTTGGCATTCGCCATGATGTTGATCCCGCCGCAGAGCTCGATGGCTTGGGCGGGCCAGGCGTTGCCGCTCACGCTGGTGAGCGGCGGATACCAGAGCTGGTAGAACACCTTGACGCCGGTTGGCCTGCCATAGCGCTGTTGCAGGGAATGCAGACGTGCCAGATAGCGATCGGCAGCTTCGTTGGCACTTTTTTCCACCCCCAGCAATTTGCCCAGCGCCCGCATCTCGGTCGCCAGCGAGGCAAAATCGGTAGGCTCAGAGTAGAACACCGGGACACCCAGCTGCTCCAGTGGGGCCAGCATCCGTGACTGAGCCGAGCGCCAGCCGAGAATGAGGTCCGGCTTTTGCGCCAGTACTGCCTCGACGTTGATGCTGCGATAATTCGCCACCTTTGGCTTGGTTTTGACCTCGGGGGGATAGTCTGAGGCATCGTCGATGGCCACCAGCTTGTCACCGGCGCCGATGTCATAAAGCAGCTCGGTAAGATGGGGCACCACGCTCACCACCCGGTTCGGGGTCGCGGCCTGCAGGACACCGGGCAACCAGGCAAGCAGCACGCAGGGCAGCCAGATAGGCAATCGCAACCATCTAACCATGAAATAACCCCGCCACAGTGACAAGCAGCGCCAGCATCAACCAGCCCCAGCCAATTCCTTGCAGAATATTGAGCACCTTGCGCGGTGACTCACCATCGGGGTCATCACCTCTACCAAGTATCGGCCAGCGTTGCAAGGTTCCCTGATAGTAGCGAGGGCCGCCAAGGCGGGTCCGGCACTTATCTACTAGCAGAGTGAGCAGCATCCCCATGGCGGGATAGGGCCAGAGCGCCCCACTTCGCAGCAGCTGTGCTGCCTGTTTGATACGGCTTGCCAGCAGTGGCAGCCCAAGCAGCAAAATGACGGAGACATTGAGCCCCTGATAGAGGGCGCTGGCGGCGCGACCAAAGTGGTCGAAGGCGGGATCTTTGCGGCTCCAACTCTGATTCATCAGCTGCACCAGTCGCCAGAGCAGGGCGCCCTGTACGCCAGCCAGGGCAAATCCCAGCAGCGGGCCAGCCCATTGGCCGATCAGACGCAGGGCGCAGCTCTCCGTCACCGCTTTGGCGAGCCCCATGGCCGAGAGTTTGCCGGTTTCCCGTTTGAGCCAGGGGGCGTACTGCAATCTCGCCAGCGGCAGCGTCTCCTGCGTAGCGAGCGAGCGGGTGGCATGGGCGAGTTCCCGTAGTGGACGAGATTCGATCATCAACAGCAGAAACAGCAGGTCAAACAGCGGCTCGCTCAGGGCCAGATTGCGCAGCGACCAGAGCCCGGCAGCGCAGGGGAGCCAGACTACCAGCATTGCCAGCAGGCCTGCCTGCATTTGCTGGCCGGGTGAACCATCGGGTCTGTGCACCTTGTGCCCCAGCCGGGTCAGCAAGGGCGTGACGGCCGAAAGACGCAGATGGGATGGCCACGGGATCACCGCCTCCAGCAGGGCTGCCCCCACCAGAATGGCCGCCATCGTAGAAAGGAGGGCGTCGGCCATCAAATCAAGCGAGCCGGTCTCGATCACAGCTTGCCGAGCATCTTGATGATCACTTCGGCGGAGTGCTTGCCGGCCACTTCGATGAAGGCATCGAAGGATTCAACCTGTTCCTTGCCAGCGATATCGGACATGGCGCGTACCACCAGATAGGGCACCTTGAACATGTGGCACACCTGACCGATCGCTGCACCTTCCATCTCGACCGCCAGCATCTGCGGGAAGTCGGCGCGAGCCTTGGCGATGGCGTCCGGTTTGCACATGAACTGATCGCCGGTGCAGATAAGGCCGACCTTGGTCTGGTGCTTGCCCTGCTCGGCGATGCAATCCTGAGCGACCGCGATGAGTTTCTCGTCGCAGGGGAAGGCGGCGGGTTGCTGCGCCATCTGGCCCATCTCGTAACCAAAGGCGGTCACGTCCACATCGTGGAAACGCATCTCGCTGGCGATCACCACATCACCGATATGCAGGTCTTGGGCAAAGCCGCCCGCAGAGCCGGTATTGATGACGCAGTCGGGGGCAAATTTTTCCAGCAGCAGGCTGGTGGCCACGCTGGCGGCGACCTTACCGATACCGGAGCGGGTCAGGATCACCTCTTTGCCTGCCAGCTCCCCTTGATAGAACTCGCAGCCGCCCAGTTGCAGGGTGGTGGGGTTGCTCATCTGGCTGCGCAGCAGGGCCACTTCTTGCTCCATGGCGCCGATAATACCTACTTTCATTACTGACCTCGTCTTGATAGCCGTGTGGCTGAATTTAAGTTGCTGTAGATCATAACAAAAGATGGCGTCGGCGCCGAGAGGCGCAAGCGAAAGGAGAGATGAAACGCGGCGCTCCATATGGGAGCGCCGCGGGTGACAAAAAGCATTGATGAGGCACGGCGAGGGCCTTTAGCCGAGCGCGGTATCGAGGGTCATCATCAGGGCAAAGCCTGCCATCAGGCCGAGGGTGGCATAGGTCTGGTGACCGTTGCGGTGAGTCTCCGGAATTACCTCGTGCGAGACCACAAACAGCATGGCGCCGGCGGCGAGCCCAAGTCCGATGGGGTAGGCGATGGCAAGGCCGCTGGAGAGCCCCACCCCGAGCAGGGCGCCAACCGGTTCGAGCAGGCCGCTGGCGATGGCGACCAGCACCGCCACCGAGGGGCGAAAACCGGCGGCGCACATGGCCAGCGCCACCGCCAATCCTTCCGGAATATCTTGCAGTGCGATGGCAGTGGTAAGCGGCAGCCCCACCGACATATCCCCCTGCGAGAAGCTGACCCCGATGGCCATCCCCTCCGGCAGGTTGTGCAGGGCGATGGCAAAGACGAACAGCCAGACCCGGGAGCAGCTCTCATGGCCGGGGCCGCAGGGGCCGGTCTTGTCATGCTCGTGGGGGGTGAACTGATCCAGTCCCAGCATCAACAGCACCCCGAGGGTCATGCCGACCACCACCACGGCGGCGGCACTGAAGCCGTTGCCAGTGATCCCCTCGGCGGCCTCCAGCCCCGGCAGCAGCAGGGAGAAGGCACTGGCCGCCAGCATCATGCCGGCGGCAAAGCCCAGCATGGTGTCCTCTACCTTTTGTGGTACCGAGCGCAGAAACAGAGCGGGCAGGGCGCCGATGGCGGTGGCGGCAAACCCGGCAGCACCACCGACAAGGCCGTAGCGCACGCCGCTGGTCACCTCACCGGTAGCAAGCATGATGAGACTTTGCAACAGCAGTAACAAGACGGCAGCCAGCGCGATAAAGAGACCGAGGGCAGTGAGCGGGCGGCTTTGCATCTGGCTGCGCAGTTGCTGTGACCAGGATAACGGAGGAAGAGCTGAGAGATGGTCCATGGCATGACCTCAAGGTGTGCAAAGTGGATGGTGGCATTACATCCACTTGGCCGCCCCTTGTCCATGCCTGCAAGGCGATTGCCGCTATCTGAAAATCTGGAAAGAGTTTATCCAAGCAACCACATGGGAATCTTATCGGTAGCCAAAGGCGGGGGGGCAAGAGGGGTTGTTTGCAAATGACTGAAGTGGATGTTGAGTGGCAAGTGGGGATGCATCGCTAACTCTTTTAAATCAGCTGCAGATGTCTGCCTTGGTGTTCGGATAACAGAAACAAAAAAACCGGCTTGCGCCGGTTTTTTTATATTGGTGAATGCAGGGAAGCTGGCTTATTTCGCCAGGGACTCCGGCAGCTCTTCACGGATCTTGCCGAGCATCTCTTTCAGGACGCGCGGGTTGGCAACCACGATGTTGCCGGAGTTTTCGTAGTTGTGACCACCTACGAAGTCGGTGACGATGGCGCCAGCTTCTTTGGCCAGCAGTTCACCGGCAGCGGTGTCCCAGGGCTTGAGGCCGATTTCCCAGAAACCGTCGACGCGACCGGCAGCCACGTAGGCCAGATCCAGTGCGGCAGAGCCGGAGCGACGGATGTCGGCACATTCGATGAACATGCTCTGGAACATTTTCAGGTAGGACTCGATGTGGTGCTTTTGTTTGTAGGGGAAACCGGTAGCCAGTACGGTGCCAGCCAGCTCTTTGGCTTTGCCGACACGGATACGGTAGCCGTTCAGCTGTGCGCCGCTACCACGGGTAGCAGTAAACAGCTCGTCACGGATGGGATCGTAAACAACGGCTTGTTCGGTTTTGCCTTTCACGCGCAGGGCGATGGAAACGGCAAAGTGCGGAATGCCTTTGACAAGGTTGGTCGTGCCATCCAGTGGGTCAATGATCCATTGGTAGTCCGGATTGGTACCGGCAATCTCACCAGACTCTTCAGCAACAATGCTGTGCTCAGGGTAAGATTTTTTGATGGTGTGAATGATGGCCGCTTCGGCTTCACGGTCAACGTTGGTCACGAAGTCATTGCTGCCTTTTTGGATAGCCTCAATGTTCTCGGGCTGGGAGAAGGCTTTTACTACAACTTGACCGGCGTTGCGCGCAGCGCGCACGGCGATATTCAGCATCGGATGCATAGGTTCACCACTGGATGTTAAAGAACGGGGGATAAAAGGACGCGGTATGATACCAGTATTTTGTACGATGGCAACTGTTATCCCCCTACGACCAATTGATTACCACTGCCAGATTTGACGGCTCCAATATAGACCAGATCTGCGCTAGTCTTATCCCAGCAGCCGGATACAGGCTGTCATGAGCATAGGGATGTGAACCATGAATTTGTCATTAGTGAGTCAGAACGTGTCTGCGGCCAGCGAGGGACTGTTGGCCATCTTGCGGTCATCACCCGAGTATGGTGATCACTTTGCCCACATCACCGTGACCCCCCTGGCCCAGTGGCAACCGGCCAAGACGGAGGCGGCGATCCTGCTGATCGACGGCGATGCGCCCTGGCAGGATGCCGGATTTGCCCGGGGAGAGGATGAGACGATCGGTTTGCCGGTCTTGCCGCTGTTGATCCGCAAGGGAGACAAGGAGCTGACGGTCTGCGGGCCGGATGTGCGTGACCCCCGTTTCTATTTTGTCTCAAACGGCATCGTGCTGGATGAGTCGGAGCTGGCCGAGCCTGCCTGCAGCCGGGTGCTGTTGCGCAAGCTGGAGTCCTACTTCCCGCTGCTTTCCCGCCTGATCATGCTGCGCCAGCGCAAGCCGGTCGCCGTGATCAACTAATATCTACCATTGCCAGAGCGCACCAGCGGCGCACCGTGGCCTTGTTTGGCCTACGGTGCGCCGCTTTTTAATGGTCTGGAGGTGGTCACTTGTTGCAAGATGAGGCGGCTATGGTGTTGCACCCAGTTCCAACCGTGCAATCTGGCTATGACCAACAAGGAGTGAATCATGATCGACTTTTACACCGCCGCAACCCCCAATGGCTTCAAGGTGGCCATTGCACTGGAAGAGCTGGGATTACCCTATCGGGTCATTCCCCTCGATTTGTCGGCACTGGATCAGAAGAAGCCCGAGTTTCTCGCCATCAACCCAAATGGCCGTATTCCGGCTATCGTCGATCGGGATAACGACGATTTCGCCGTATTCGAGTCGGGGGCCATCCTTATCTATCTGGCGAAGAAGGCGGGCAAACTGTTGCCGGCGGATCCCAAACGCCGCTCTCAGGCCATTCAGTGGTTGATGTTCCAGATGGGCGGGGTAGGGCCCATGATGGGACAGGCCAATGTCTTCTATCGCTACTTCCCCGAGAAGATCCCCGCCGCCATCGAACGCTACCAGAAGGAGGGGCGCCGCCTGTTCGAGGTGCTCGACAGCCATCTGGCTCATCACGAATATCTGGCGGACGAGTACAGCATCGCCGATATCGCCACCTGGCCCTGGGTGCGGATTTATGACTGGAGCGGCATCTCCATCGAAGGGTTACCCCATCTGCAAGCCTGGATGGATCGGATGGCCGAGAAGCCTGCCTGCCAGAAGGGGATCACCATACCGCCGCGCAAAGAGCAGCCGGATGAGCTGATCAAACAGGCACAACAGATGGTAACACGTTGATTTTGAACCGCAGACGGGGCGTATTGCCCCGTAATATTAGAAAAACTAAGGCAAGCCGATTATAAAGATTCGTTCGTTTTCTGTGAGCTGAATCACTATGATGCCCCCATACCACCAAGCGTCCTGTGCGGTGGTCTGGCGGGCTCCCCGCATACTGTTTCCAACACTGTTTTTGATTGCATCACAGCCTCTGTGATCAGATTCCTCTGGGCCATTTTGTGCCAGAGGGCGGCAGCTTTTTTTCGATTTTTTGGGACTGATATGGATCGGCACAGTTTTTATCCGTTGTTTTTACTGACCATTTTGATGGTCGCTGTGGGCCAGATGACCCAGACCCTCTATGTCCCCTCCATTCCCATGATTGCGGGGGACTTCAATGTGGCTTCGGGCCAGCTGCAGGCAGTGATGGCCTGCTACCTGATCCCCTATGGCCTCTCCCAGTTTGTCTACGGACCGCTGTCGGATCGCATCGGTCGTCGTCCGGTGCTGATCGTCGGCATGATGGTGTTTCTGGTGGGCACCCTGATCATTCAGGTCATCCCCCATTTTGCCGCCCTGCTGGTGGGCAGCTTTATTCAGGGGCTGGGTACCGGTGCCGGTGGCGCCATGAGCCGTACCGTGATGCGCGATCGCTACAACGGCGCCGAGCTCAACCGCGCCAACAGTCTGGTGAGCATGGGGGTGATCTTCTCCCCGCTGCTGGCGCCTGTGCTTGGGGGCTGGCTGACCGAGCTGTTCAACTGGCGTGCCGGTTACTGGTTCCTGTTCGGTTTTGGTGCCGTAGCCACTCTGGCGATCATGGCCTGGTTTGGTGAGACGCTGCCTGCTGCTGCCCGTCAGCCGCTGCGCGTCGGTGCTGCCTATCGCCATGTACTGGGCAACCCCAAGTTTCAGGGCAACCTGCTCTGCCTGATGGCGACCTTTGCGGGACTCGCGGTATTTGAAGCGGCGGCCGGTGTGCTGCTCGGCGATGTGCTGAAACTGAGCGCCCGTACCGTGAGTGTGCTGTTCGTGCTGCCGCTGCCCGGCTATCTGTTCGGTGCCTGGCTCTCTGCCAAGCTGAGCTTTCGCCTGAGCCAGGGCAAGCTGATGCGTCTGGGTATCGCCTTTCTGGCGCTGGGGTCGCTGATCATTCTGGTGCCGGGGCTGTTCGGGGTGGTGAGTGCCGCTTCGCTGGTCGGTGGTGCGGCCGTCTACTTCATCGGTAGCGGCATTCTCTACCCGACCGCCACTTCCTGTGCCATCGAGCCCTTCCCGGGGCAGGCCGGCACCGCGGGTGCCATTCTCGGCGGGATGCAGAATCTGGGGGCCGGTGTGGTGACCCTGCTGGCGGCCGGTTTCCCGATGACCGGTCAGGTGACGCTGGGTGCCATCATGACCCTGATGGTGCTGATCGTGGCGCTGAGTTTTGTCTGGCTGCGCCACCACGGCTCCCCCCACGAGCAGATGGCCATCTAAATTTGCTTGCCAGTTGCAAAACAAAGCCCGCCTGTTTGGCGGGCTTTGTCGTTATGGCAGTGTCCGTTTCACACCTTGTCCCATCGGGTTCTCCATTTATTGGGGGGAAAGGTGTAAACCATATTCAGGACGGGACAGTTCGTTGATCATCAGGCAAAGAAAAAGCCCGTCACGCTGGTGACGGGCTTTTGCTGTTGGTACCCCGAGATGCCGTTGCCGGTTTGGGCCCTTGAACCGTCGGTTCAAGGCGGGGATCGGATCTGACCGCAGGCTTCTCGGTCGTGCCGAGCATGCGCAATAGCCAGAAGGCAGATCCCCTGTTTGGTATGAATATCGGCTCGGGGACTTGAACCGGCTGACAAACATCCCAGGGAATTTTAAAACGGTTTGCGATTAGGGCTGTTGCCCCTCTTCGCTGGAATCACCATATTGTCCGTGCTCGATCAGGGCCGCTTCGATGGTGCGCTGCAGCATCTTGATCCGCTTGTCCATGGTCTCAGAGTATTGGTGGTTCTTCTCTTTTTCAAGGCAGAGCTCATGACAGAAATTGAGCGCCGCCATGATAGCCAATTGCTCGTTGCTGGAGACTTTGGAGCGTTGACGCAGGTCGATCAACTTGTCGGTCAGCTGCTCGGCGGCCTGGCGCAGGGCATCCTGCTGTCCCAAGGGACAGGATACCTTGTAGGGACGTCCCAAAATGACGATTTCTACGGCCTCTGTGCTCATGCCTTCCTCAATACGGCGGAGCTGATTTCCGCCTTTATCCACGTGGACAACTGGGCGGGACTATATAGCGCAGATGCATAAGTTTCAAGGCCTTGCTGGCTCTGCAAGAGGGAGAATGCTAGGATCCTGACCATTAATTCTGCAAATTTGACTGAACTTTGAGCGGATCCTCGATGAGCAAAACGAACCCCCTTAAATATGCGGCAGTGGCCGACATCATGGAACAACATGAGCTGATGGCCAGCGCAGTAGAGGCCCATGCTGTGATCTGCGGTCTGGTGTGCGGTGGTGTGGCACTGGACGACAAGAGTTGGCTGCCCCATTTCAACGATCTGGTGAACGACGGTTTCGGCCTGCCAGCCCCGGTGCGCCAGGTGATGACCGATCTTTATCACAATGTGGTTGAGAGCCTGATGGCCCAGAAGGGCGTCGAGCTGCTGCTGCCAAGTGATGATGCTCCCCTCGATGAGCGCATCGATTCGCTGGTGGACTGGTCACAGGCATTTCTGGCCGGTTTTGGCGTGGTGCAGCAGGAGCTCTCCCGCGCGTCGGAAGAGCTGCAGGAGATGATCCAGGATATCGCCAGCATCACTCAGGTCTCCGCCGAGTTCGATCAGGAAGATGACGAGAACGAAGCCTCCTTCCTGGTGCTCTACGAACACGTCAAACTGGGTGTCATGATGGCCTTCGAAGAGTTTGGCAAGCGCCCCGATACCCCGAGCGCGCCGCCGACCCTTCATTGAGGTGCGGGTCAACGAGACCCTTACTGAATCTGCAAGAGCGCCTGATGGCGCTCTTTTTTATTTCCTTGTAGTAGCTAACCCTGTGAGGCGCAACCGGTTTTTTGCCGGTGACCTCGCATTCGGCCAGCGGCTTTGTGATAGCATGAGGCCACCTTTTTCACTTCTTCCTCTCTGCTTATGTCTCAATCTGATGTGCGACAGGTCGATGTCACCCTGGTCGGCGGTGGAATGAGCGGTGCCGTGCTGGCCCTCTCGCTGGCAGCCCTGCTTCGATCCGATGGCTCCCCCCTCGAGATCCTGCTGCTGGAGGCAAGCGTCCCCGAACAGCACACCCATTCAGGGTTCGACGCCCGCGCCATTGCGCTCTCGGCCGGTACCTGTGATGCGCTGTTGCGATGCGGACTCTGGCCGCTGTTTGCCCCCCATTGCGCCCCCATTACCCAGATCCATGTCTCGGATCGGGGCCACTTCGGTCAGGCTAGCCTGTCGGCTGCCGAATACGGTCTGCCCGCGCTGGGCCAGGTGATCGAGCTGGCATCCGCCGGCAAGGAGCTGCAACGGGCGATGGCGGCCTCTCCCAATATCCGGGTCTGCTGTCCGGCACGGGTGAGCGAGATTGTGCCCGATGAGGAGAAGGTGACCCTCACCCTCGAGAGCGGTGAACAGATTGAGACCCGCCTGCTGGTGGCGGCAGACGGCGGCAACTCCTTTGTGCGTCAGCACTTCAAGTTGCCGGTGACCCGCCACGACTTTGAGCAGCACGCCATCATCGCCACGGTCAAAACGGCGCAAGACCCTGAGGGACGCGCCTTCGAGCGTTTTACCGAAGGGGGGCCGTTGGCCCTGCTGCCGATGCAGGAGGGGCTCTCCTCGCTGGTGTGGAGCGTCGGGCAGCATGAGGTGGATGAGCTGATGGCCCTCGATGAGGCGGCGTTTCTTGCCCGTCTGCAGCAGGCCTTTGGCTGGCGGCTCGGTCGCTTCGAGCGATGCGGCGTGCGTCACGTCTATCCGCTCATTCTGACCGCCTGCGATTACCCGCTGGCCCAGCGCACCGTGCTGGTGGGCAATGCCGCCCACGCCCTGCACCCGATTGCCGGACAGGGCTTCAACCTCGGGATGCGGGATCTGGACCTGCTTACCGGTGCCGTAGCCAAGGCGTTGGCAGAGGGGGAGGATATCGGCAGCTTCAAGGTACTGAGTGGCTACTGGCAGCAGCGTCAGCGCGATCAGGAGCAGACCGTCTGGCTCACCTCTTCGCTGGCCCAGCTCTTCTCCAATGGTCACGATCCGTTGGTGGCGGGGCGCAATCTGGCGCTCACCCTGATGGGGCGATTCCCGTGCCTCAAGGCGCCGCTTGCCTCGCGCACCTTGGGCTTTGTCGCTGATGTGTGCGGCAACTAGCCAGCACTTGTTGAGTGGAACCTGTTGACCGCCATTCGTTGATCAAAACCTATTGAATAAAGAGGTGATGCCTGCGGGCGTCCCCTCGCTGGCCAGCCGGTCAGCCCTGAAAGGATGAGATGATGCAGATGCAAAATGTGGATGTGGTGATTGTAGGTGGCGGCATGGTGGGGCTGGGGCTCGCTGCGGCCTTGAAACATAGCGCCCTCAAGGTGCTGGTGGTGGAGGGACAACTGCCCGACCCGCAGCTGGGGGAGGTGGCCGATAACCGGGTCAGCGCCCTGAGTCTGGCCAGCCAGCAGATCCTGCGCCATGTCGGCGCCTGGGACGGCATTGAAGCGCGCCGCCTGCAGGCCTATGACAAGATGGCGGTGTGGGAGCAGGACAGTTTTGGCCATATCAACTTCGATGCCGCCAGCCTGCGTCAGGCCAACCTCGGCCACATCGTCGAGAATCGGGTGATCCAGCTGGCGCTGCTTGAGGCAATTGAAGGTGCCAGCAATATCCAGTTGCTGACCCCCGCCAGAGCCAAGAGCCTGCAGAGCGGCCCGGCGGGCGCCTTGCTGCTCCTTGAAGATGGTCAGGCCATCTCTGCCAAACTGGTGGTGGCCGCCGATGGCGCCCACTCCTGGGTACGCCGTCAGGCTGATATCCCGCTCACCAGCTGGGATTATGGCCACCACGCGCTGGTGGCGACGGTGCGCTGCGCCGAACCCCATGAAGCTGTTGCTCGCCAGATCTTCACCCCGGATGGCCCGCTCGCCTTTTTGCCGCTGTGGCAGGAGAACCTCTGTTCCATCGTCTGGTCGCTGCCTGCGGCCCGCGCCGAGGCGCTCTGCGCCTGCGATGACGAGCAGTTCAATCGCCAGCTTACCGCCGCCTTCGATGCCCGGCTCGGTCTGTGCAAGGTGGAGGGGCCGCGCAGCGCCATTCCCCTCACTGCCCGCTATGCCCGCGACTTTGCTCGCGAGCGGCTGGTGCTGGTGGGAGATGCCGCTCATACCATCCACCCGCTGGCGGGGCAGGGGGTCAACCTTGGCCTGCTGGATGCTGCCGCGCTGGCGGAGCAGACCTTGCAAAATCATGCCGCGGGTGAGGATATCGGCCTGCTCGCCAACCTGCGCAGCTACGAGCGCTGGCGCAAGAGCGAAGCGGCTCGCATGCTGGCGGCGATGGAGGGGCTCAAGCGGCTGTTCAGCGGGGCCAACCCGCTCAAGAAGCTGGTGCGGGGCGTGGGATTGCGCGCGGCCAATCTGCTGACGCCCTTCAAGGAGGGGGTGATCCGCGCCGCCATGGGGCTGGAGGGAGAGTTGCCCGCATTGGCCCGTCCTGACTGGGCTGTTGCTGCGACCAAGGGCAGTGCCATGCAGGCCAAGGGTGAAAAAAACTAATATTACTCGCCGTTTTTGACAACAAAAGTAATCCGACAAGGCTGATGACCCGTTTTGGGTGTCAGCCTTTAATTTTGCTCTGGAGCGAAACGTTTTTCTGCAAATTGTGACGAAACGGTAAAAATCAAAATTTAATCTCGCCTGAGTCGGCTTATGGCTGTTTTTATCACTGCATTTATCTTAGTGTCTGGAGTCAGTTTTACGGGAGGGGATTAGTTTTTTTTGAGCGGCACGCTCGCCTGCTTGTCATATAATCCGCTCCGTTCAAGGAATCCCTCTTGCCTGGCAAGGGCAGGAGCGAGCACACACTTTTGGATCCGGTCGCTTTTTGCTGTACGTATTGCAGTCAGAGCGGTGGCGCGGGTCGCAAGGGTGGTCGCCAAAGCGAAAAGGCTTTTTGCTAAGGAAAGAATGCGATGATCCAGACTACTGTACTGCATCCCAAACACCTGGAAGCCGGCGCCAAGATGGTGGACTTCCACGGTTGGGAAATGCCCATCAACTACGGCTCCCAGCTGGAAGAGCACCACGCGGTGCGCAGCGATGCCGGTATGTTCGATGTCTCCCACATGACCATCGTCGATTTGACCGGCGAACGGGCCAAAGCCTTTCTGCAACACCTGCTGGCCAACGACGTGGCCAAACTCACCGTCTCCGGCAAGGCCCTCTACAGCGGCATGCTCAACCCGGAAGGCGGGGTGATCGATGACCTCATCACCTATTACCTGACCGATACCTTCTACCGACTAGTTGTCAACTCCGCCACCCGCGAGAAGGACCTGGCCTGGATCCGCCATCACGCCATCGACTTTGATGTCACCGTGACCGAGCGTCCCGAGCTTGCAATGATCGCGGTGCAGGGCCCCAACGCCAAGGTCAAGGCTGCGGCCGTGCTGAGCGCCGCTCAGCGTACCGCCGTGGTGGGGATGAAACCCTTCTTCGGCGTGCAGGCTGGCGATCTCTTTATCGCCACTACCGGCTACACCGGCGAAGATGGTTATGAAATCGTAGTGCCGCAAGAGAAAGCCTGCGAGCTGTGGCAAGCGCTGCTGGATAACGGCGTGGCCCCGTGTGGTCTCGGTGCTCGCGATACCCTGCGCCTCGAAGCGGGGATGAACCTCTATGGTCAGGATATGGACGAGTCAGTCTCTCCGCTGGCCGCCAACATGGCCTGGACCATCGCCTGGGAGCCGAGCGATCGCAACTTTATCGGCCGCGACGTGCTGGAAGCACAGAAAGCGGCGGGCAATCAGCCTAAGCTGGTGGGTCTGGTGATGGAAGAGAAAGGAGTGCTGCGTGCCGGTATGCCCGTTACCTTCACTGCGGCAAACGGTGAGAAGCGGGAAGGTGTGATCACCTCCGGCTCTTTCTCCCCCACCCTGGGCTACAGTATTGCCCTGGCACGGGTGCCCCGTGATATCGGTGAACTGGCCGAGGTGGAGATCCGCAAGAAACTGGTCACCGTGAAGGTCACCAAGCCCGCTTTCGTCCGTAACGGCCAGAAGCTGGTTTAACATCGTCTTGGGGGAGGGCAGTGCCTCCCCCATCCCTTTTCATATTCGTTTTTAAACGCGACTCAAAGATCAAAGGAAGCACAAATGAGCCATATCCCGAGCGAACTGAAATATGCCACTTCCCACGAGTGGATCCGTGTTGAAGCCAACGGCGAGGCCGTGGTCGGTATCACCGAGCACGCCCAGGAGCTGCTGGGTGACATGGTGTTTGTCGAGCTGCCGGAAGTGGGCAAGCAGGTCAGTGCCGGTGACGACTGCGCCGTGGCCGAGTCGGTCAAGGCGGCCTCCGACATCTACAGCCCGGTGAGCGGCGAGATCATTGCCGTCAACGAAGAGCTGGAAGGGAGCCCCGAGCTGGTCAACTCCGACCCCTACAGCGCTGGCTGGTTGTTCCGCATCAAGCTCGATGACGAGAGCGAGCTGGCCAACCTGCTGGATGCCGAAGGCTACCAGAACGTGGTGGACGAAGAGTAATGCCCCCGGGCCCTGCCAACACAGCAGGGCCCCTTTGTATGACCGCCAGCCGGGCAAGCACCGGCCGGTGGAAGGGTGAAGTCGCCCGCGCCTGCCGTTTGCCAGTCTAGGAGCCTAGGGAGCAAACGGGCTGGTTCGAAACAAGGCGATCCCCTCTTGATGCTGCCGCAGCATCCGGTGCCGCACCCTGTCTGCGGGATCCAGAACATGAGTGGAGTCGGTATCAGCCGACGATCAGGAACATCAGGTCTTGGTTATCAGGATGTCATGCCAGGACTTATTTATCAGGAAATAGGGAAATGACCCAGTCACTGTTTGAACTCGAGCAAAAAACCGATTTTGTCCGCCGCCATATCGGCCCGGGAGAGGAAGAGCTGCGCCAGCTGCTGGCGACCGTCGGGGCCGAAAGCCTGGACGATTTGATTGAACAGACCGTGCCCGCCGCCATTCGCCTGCCGGGTCCGCTGGGGATCGGTGCCGGCATGACCGAAGTGGAGGCGCTGGCCAAGCTCAGGGGCTATGCCGCTCAGAACAAGATTGCCAAGAGCTACATCGGTATGGGTTATCACGATACCCATGTGCCCCATGTCATTTTGCGCAATGTGCTGGAAAATCCGGGTTGGTATACCGCCTACACCCCCTATCAGCCCGAGCTGGCACAGGGCCGTCTCGAAGCCCTGCTCAACTTCCAGCAGCTGACGCTGGATCTGACCGGCATGGATCTGGCGAGTGCCTCCCTGCTGGATGAAGCGACCGCCGCCGCCGAGGCGATGGCGCTGGCCAAGCGGATGGCCAAGTCCAAATCCAACCTCTTCTTCGTGGCCGATGATGTGCACCCGCAGGTGATCGACGTGGTCAAGGAGCGTGCGGTTCACTTTGGTTTTGACGTGGCGGTTGGCGCCGCGAGCGATGCGGTGAGCGAAGAGGTGTTTGGTGCCCTGTTCCAGTACCCCACCACCACAGGTGAGGTGAAAGATCTGCGCGCTCTGATTGCCGCCGTACAGGCCCAGAAAGGACTGGCATGCGTCAGCGCCGATCTGCTCTCTCTGCTGCTGCTCAAATCCCCGGGCGAGCTGGGTGCCGATGTGGTGTTGGGCTCCGCCCAGCGCTTTGGCGTGCCCATGGGCTACGGTGGCCCCCACGCCGCCTTCTTCGCCACCCGCGATGCCTACAAGCGCTCCATGCCGGGCCGCATTATCGGTGTCTCCAAAGATGCCCGCGGCAAAGCCGCCCTGCGTATGGCGATGCAGACCCGCGAGCAGCATATCCGCCGCGAGAAGGCCAACTCCAACATCTGTACCGCGCAGGTGCTGCTGGCCAATATGGCTAGCTTCTACGCCGTTTACCACGGTCCGGTAGGGCTGAAAACCATCGCCTCCCGCGTGCACCGTCTCACTACCATTCTGGCGCTTGGCCTCAAGGCCAAGGGCATGCCCCTCAAGCATGCCAGCTGGTTCGATACCCTGACCGTGCTGACGGCAGATAAAGCAGCACTTATTGCCAAGGCTGAAGCTAATGGCATCAACCTGCGTGCAGACCTCGACGGTGCGGTAGGGATCTCCCTCTCTGAAACCACTACCCGTGGCGATGTGGCCGAGTTGTTCGAACTGTTCCTAGGGGCAGGCCATGGCCTCGACATCGAGGCCCTCGACAAGGCGGCGCAGGCCCATCACGCCATCCCGCAGGATCTGCTGCGCACCGACGCCGTGCTGACCCACGAGGTGTTCAACAAGTACCACTCCGAAACCGAGATGCTGCGTTATATCCACCGTCTCGAAGCCAAGGATCTGGCGCTCAACTACGCCATGATTTCACTCGGCTCCTGCACCATGAAGCTCAACGCCACCGCCGAGATGATCCCGGTGACCTGGCCCGAGTTCGGCAAGTTGCACCCGTTCGCGCCGCTGGCCCAGGCCAAGGGCTATCAGCTGCTGCTGGCCGACCTCGAAAACTGGCTGGTGAAGGTGACCGGTTACGATGCGGTCTGCATGCAGCCCAACTCCGGTGCCCAGGGCGAATACGCAGGTCTGCTCGCCATCAAGAAGTACCACGAATCCCGCGGCGAGGGGCATCGCGACATCTGCCTCATTCCGGCTTCTGCCCACGGCACCAACCCGGCCTCTGCCCAGATGGCGGGGCTCAAGGTGATCGTCACCGCCTGTGACAAGTCCGGCAACGTGGATCTCGACGATCTGCGCGCCAAGGCGGCCGAGGCGGGGGATCAACTCTCCTGTCTGATGGTGACCTACCCCTCCACCCACGGGGTGTATGAGGAGACCATCAAGGAGGTGTGCGACATCGTTCACCAGCACGGTGGTCAGGTCTATCTGGACGGCGCCAATATGAACGCGCAAGTCGGGTTGACGGCGCCGGGCTTTATCGGGGCGGACGTCTCTCACCTCAACCTGCACAAGACCTTCGCCATTCCTCACGGCGGTGGCGGCCCGGGCATGGGCCCCATCGGCGTGAAGAAGCATCTGGCACCGTTCGTGGCCGGTCACGCCGTAGTCAAGACCGACAAGGAGAGCCGTGATAACGGCGCCGTGTCGGCTGCACCGTTCGGTTCGGCCAGCATCCTGCCCATCAGCTGGATGTATATCGCCATGCTGGGTGACGAAGGATTGAAGAGATCCACTCAGGTGGCCATCCTCAACGCCAACTATCTGGCCAAGAAGCTGGGGGAATCCTTCCCGGTGCTCTACTCCGGCCGTAACGGTCGGGTAGCCCACGAGTGCATCCTGGATATCCGTCCGCTCAAGGAGGCTTCCGGCATCAGCGAGATGGACGTAGCCAAGCGGTTGATGGACTACGGCTTCCACGCGCCGACCATGAGCTTCCCGGTAGCGGGTACCCTGATGGTCGAGCCGACCGAGTCGGAATCCAAGCGCGAGCTGGATCGTTTCGTCGAGGCGATGACGTCCATCCGCGCCGAGATTGCCAAGGTGCAGGAGGGGCAGTGGAGCCTGACCGACAACCCGCTGGTCCATGCGCCGCACACCCAGGACGACGTGATGGATGCAGAGTGGTCCCGTGGCTACAGCCGCGCCGAGGCGGTGTTCCCGTCCGACGCCGTGCGCGCCGCCAAGTTGTGGCCCTCTGTGAACCGCATCGACGACGTCTACGGCGATCGCAACCTGTTCTGTGCCTGCATTCCGACCGAGGATTACGCCAAGTAAGTGGTGTTTAGGTGCAACAGTTAAGCCGTATAAACAACAGGGCCACCCAGACGGGTGGCCCTTCGTTTACATGGACTTTATCTGCATGCTGCTATCCGAACGTCCGGCTTAAGTCCTTGAGCTGGCTCGCTTTGCTCTGCAAGTTGGCACTGGTTTCACTCACTTGATCGATTTTGAGACTGTTATCGTGAGAGAGCGAGGATATCTGGTTGATATTGCGACTGATCTCCTCGATGACCGCTTGTTGCTCGGTGGCCGCGGCGGTGATCTGGTTGGAAAAATCAGAGACCTTGTCTATCTCGACCACAACCTGATTCAGGTTGCCGGTACTTGCCCGGGTAGTGGCGAGGCAGGCGTTGGTTCTGGTCACATTGAGATGCATCATCTCTTTCCATCCCCCCAGGGTTTGCTGGATATGGCCAATGCTGTTCTGGATCTGCTCTGTCGCCTTGTGGGTTCTGGTCGACAGGCTGCGAACCTCGTCCGCCACCACTGCAAAGCCGCGCCCCTGATCGCCTGCCCGTGCGGCTTCGATGGAGGCATTAAGCGCCAGCAGGTTGGTTTGATCTGCAATGCCGCGAATTTCGCTCATGATGGTGCCGATCCGCTCGGATTCGCTCGCCAGCTCAACGGCTGACTGGAAGGCTTGCTCCGCCTGGGTGGCCAGCGCCGACATCTCTTCTCCTGCTTCCGAAAGCTGGGTGCTGGTGGTGATGCAGTGGCTGCGGGCTTCTTCGATCTGGCTGTTGCTGTCTTGAATATTGCGGTTGATCTCCTCGGCGGCCGAGGCCATCTGGGTGACGGCGGTGGCAATCTGCTGGATCTGCGTGTCTTGCGAAGAGATATCCTGGCTGGCCAGCGAGGCGGAGCCGCGCAGGTCATTGGCCATGGCATTGAGCGAAGCCGTGGTGTCATCCACCCGGCCGAGTACGGTACGGATCTTCGCTTGCCCGAGTTTGATATGGAAATCGGCGATGCTGTGGGGGGCATCCCCCGAGAAGATAAGGCGGCTGATGCTGTCGTAATCCTGCTCGAGCTGCTGCAAGAATCGCGGCGTTAGGAAGAGAGGGTGGCGATTGAACCAGATTGTTGCCAAGAGGGGTATGATTACCCAGAGCGCCTGCAGCGGTGAGATCAGCCAGAGCGCGCTGATCACGCTGACGAGCAGCAGGGGGATGGTCATCATGGCCGGCGTGAGTTGACGCAGGCCCATGTGAATGGCAGAGCCGGTTTCACGGGCTTTAAGGGTTTTGTACATCTGGCTGGCACGCGCTTTGTGCTCTGCGGCGGGGCGGCAGCGGACGGATTGGTAACCCACCATCTTGCCATCTTCATAAATCGGGGTGACATAGGCATCAACCCAATAATAGCGACCATCTTTGCAGCGGTTTTTTACCATCCCTCGCCATGGTTTACCCGCCTGCAGGTGGGCCCAGAGATCGGCAAACGCTGCCTTGGGCATGTCGGGGTGGCGCACCAGATTGTGATGCTGCCCCAACATCTCTTCCAGGCGATAGCCTGCCACCTGACAAAACGCCGGATTGGCGTAGGTGATGTCCCCTTTGAGATCGGTCGTCGATACCAACTGGATATCGTCGGCAAATTCAACCTCGGTATCTGTGGTGTGAAGCGAGCTGGTTACCATGATCAGACTCCGGTTTCGGCGTAACGGAATACTTCGTCTGAGTATGGCAGAGGATGTTCATTTATTGTGTTGTTGCACATTAACTCTTGTGCTACTGCGTGGGGACGGGATGGGTCTCACATTTTTACAGCGCGGTTTGGCGAGGGGAGGCAAGCCAAGTAACATGGCGTGACTTATGGCTGTGCAGCGAGACAGGTAACGCAATGAAGTTGGATGCGATTTTATGGGATTATGACGGTACTCTGGTCAATTCGGTGCCGAAGAATATCGATATCACCAAGCAGATCCTGGCTGAGGTCGCCCCCCATCTGACCGGAGAGTATCTGCCGCGCTATCTGCGCAGCGAAGCGGAGTATCACCATGCCAATCACGCCGCCAAAAACTGGCAGGCGCTCTATATGGATTACTACGGTTTGTCGCGGGACGAGATGGTGCTGGCTGGCAGTCTGTGGGCCAAGCATCAGGAGATGAACCGGACCGAGGTGCGTTTTTTTGCGGGGCTGGAGGCGGTGATTGACCATTTCTCTGCCATTCCCCACGGAATTTGTTCGCAGAACTCCCAAAAGAACATTCGCCGGGTACTGGAGCAGCATGGCGTGAACAGCCTCTTCAAGGCTGTGGTCGGCTATGATGACGTGCCCGGACAGCAGCAAAAACCCCATCCTTACGGTGGCCTCAAATGTCTGGAGTCTATCTTCGGCCCAGCTAGGTGCCAGTCGCTGATCTATATCGGTGACCATGAAGCGGATGTGCAGTTTGCCCGTCATTTGCAAGCGGCGCTTGGCGAGCAGAGCCGTGTGATATCGGTGGCTGTCGCCTATAGCCGCGCGACCCCGGAGCGCTGGGAACACCAACCCGACCATATCGCCCGTGACGTCGAGGATCTGCTCCCCATCGTCGGGCAATATCTGTAACGCCGGTTGCAGATTGCCGTACGGAATAGAGAAAACGCCGATCAGTTGATCGGCGTTTTGTCTATGAGGTGCCGGATGGTTTCACACTCTGCTGGCTTAAAACTCTGTCTGTTTAAAGATGGGCGACTTAAAACAGCAGTTGCGTCAGGTAGCCCATCAGGATCGCCATGCCGAGGATCACGGTAAGGAAGGCCGCAATCATCGGGGTTCTGAACATCGATTTGAGCAGGATCACCTCGGTCAGGCTGGCACCTGCACTGCCGATGATCAGCGCCATGACGGCGCCCATTCCCATCCCTTTGCCCAGCAGTACCGACGCCAGCGGGATCACGGCCTCGGCGCGGATGTAGAGCGGGATCCCGACGATGGTGCTGAATGGAATGGCCAGCGGGTTGTCGGCGTCAGCATGGGCGGCGATCCACTCGGCCGGAATAAAGCCGTAAATAAACGAGCCGATGAGCACCCCCAGCAGCAGGAAGGGCAATACCGCTTTGAACTGCTGCCAGGCATCGATGCGAGCTTTGACCCAGGCGGTGGGGAGCTGTGGCGCTCTGGTCAGGGTTGCCGTGCCATCGCCGCAGCAGGAGAGGGTGGCCTGCTCTGCCATCTCTGGTTGCTGAGCCGGGCAGCACGCTGCCCCGTTGAGGGGTTTGATTGCGCGAATGGCACTGCGTTGGTTGTCACTGCAATGTGCTTGAGTGGTGGCGCGGGTCGTCAGGCCACAGCCGCTACCGCAAGAGGGGGTGGCCTCTTTGGGGTCGATGACATGGCGCTCGAATCCCAATCTGTCGAGCAGCATGCTCGCCATGACGGAGACGCTAGCGGCGATCACGGCGTAGAGCAGGGTCACTTTCCAGCCGAAGGTGGCCCACATCAAGCCGACGATGATGGGGTTCAGCAGTGGCGAAATAAACAGGAAGGTGAGGGTGGGGCCAAAGCCAGCCTTGGCCGAGAGCAGCCCTCTCAGCATGGGGATGGTGGAGCAGCTGCAAAAGGGGGTGACGGCACCGAGCAGGGCCGAGAGCAGATAGCCCTTGCCATGGCGCGCCCCCAGCATCCGCTGGATCTTCTCGTCGGGGATCTTCTGGCGGATCAGGCTGACCCCGGCGCTAATGACCAGAAACAGCACCGACAGCTCGACAGCCAGAAACAGGAACATCTGGGCTGCATCGGTCAGCATGGTTAACCACTCATTCATTGTCGTATCCTCACTTGGTTTCTATATTTCCAAAATAATCGAAATGAATGGTCGGTCAAGATATTTCTGGTATTATCGAAATATCAAATTCGTGGAGGGCGCAGAGATGCAACTGGAAGAGGTCGCCAAGGCATTGAAAGAGCTGGGTCATCCGACCCGGCTGTTTATCTTCAAGCATCTGGTCAAGGCGGGAGAGCAGGGGCTGCCGGTGGGTGAGCTGCAAAAGCAGCTGGCGATCCCCGCTTCCACCCTCAGCCACCATATCGCGGCGCTGGTCTCGGTGGGGCTGGTGAAGCAAAACCGGGAGAGTCGCACCCTGCTTTGCGTCTCTCAATACGCGGTGCTGGAGGAGATCATCGCCTTTTTCCGCGATGAGTGTTGCGTCAACAGCCCGGAGCATCGGCAAGATCAAAGGCAAGAGCTGCCTTCCTGAGGGCTATGGCTGCTAGTAGTGCTGCGCGCAATAAAAAAACGCCGATCATCCGATCGGCGTTTTGCATTGTTTTTCTCAGCTGCGGGTATTAACCCAGATTGGCTGCAACCTTGCTTTGAGCTTGTCCCTTGCGCTTGATGACAAAGCCAATGCCCAGTACCACCAGCCAGGCGGGGATCAGTTCGACCGAGATGCGGAAATCGGGGGTCATATACATGATCACCAGAATACCGGCCATGAACGCGAGGCAGAGATAGTTGCCGAAGGGGTACCAGAACGCCTTGAACTTGGGCTGGACACCCTCTGCGACCTTGGCCTTGCGGAACTTGAGGTGCGCGAGGCTGATCATCGCCCAGTTGATCACCAGTGCGGAGACCACCAGCGCCATCAGCAGGCCGAACGCCTTGCCCGGCATCAGGTAGTTGATCAGCACGCAGAGCAGGGTGGCGATGGCCGAGACCGAGAGGGCAACCAGTGGCACGCCGCTCTTGTTCGTCTTGAGCAGGGCTTTCGGGCCGTTGCCCTGTTTGGCCAGACCGAACAGCATCCGGCTGTTGCAGTAGACGCAGCTGTTGTAGACCGACAGTGCCGCCGTCAGTACCACGATGTTGAGTACGGTGGCGACCAGATTGCTGTCCAGAGCGTGGAAAATCATCACGAACGGGCTGCCGCCTTCCACCACTTTACCCCAGGGATAGAGGGACATCAGGATAGCTAGGGCGCCGATGTAGAAGATGAGGATGCGGTAGATCACCTGATTGGTGGCCTTGGGAATGCTCTTCTCGGGGTTGTCCGCTTCGGCGGCGGTAATGCCCACCAGCTCCAGACCGCCAAAGGAGAACATGATCACCGCCATCGCCATCACCAGACCGCTGATTCCGTTGGGGAAGAAGCCGCCCTGGGCCCACAGGTTGGTCACGCTCGCCTCGGGGCCGCCGGCACCGGAGATGAGCAGATAGCCGCCAAAGCCAATCATGCCGATGATGGCGACCACCTTGATGATGGCGAACCAGAACTCCATCTCGCCAAACGCTTTGACGTTGGAGAGGTTGATGGCGTTGATCAGCACGAAGAAGAAGGCTGCCGACATCCAGGTCGGGATCTCGGGCCACCAGTACTGGACATAGATGCCCACCGCGGTCAGCTCGGCCATGCTCACCAGCACGTAGAGCACCCAGTAGTTCCAGCCGGACGCAAAACCGGCAAACTCGCCCCAGTATTTGTAGGCAAAGTGGCTGAATGAACCGGCTACCGGCTCTTCCACCACCATTTCACCGAGCTGGCGCATGATCAGGAAGGCGATAAAGCCGCCGATGGCATACCCCAGCAGGACCGAGGGACCTGCCATCTTGATGGTTTGGGCAATGCCCAGAAAGAGGCCGGTGCCGATGGCGCCGCCCAAAGCAATCAACTGAATGTGGCGGTTTTTAAGGCCGCGCTTCAGCTCCTCACCGTCTTGTTTCAAATCCATGGGTCTGTCCTTACGTCTCTGTTGTCTCTGGTCGGTGTTGGGCTCATCCTGAGCAGGCCGCAGTGCGTAGCCAAAACCTGACGAAAGCTGTATTTATTTCGTTACATCATGCCATTTGCAATTTTTAGTGTTGGCTGGCAACCGAAGCAGAATAGTGATAATCCGCCATGAATGCACCTGTTTTCCATCTCTAATGGCCGTGTTTTGTACCAAAGGCAGCTTTTTCATGATCTGAAGAGGCTTCTTGGTAGTTTTTGGTTAATGTTTGTGCAGTCGAATTCTGTTTGATTGACATTTTGTCTTGTTGGTGTGCTTTTGTGGTGCCAAGCCACAAATGGATGCAAATGATGCCAAACAAGCGAGAGTACAGGGAAGAGTGCAGGGAGTTGGAGTACAGAAAGTGCGAAAGCGTGCTGCAACAGGGGGTTGCCCGGGGTGTACAGGTGGCGCTCTGGTTAGGGATTGCCGCCAGTCCGCTGTTGTTGCTGGTGGCCGCGATTATGTTGCTGGGTTGGCTGTTACTCGGTGATCAGGAGTTGCTGCACTACTGGCAGTCGCTGTTGCTGGCGGGTGGGGTAACGGGGGCGCTCGTTGGCGGCTGGCTGGCGGAGCGGGTTCGCCTGCGCCACGGTTTGCTGGCCTTCTATGCCCGGTTGATGAACAACCCGGAGCTCAATCGTTAGTTAACGCTGGCTGTTTGCCGAGCGCAGCAGAACGGAATCGAATAGCGGCTAACTGGCTGCAGGTGACAAGGGCACAACGCTAAGGTCGACAAGAAGAGGGATAAGCATTTGTGGTGCTTATCCCTTTTTTATCCACGCTTTTCACTGTCATCTATGTGAATTGCAGTTCGCCACAGCTGACTTTCGCCGCGACACTGTAATTTTTATCTTTTGTTGATGCCGATAGCTGTCAAGCTGGCTTAACAGAGCTGGCGGCGCAGACCGGTTGCCTCAAGGACCTTGGCGCTGATCTCCTCCACCGAGTGGGAGCTGGTATCGAGGAAGCGGATCGCCTCCTGGCGAAACAGCCGCTCCACGCAGGCCAGCTCCTGCTCGCACTGTTCGATGGAGGAGTAGCGGCTGTTGGCACGGCGCTGGTTACGGATCTCGTGCAGCCGCTGCGGCGCTATGGTGAGGCCAAACAGCTTGTGACGGTTGGCCTTGAGGGGGGCGGGCAGCTCCAGCATCCCCATGTCCTGCTCGATAAAGGGGTAGTTGGCGGCGCGAATGCCGAACTGCAGCGCCAGATAGAGGCTGGTGGGGGTCTTACCGCAGCGGGAGACCCCGATCAGGATGATGTCCGCCTCATCGTACTCCCTGGTGGTGATGCCATCGTCGTTGGCCAGTGCGAAGTTGACCGCCTCGATGCGATCGTCATAGAGCTTGCGGTTCTCCATACCGTGGGTGCGGTGGAGGCGCGGCTCGGCTTTTACCCCCAGCTCCTGCTCCAGCGGGCTGACGAAGGTATTGAGAAAGTCGTGGCCGCACGCCTCCGATTTCAGCACCTCTTCCCGTACCAGCGGGTCGACGATGGTGTGAAACAGAATGGGGCGTACCCCGGTCTGACGGAACTGCTCGTCGATCCGCATTCGTACCTGACGGGCTTTCTCCAGTGTCTCCACAAAGGGGATAGTGATCTGCTCGAAGGCCAGCGGAAACTGGCTCAGTACCGCGTGGCCGAACACTTCGGCGGTGATGGCGGTGCCGTCTGAAACATAAAATACGGTGTGCACGTAGGGCTCCTGTGATACCGCGGGTGGGGTCGCATGGGGTAAGGGGTGAGAAGTATCTCCCGAAACCATACCAGTTTTGTCAACCGGTCTGCTGTGCCCAAGTTGTGAAGTGGCTTGCAAACCTGAATCGTTATCTTTTTGTGTCGCCATTGTAGAATGTTCCGGTCATTCGACCATCCCCAACGCTTGCTCGGGGATTTTTTTGAAAACCACTGGAAAACGTTTTCATGGTCGTTGGCAACAGAAGAAACAGACAATAACGCACCTGACTTACCCATAACCTCATCGATTAAATCGGGCGCACGAGGTGCTATGGCATCGGTGCCCACCAACCTGGAGACATCCAAGTGCAACAGTACGTGCTCTGGTACGAACAACTCGGAATGCAGGACGTAGAACGAGTTGGCGGCAAGAACGCATCCCTTGGCGAGATGATCAGCAACCTCTCTGGCGCCGGCGTATCCGTGCCGGGGGGCTTTGCCACCACCGCCTTTGCGTTTAACGAGTTTCTGGAGTCAAGCGGCCTCAACGGCAAGATCCACCATCTGCTCGACAATCTCGACGTGGACGATATCGCCGCCCTCAACCGGGCCGGTCAGCAGATCCGCGACTGGGTGATCGAAGCCCCGTTCCAGCCCGAGCTGGAGCAGGCTATCCGGGTTGCCTATGAGAAGTTGAGTGCCGGTGTCGAGGCCTCGTTTGCGGTGCGCTCCTCCGCCACCGCCGAGGATATGCCGGACGCCTCCTTTGCCGGTCAGCAGGAGACCTTCCTCAACGTACGTGGCATCGATGCCGTCATGACGGCGGTCAAGCATGTGTTTGCTTCCCTGTTCAACGATCGCGCCATCTCCTATCGGGTGCATCAGGGCTATGACCACAAGGGCGTTGCTCTCTCGGCCGGGGTGCAGCGGATGGTGCGTTCCGATCTCGCCGCCTCCGGCGTGATGTTTACCCTGGATACCGAGTCCGGTTTCAACGACGTGGTCTTTATCACCGGCGCCCATGGTCTTGGCGAGATGGTGGTGCAGGGCGCGGTCAACCCGGACGAGTTCTATGTGCACAAGCCGACCCTCAAGGGGGGGCGCCCGGCGGTGGTGCGCAAGACCCTCGGCTCCAAGCTTATCAAGATGACCTATTCGGACGATGCCGGCCACGGCCGCCAGGTGAAGATTGTCGACACCGATGAGGCCGAGCGCAGCCGCTTCTGCATCACTGATGAGGAGGTGATGGCGCTGGCGAAACAGGCCCTCATCATCGAGCAGCACTATGGCCGCCCGATGGACATCGAGTGGGCCAAGGATGGTCAGGATGGCCAACTCTACATCGTGCAGGCCCGCCCGGAAACCGTGCGCAGCCGTCAGGAGGCCAACACCCTCGAGCGTTTTGCCCTCAAGCAAGCGGGCAAGGTGCTGATCGAGGGACGAGCCATCGGCCACAAGATTGGCGCGGGCCCGGCGCGGGTCATCTCTTCCATCAGCCAGATGGACGAAGTGCAGCCCGGCGATGTGCTGGTGACCGACATGACCGACCCGGACTGGGAGCCCATCATGAAGCGGGCCTCCGCCATCGTCACCAACCGGGGGGGGCGCACCTGTCACGCCGCCATTATCGCCCGCGAGCTGGGCATTCCGGCAGTGGTGGGCTGTGGCAACGCTACCGATCATATTCAGCCGGGCCAGCGGATCACCGTCTCCTGCGCGGAAGGGGATACCGGTTTTATCTATGACGGCGAGCTGGACTTCGACGTGGCGGTGACCGAGGTGGGCAATATGCCGCGCCTGCCCATCAAGATCATGATGAACGTCGGCAACCCGGACCGCGCTTTCGACTTTGCCCAGTTGCCCAATGCCGGGGTAGGACTGGCACGCCTTGAATTCATCATCAACCGGATGATCGGCGTGCACCCCAAGGCGCTGCTGGAGTTTGACCAGCAAACCCCAGAGCTCAAGGCCACCATCGGCAAGATGATCGCCGGTTACTACAGCCCGCGGGAGTTCTATGTGGCCAAGCTGACCGAGGGGATCGCCACTCTGGGGGCCGCCTTCTGGCCGGAGCGGGTGATCGTGCGGATGTCGGACTTCAAGTCCAACGAGTACGCCAATCTGGTGGGCGGTCGTGGCTACGAGCCCCACGAGGAGAACCCGATGATCGGTTTTCGTGGCGCATCCCGCTACATCGCCGACAGCTTCCGCCCCTGCTTTGCCCTTGAGTGCGAGGCGATCAAGCGGGTGCGCGATGTGATGGGGCTGACCAACGTCGAGGTGATGATCCCCTTCGTGCGCACCGTGGGCGAGGCGGAGCAGGTGATCGACATCCTGGCCGAGAACGGTCTGCGCCGCGGCGAGCGGGGGCTCAAGGTGATCATGATGTGCGAGATCCCGAGCAACTCCCTCTTGGCAGACAAGTTTTTGGAGCACGTGGACGGCTTCTCCATCGGTTCCAACGACATGACCCAGCTCACCCTTGGGCTGGATCGGGATTCCGGGCTAATCGCCCATCTGTTCGACGAGCGTAACGAGGCGGTCAAGGCGCTGCTGGCGATGGCGATCCAGGCTGCGCGCAAGGCGGGTAAGTACGTGGGGATCTGCGGTCAGGGCCCATCTGATCATCCGGACTTTGCCGCCTGGCTGGTGGAGCAGGGGATCGATTCGGTGTCGCTCAACCCCGATACCGTGGTCGATACCTGGCTCTATCTGGCGGAGCAGCATGGCGCCAAGTAAGTCACTGTCAAAATGAGCAGCAGAAAGGGGGCCATGATGGCCCCCTTTGTTATTTGTCTGTCGCGACCTATTTCGGCTGCTGTTCGGCCCCCGACAGCTCGATCTGCACATTCACCCCTTCGCTCTTGAGCTTGGTGGCGATGGCATTGAGATCGGTGCCCGGTTTGGCCTCCAGCAGGGCGATACCACCGCTGCTCTGTTTGAAGTTCAGGCCGTGGCGAGTCGCCAGCGCCTTGGCGCTGGCATCGTCAGCTTCCACCAGCAGGGTGCCGCTTACAGTCAGCTCGGGGCTGGCGGCCCCTTGCATCAACACGTCACCGCGGCGCAGGGTCTGTTGCGGGACCTTGCTGTCAAGGCTGCGGGCGACCCGCCTCTTGCTGCTGTTGTCGGGAATGAGGTAGGTCTGGCCGTTCACCTCTATGGTGCTGTACTGCTTGCCATCCATGGTGACGGACTCCTGGGCGCAGAGCTGTCCCGAGAGGGGGGCCAGCAGGGTTGCCAGAAGCAAGGTAACAGGTTTGTTCATGGTAATACTCCTAGCGTGTTAGCTGCGGTTGGCATCGTGACCCAGGACCCGCAGGGACCATGAGATCAGCTTGCCCGGTTGGCGATTGTTGCGCTCGGTCAGGGTGGTACGCTCACGGGTCTCGCGATTGAGCAGAGAGACCTGACGGGTACCGTTGGCAACATCGGTTACTTCCAGTCGCCATGTGCCTTCCGCCGATTCGCCGTAGAACTTGTTGGATAGCATCCGCATGTCACGCAATCCCTTGGTTCGTACAAAGCCCAGCTGCTGCTGGTCGAGAGATTGGCCGACCAGGCTGTTGAAGGGGCTCAGCAGGATGCTGCGGGTGCCGGCGGGGGAGACCAATTCGATCAGCAGATCGGGCAGACGCTGATGATCCAGACTCACCATCACCTGAACCGCTTCCACCGTCAATGGTGTCGCGATGCGGGTGGTGGAACGGGTCGGGCTGTTGCCCACATCCGCAATGGCGGCGGCACTGCCAGTGACATTGATCTTCTGCCATGGCAGTTGCACCAGCGGGGGCAGGGGCTGGTGATTGGCTGCCAGCTCAAGGGCCTTGTTGACGTCAATCAGACCAAAACCGTAAGTCGGGCTGAACCACATGCCAGCGGCATTGCGCTCCCACCCTTCCAGCCCTTTCACATCACGCACCTTGCCGGTGCTGCTGGTGTAGCTGACCATCACAGGCTTCTGTGTGGCATCGACCCGGGTTGCGCTGCGCGCCAGCAGATCCCGCAGGTCCCGCACCGACAGATCCGGGTAGGCGGACATCAGCAGCGCCATGGCGCCGGAGGTGCTGGGGGTGGCGGAGGAGGTGCCGTTCATCACGCCGTTGTAGTCGCAGCTGGCATCCAGTTGCGGGTTGCCGTGCAGCCGGTTGGTGCTGGGATCGTCGGTGCGGTTGTAACCCATGTCGCAGCCGGGCAGATCCGTGGTCACCATCGCCGGAGCGTCGGTACCGTACTCGCCGCCGGTCGCGCTCAGGAAGATGTTGCTGCCGACGCTGGAGTAGGAGGATCTGACGCCATCGGCGTTGAGCGCGCTCACCACCAGGTTCCAGAAGTTGCTGTTGGAGGGATCGAGGTTGCTGTTTTCAAACGGCAATTTGGGGCCATTGCCGGTGCGGTTAAGCACATAGCCGCCTGCCGCTATCTTGTTGAAGCCGTTGCCGGCGGCCTTGATATAGGCCGCGCCCTGCGCCTTGAGGGTCTGCTGCTCAAACAGACGATCAAGCTGGGATTGATCCAGAGAGTTGGCTGAGCGGGGATCCACCACACTCATGCCGTAGCTCTGGTTGAACACCCGGTTGTCGCGGCTGGCATCGCTGTCGCCAAGGGCGTAGAGCCAATCCTTCTGCAACTGCTGGCTGTTGTCATCCAGCAGGTTGAACCCCTGCAGCTGGGCTCGCGGGGCAATCCCCTTGGTACCGATGGCGTTGTCTACCGCCGCAATAATGCCGGAGACCGAGGTGCCGTGGGCCGAATCCGGATCGGTCGGTGTCGGGTCATCGCTGCCGGTTACCACGTTTTTCGACCCCGGGCGCACGTTCTCCGCCAGATCCGGGTGGGCGATAGCCAGACCATCATCCACCACGGCCACATTGACTCCCTGGCCCAGCACGCCGGTGCGATGAGCCCACCAGAGGTTGAGATCATTGCCCGCTATGCCGCCACGGGCGCTGAATCCATCCTGCCCGCTGTTGAGCAGATACCACTGCTGATCCTGCAGGGGATTGGTACCTGGCAGGCAGCGCTCGGTGCTGCTGCGTCCGATATCCATGCCGCTCTCCTTGCCGGTGAGCGGCGCACAACCTTCATTTGCCTGAACGAGCGCACTGGGCAGGGCCGACAGCAGTGCTGTGATCGCCAGTGCTAACGATGTTTGCTTCATTATTTTTTTAACTCCATCTTGGATCGCACCATCCTGAGTGCGACGGAAATCTATACACGGGTGGTAGGGGTTCAAAAAGAGCCATTTTCAAAAAACGCTATGAGGTTCAAAGAAATCCGATCTGGTTTATGATAGGTATTCCAATGACGCTGGTTATGTGTTTTATTGAGAATGGTTCTCACCGCTCACTACTGATCTTTTTATCTGTAATTCACTCCTCTCGCGACTCTCCTTCGCCGCAGCCATCTCGATTCGGTGTAATCCCGAGGGGAGCTCGTGCGCTCTTGGAAATAAACGGCATGGTGGTGTGTGCCAATGTGAGTGCTGGTATGCGTTCGGGTGAGCCTGCAAGAGTGATGAGGTGGGGGTGGGTCAGTGGTTTATTGCTTGGAGGCGGTGGATGGCTCTGTTATGGTAACTGAAATAGCCGTTCAGATGGCTAGATTGCTGCGGTGTGAAGGGCGTTACTTCTGAGGGCGGCCCTGCCGCAGTCCCATAGCTTGATGCGTACCTGACAGGGAGTCCCTATGCCGTTTCGTTCCTTCTTATCTTCTCCTTTGACTGCTTCCTTGCGCGCCACTGCTGGCGCCAGCACCTTTATTGCCGCGATGGCGGTCGGGAGCCTCTCTTTTTCCGCGGTTGCCGCCGATGCGCCCTTGCCGACCAAACAGGAGATTGTGATTGGTACCACGGTGGGGGATTTTGCCGACATGGTGACCGACTCGATCAAGCCGCAGCTGGAGGCCAAGGGGTATAAGGTCAAGCTGGTGGAGTTCACCGACTATGTGACCCCCAATATTGCTCTGGCTGACGGATCACTGGATGTGAACTGCTTCCAGCACAAACCCTATCTGGAGAGTTTTGCCAAAGATCGCGGCTTGTCGCTGGCGCCCATTACCCAGGTGCCAACCGGCCCGATGGGACTCTATTCCGGCAAGCTGGCAGCACTCGACAAGGTGAAAGAGGGGAGCACGGTGGCCATCCCCAACGATCCCACCAATCAGGCGCGGGCGCTGTTGATGCTGCAGGATCTTGGTTGGCTCACTCTCAAGGAGGGGATAAACCCGCTCAAGGCGAGCGAGTTTGATGTGGTGAACAATCCGCACAATCTCAAGCTGGTACTGCTGGAAGCCGCGCAGTTGCCCCGCTCGCGGGAGGATGTGGACTTCTCGGTGATCAACGGTAATTTTGCCGCCTCCAGCGGAATCCCGTTCAGTGAAGGACTGTTTCTGGAGCGCAGCTACGATTTTATCAACTGGGTGGTGGTGAAAAGCGCAGATGCGGATCAGCCGTTTGCCAAAGATGTGGCGGCGGCCTACAACTCGGCGGCTTTCAAAGCCTATGCAGCCAAGCGTTTCGTCGGCTACAAGTACCCGCAAGGGTGGGGTGGCTAACAGTCTTGAACGTGGCCCGGCTATACAACGAAAAACGCCCCGAATTCGGGGCGTTTTTTATGGTATCAAGCCATCAACGGGCGCTTCACTGGTTGCGATAGAAGCGGTTCAGCTCGTTCATCACCTGGATCATGGCGCCCATATCCGGGGTGCCGTGCTTGATCGGGCGATAGCTGTTGCGCTCCAGCAGTTCGAAGTCACCCTGCTTGTTGAAGTGGGTGATGGTCTCCCCTTCATAGATGGCGAAGTCATTCTGATCCCCGGCCAGCAGCCAGTTGCGCGGGCTGGTATCAAACAGCGAGCGGCCAACGCTGTAATCGCGCGCCGGATTGCGCACGCCCAGCATCCCCTGCATCAGGGTCGGCGCCAGATCGAAATGGCTGCTCGGTTGTTCCCGAACGTCACTGCCGCGCCCCGGCCAGGCCAGTACCAGCGGTACCTGCACCTGATAGGGTGAGTAGTTGCTGCCTGCGCCCCAGCTGTTGCTGCGGGTGTCGTTGAACTCCTGACCGTGGTTGGAGGTGATGACGACGATGGTGTTGCTGTCCATCCCCTGCGACTGCAATTTGGTCAGCATCTGTTCAAGCAACTGGTCGGTATAGAAGACCGAGTTCTTGTAGCGGTTCTCGAGTTTTTGCAGGTTCTCCGCCCGATAGGCGGTCGCCGGATTGAAGTTGGCGAGCTCCGGTTGGAACGGCCCCTTCATGGTGGCGGGTAACTGGTAGTCGCCTGGGCTCGAGAGATAGACCAGCGAGAACCAGGGACGCTCGGGAGAGCGCTTCTCCAGCCACTGTTGCCAGTCGGTCAGCAGCTTGCCATCGTCACTCTGCTCTGAGACAAACACCTGTTTGCGCAGACCGGCGAGGATGCTCTTGCGATACTTCTGGGCATCTTCCATCGCGCCGAACAGCCCGAACTGGTAATCCTGGCGCAGCATCTCATCGAACAGCACCGGCGGACGCTTGTCGCTGCTGATGTCCTTGTAGTAGTGACCGGGCAACCCGTAGAAGAGGCTGAACATGCCCATCAGGTCGTCGTTGCCGCCACTCAGGTGATTGCGGAACGTCAGATGCTGATCCGCATAGCGCTGCAGATTGGGCATGTTGATGTTGTTGAGCATGTCAAAGCGCAGCGAATCGACCACCACAATCAGCAGATTGTTGTGAGTCAGGGGGGCGTTGACGTTGAGCGGGCGCAGCGGATAGTGCATCCGGCTGTCGCTGTTATCCCCCTGGGAGGCCGCCTGCTTCTCGTACTGATCCAGATCCAGCCAGCCATGTTTGGCCAGGAAGGAGCGGGCCGTCATGGGGTAGGAGAGGGGGAAGTTGGCTCTCTGCATGGTGATCGGCTGATAGAGGGTCGCATCCGCCCAGCTGTTGACCACGTGGGTTAGAATAAAGCAGATCAGCAGGGCCAGCCCCACCTGATTGCCGTACTGGCGGCGCTTGCGCTTGTTGATCTTGCGCCAGACATAGGCCGACAGCAGCAGTTGCAGCAGGAAGATGGTGGGCACGGCAACGAAGATGATGCTCCAGATTGAGCCCTCTTCGGTTTGCGCCTGATCCAGCAGCAACTGCCATACCTGACTGTTGAGGTGGAACTTGAACAGCCGGAATACCTGGGTGTCGATCAGCAGCAGCACCAGCGCCAGGGTGGCGATGATGGCCGAGATGAACCGCAACGACTTCTCCTTGGGCAGCACGAAGCTGAGCGGGAAGATCGTCAACAGGTAGGTGACAAAACTCAGAAACGAAAAGTGGCCAATCCAGCTTACAACGAGGTAGATCACGCCAAGCGTGGTCGATGGCCAGCTGATGGCACCCAGATAACGGGTGGCGATGAGCATGGCCAGAATAATGTTGAAGAAGGAGAACCAATGCCCCCAGGTGATCAGGCGAGAGACATTATCACGATAGGGGTTACCGGTTTCGACCATAGTGATCCATCTGCGTTGAGAAACGTCAAATCAACAGAGTCGGGGACTCAGTGTGCGTCGTGGCGATTATCGACCGATGCGGTCAGGGCCTGGACAAACTTTTCAGTGATGGCCTGGCGCTGGGCCGGTGCCATACCGTTGATGATATTGGTGGTCAGATTGCCAAGCACCATAAGGCTGAGATCTACCGGCGCTTTATGCTTTTCCAGCGCGGTGATCAGGTCGTTCATCAGGGCGTCAAATTGCTCGTTATTGTACTTTGATACGATAGGCATAATCTTCAGTTCATCTCGGTTCAAAGCGCCTTATAATACTTCACCCTTTCGGCTAACACTATGGCTTTGTGACATGAGTCTCGATATCGACAAGATCATTCTTCACTCCTTGCGCCAGGGCGGCGATGGTCAACCCCACGCCGATACCCGCAGCCAGACCCTGCTCCCTGATGAGGCGGTACAGGGACTGATGGCGGAACTGCATCGGATCTACAACGGCAAGGGTGGCAAGGGCTTTGGCTTCTTTGCTGACCCCGAGGCCGCCGTGGCCGAGCTGGCCGACGGCATCGATGCTCCCAAGCAGCCTTCACCCGCGTTTCGTATCGCCCTCGAACAGCTGCTCGACGAGCAGACCGAATTCGTTCCCTTCTCGGTCACCGTGACCCAGATGCTGGTCAAGCAGCTGGTGGAGCACGCCCTCGATGAGCAAGGGGTGCTGCTGTTTGCCAAATATAACTACGTCGGGGTCGATTATCTGCTGATTGCCCTGCTGGAGGGCAAGGAGAGCGTCACCGTCAGCGAAGCGCTGGAATTGCGCCATATCCAGTATCTGGATATCGGCAAACTCAATCTGGTGGCCCGCATTGATTTGACCGAATGGAAAACCCAACCTGATTCGCGCCGTTATATCACCTTCAGCAAGGGGCGCATTGGTCGCAAACTGGGCGACTTCTTTATGGATCTGCTGGGCGCCCGCGAGGGCATGGATGCCAAGGTACAAAATAAAGGCTTGCTGCAGGCGGTCGAAGATTATTGCGACAGTCGTCAGCTCGAACCGACCGAGCGCAATGACTATAAAAAGCAGGTCTTCAAATATTGCACCGAACAGGCGAGTGCCGGTGAAGAGATCGAAATCAAGGAGTTGTCTGCAGAATTGCCTGGCGACGGTGACCTCGATTTTTACAGCTTTATCGGTCAGGAGTATGAGCTGGAAGAGCGCTTCCCGGCAGATCGCTCTACCTTGCGTGGTTTGACCAAGTTTGTTGGCTCCGGCGGCGGTCTGACTCTGAGCTTTGAGCAGAAGTTGTTGAACAGCCGGATCTTTTACGACCCCCAGACCGACACCCTGACCATCAAGGGTGTGCCGCCCAATCTCAAGGATCAGCTGCTGCGCCAGTCGTAGTCATGCTCCCGAGTGTGATCAACTCGTCATTTCTCGCAAAAAGAGACTCCGCCACGGCGGGGTCTCTTTTTTTATTGCGCCCGGGCAGACCTCGAAACTGGCGCGGTACTTTGTTAACAAATCAAACAAAATAAACCACCTGAAAGGGTTTTCATTGAGATGAAAACCCTTTCATTCATGAAATTTTATTTCATTTTGGTAATTATTATTCTGTGGTTGTCTGGAATTAAGCCGATAATTGGCCGTAATTCCCTGAAATAAGAAAATGTTTTCAAAACTTTCTGGAAGGAAATACGTAATTGCATTTCAAAAATGCGAGTTGCGTCATGTGAGCCGTTTGCCGCTTGGGATAATATTCATCTCGCACACAATGCTCTTACAGCGCGGAACTAATACAAGGAAAGGCTCATGAAAAAGAAATTGCTGTCATCCCTGATCGGTCTGGCCACTCTTGGCGTCGCTTGCTCTGCTACTGCTGCCATCGATGAAGGCCAGCTGACCATCTGGATCAACGGTGACAAGGGATACAACGGTCTGGCTGAAGTGGGTAAGAAGTTTGAAGCAGAAACCGGCATCAAGGTTACTGTGGCTCACCCGGATCAGGTTGAAGTGAAATTCCAGCAAGCCGCCGCCACTGGCAACGGCCCAGACATCTTCTTCTGGGCTCACGACCGTTACGGTGAGTGGGTCAAAGCCGGTTTGCTGGTTCCGGTAACGCCGAACGCTGCCACCAAAGGCAAATTTGAACAGCTGGCATGGGATGCCATGACTGTTGATGGCAAAACCTATGGCTACCCGGTTGCCATGGAAGCAGTCAGCCTGATTTATAACAAGGACCTGCTGCCCGAGCCGCCGAAAACCTTCGAAGAGATCGCCAAGATTGACGAGACTCTGAAGAAAAACGGCAAGCGCGCCATCATGTGGGCTTATGACACCCCGTACTTCAGCTATCCGCTGGTGGCTGCCAACGGTGGTTACGCCTTCAAGAAAACCGCTACCGGTTATGACGTCAAAGATACCGGCGTGAACAACGCAGGTGCCAAGATGGGCGTGGGCTACATCTCCGAGATGATCAAGTCCGGTCACCTGGAAAAAGGCATCGACTACGGTGTGATGGACGCCAAGTTCAACAAGGGCGAAGTGGCCATGATGATCAACGGTCCCTGGGCCTGGAGCAACCTGGACAAGAGCGGCATCAAGTACGGCGTAGCGCCGCTGCCGACCCTGAACGGCAAGCCGGCCAAAGCCTTCGTTGGCGTACTGGGTGCCACCATCAACGCTGCCAGCCCGAACAAGGATCTGGCTATCGAGTTCCTGGAAAACTACCTGCTGACCGATGCCGGTCTGGCGCCGGTTAACGCCGACAAGCCGCTGGGGGCCGTTGCGCTGAAATCCTTCCAGAAGACCCTGGAATCCGATCCGCACATCAAGGCCACCATGCTGAACGCCCAGGCTGGCGAGCCGATGCCATCCGTTCCCGAGATGAGCCGTTTCTGGTCTTCCTTCGAAACTGCCCTCAAGAACGTGACCTCCGGTCGTCAGGGTGTTGACGAAGCTCTGGATACCGCTGCCAAGCGTATCGTTCAGTAAGCACGCACTACCCGGGAGGCCGTCATGGCCTCCCACTCTCTCAAATCTCTCTTGGCGTTATAAAGGTTAATTGGCATGGAAGTAGTACCTTCTGTTGAGTCCTATGCCGGTCCGAAGGATAAGCACACCTGGCTTAAGTGGACCATTGCGGCCCTGGTTGCCATCCTCAACGGCTACGCAGCCGTGATGATGTACGCCAGTGGCGAGTGGGTATTCGCGCTGCTGGATCTGGTGGTGGTTTCCGTCGGTCTGTATGTCTTCATGAACAAGAAGACCTATGCCCATCGCTACATCTTTCCGGGTGTTGCGGGCATGGTTGTGTTTATCATCTTCCCTCTTGCCTACACCATTGGCATTGCCTTCACCAACTATTCGGGGTCCAACTTGCTCTCCGTGGAGCAGGCGCGGGACTACCACCTGAAGAAAACCTACAAGGTGGCGGGCGGTGAATTCGATTTTACCCTGCTGGGTGGCGACAACGGCCAGTTCCAGCTGCTGCTGACACAGGATGATCAATCCTTTATCAGCCAACCTGTTTCCCTGATGACCAACAAGGCCCGTGAGCTGGCGTCCCGCGAGGGCCGTGTGCAGAACACCCAGCAAGTGGTCGAGCTGCAGCCCTTCACTGGCGAAGCGGCCAGCAAGGCCGCACCGATCCGCGCCATTGTTGAGCATCGTACTCACCTGAGTGACCTTGATCTGGTACTGCCGGATGGCGGTACCCACCTGACCCTGAGCAGCCTGCGCAAGTTTGCCGCCCAGAAGCAGCAATACATCCGCTTGGTTGATGGTATCAAGCTCGAATCCGGCGTGGTGATCAAAGACAGCAACTTGCTGCGTGATACCCAGAATGGCGAGCTGATGCTGCCCAATGGTGAGACCGGCTTCTATCAGTACATCGACGAACAGGGTCAGTTTGTCGGCAAGGGGATTGCTCCGGGCTTTGTGGTGAGCGTCGGTTGGAAGAACTTCGCGCGCATCGTCACCGATCCGGGCATCCAGTCACCCTTCCTGCAGATCTTCATCTGGACCGTGATCTTCTCAACCTGTTCTGTCGCCTTCACCCTGGCTATCGGCATGGTGCTGGCCTGTCTGGTGCAGTGGGAAGAGCTCAAGGGGCGCGGTTTCTATCGGGTCATGTTGATCCTGCCCTATGCGATCCCGGCGTTTATCTCCATCCTGGTGTTCAAGGGGTTGTTCAACCAGAACTTCGGTGAGATCAACATGTTCCTGGAAGCGGCGTTTGGCATCAAGCCGGACTGGTATACCAACCCCTTCCTGGCCAAGGTGATGATCCTGATTGTCAACACCTGGCTCGGCTACCCCTACATGATGATCCTCTGCATGGGCCTGCTCAAAGCCATTCCGGAAGATCTCTATGAAGCGTCCGCCATGGACGGTGCCGGTCCGGTACAGAACTTCTTCAAGATCACCGTGCCGCTCTTGATGAAGCCGCTGACACCGCTGTTGATTGCCTCGTTCGCGTTCAACTTCAACAACTTCGTGCTTATCCAGTTGTTGACCAACGGTGCGCCCGACATCATCGGCGCCAGCACCCCGGCCGGTACCACCGACCTGCTGGTGAGTTATACCTACCGGATTGCGTTCCAGGGATCGGGTGGTCAGGACTACGGTCTGGCCAGTGCCATCGCCACAGCTATCTTCCTCATCGTGGGTGCGCTGGCGCTGCTCAACCTGAAATTGTCCAAAGCCGACAAGCAGCTGTAAGGAGGCTTCAACATGGCAATCGTACAACCCAAATCAGTCAAATACCGGGTGTGGGCAACCCACCTGGTCATGTGGGGCTTCCTGGCGTTGATCATCTTCCCGTTGATCATGGTTATCGCCATCTCGTTCCGTAACGGTAACTTCGCGGTAGGGGAGATCATCCCCTCCAATCCGACGCTGGATCACTGGAAGCTGGCGCTGGGCATGTCCATCACCAACGCCGACGGCAGCATCACGCCGCCGCCGTTCCCGGTGCTGACCTGGTTGTGGAACTCCATCAAGATCGCCGGCATCACTGCCCTGATGATCGTGACGCTCTCCACCACTTGTGCTTACGCCTTTGCCCGCCTGCGTTTTCGTGGCAAGTCCACCATCCTGCAGGGCATGCTGATTTTCCAGATGTTCCCGGCGGTGTTGGCGCTGGTAGCCATCTACGCGCTCTTTAACAAGATTGGTGACTATATTCCCTGGCTGGGTCTCAACACCCACGGTGGCCTGATCCTGGCGTACATGGGGGGGATTGCCCTGCACGTCTGGACCATCAAGGGCTACTTCGAGACCATCGACTCCTCCCTGGAGGAGGCGGCGGCCATCGACGGTGCGACCCCGTGGCAGGCATTCCGTCTGATCCTGTTGCCCCTGTCGGTGCCCATCCTGGCGGTAGTGTTTATTCTGGCCTTTATCGGTTCCATTACCGAGGTGCCCATGGCCTCCATCCTGCTGCAGGATGTGAACAATCTGACCCTGGCGGTCGGGGCCCAGCAGTACCTCTATCCGCAGAACTATCTGTGGGGTGATTTCGCGGCGGCCGCAGTGCTCTCCGGTTTCCCCATCACAGTGGTCTTCCTGTTGGCACAGCGCTGGTTGGTTGGCGGTCTGACTGCTGGTGGTGTGAAAGGTTAAGTTTATGGCCGGGGGAGCTGACTCCCCCCGCTATCACGATTTGCAAAGATTCAAGAGCGGAGCTCGTCATGGCTGAAGTAGTACTCAACAACGTTCGCAAAAATTACGATCCGGCTGTTCACAAGGACACCCTGCGCAACATCAACCTCTCCATCAAGGAGGGCGAATTCATCGTCTTCGTCGGCCCGTCCGGCTGCGGTAAATCCACCCTGCTGCGGATGATCGCGGGTCTGGAAGACATCACCAGCGGTGAGCTGACCATCGGCGGTCGCTACATGAACGACGTGCCGCCGGTAGAGCGCAACGTCGGCATGGTGTTCCAGTCCTACGCCCTTTATCCGCACATGAACATCTACGAGAACATGGCCTTTGGTCTGAAGCTCAAGAAGATGGACAAGGAGAACATCCACAAGCGGGTGATGCGCGCCGCCGAGATCCTGGGTCTTGAGCCGCTGCTGGACAGAAAGCCCAAGGCGCTCTCCGGTGGTCAGCGTCAGCGTGTCGCCATCGGTCGCTCCATCGTGCAGCAGCCGCAGGTGTTCCTGTTTGACGAGCCGCTCTCCAACCTGGATGCCGCGCTGCGGGTCAAGATGCGGATCGAGATCGCCAAGCTGCACAAGGAGCTTAACTCCACCATCATCTACGTGACCCACGATCAGGTGGAAGCGATGACCCTGGCCGACAAGATTGTGGTGCTGAGCCCGCTCAAGGCCGAAGCTGCCACCAACCTGGAACAGTTCGGTTCACCGCTGGATCTCTACCACAACCCGGACAACAAGTTCGTGGCGGGCTTTATCGGCTCTCCCAAGATGAACTTCCTGGCGGGCGAGTTGCTGGAGATTGGCGAGCAGGAGTGCCTGGTCAAGTTGACCTCTGGCGATACCGTGCGTGCCCGGGTCGATGCCCGCAGTGGCGCTGTGGGTGACAAGGTGGAGCTGGGCATTCGCCCCGAGCACCTGATGCCGCTGGATCACCCCCATGCGCACAGCAAGGTGAGCGGGATCGTGCAGGTGGCCGAGCACCTGGGTGCCGAGTCCTTCGTTTATATGGATGTGGATGGTCACGACTTTACCGTCAAGGCCACCTCGGATGTGGATGTGGCGACCGGTCAGACCTACAGCGTGGGTATCCCGGCCGAAGCCTGCTACCTGTTCGATGCCAAGGAGCAGGCGTTCCCCCGTACCGCCAAATATATCCGTACCTGATTTTTTGTTGTGCTGGTTTTTCCTTTCTTAATAATCAATGCCTTTTTGCCGGTCGTCAGACCGGCTTTTTATTGCCTGCGATTTGAACATGCAGATAGGCAAGGTAACCCGGTTCAAGCCTCGAGTTCGGCGGTAATATCGGGCACAAAGGTCTGGCTGGCCAGCGGCGGGCGCTCATACCCTTCGGTCTTGATGGGGGGGAGCTTGATAGGCTCGTAGTGGATCGCCTCGTAGGGTACCTTGCTCAGCAGATGTGCAATGCAGTTGAGGCGGGCACGGCGTTTGTCATCTGCCTCCACCACGAACCAGGGACAATCCTCGGTGTCGGTGTAGGTGAACATGTCATCCTTGGCGCGGGAGTATTCCACCCAGCGTGACCGGGACTGCAAATCCATCGGGCTGAACTTCCAGCGCTTGATGGGGGTGTTGATCCGCTCTTTAAAGCGCTTCTCCTGCTCCTCGTCACTGACCGAGAACCAGTATTTGATCAGGGTGATGCCGGAGCGGATCAGCATCCGCTCAAACTCGGGGCAGGCGCGCAGAAACTCGCGATACTCGGCGTCGCTGCAAAATCCCATCACCCGCTCGACTCCGGCCCGGTTGTACCAGGAGCGGTCAAACAGCACCATTTCGCCAGCGGCGGGCAGGTGGGCCACATAACGCTGAAAGTACCACTGGGAGCGCTCCCGATCGGAGGGGGCGGGCAGCGCCGTGACCCGGCAGACCCGGGGGTTGAGCGGTTCGGTGATCGCCTTGATGACGCCCCCTTTACCGGCGGCGTCCCGTCCTTCGAACAGCACCACCACCTTCAGCCCCTCCTGCTTGACCCACTCCTGCAGCTTGACCAGCTCCTCCTGCAGATGGGCAAGGTGGTGCTCGTAGCACTTCTTGTCCAGACGTGGCCGCTTCTTGCTCTTCTCCTTCGCCATGGGCTTCTCCTTTTGGCATCCTTTCATGGGTGACTTCTTTGAGTCACTGCCAGCTTGCACCAGGGAGGCGTCACCTGCCAAGGGGGACGTGATACACTGCCCGCCCATCGCTGGCAACAGGAGATAACATGAAGCATTTTATGGAGATAGCGGGCCGCCGGATGGCCTATCTGGATGAAGGGCAAGGGCCGGTACTGCTGTTTGGTCACAGCTATCTGTGGGATAGCGCCATGTGGGCGCCGCAAATCGAGGCGCTCAAGGGCAGCTATCGCTGCATCGTTCCCGAGCTGTGGGGCCACGGTGATTCCGACCTGCTCCCCGAAGGTGGCTGCACCCTGGCGACGCTGGCGCGGGATCACCTGGCGCTGCTCGATGCCCTCGGGGTTGACGAGTTCGTACTGGTGGGCCTCTCCATCGGCGGCATGTGGGGTGTGGAGCTGGCGCGCATGGTGCCAAACCGCCTTAAGGGTCTGGTGCTGATGGACAGTTTTGTCGGCCTGGAACCGCAGATCACCTGCGAGCGCTACCTCGGCATGCTGGCGATCATCGAGCAGCTCGGCACCGTGCCGGCGCCCATCATCGAACAGGTGGCGCCTATCTTCTTTGCCAGCCAGCCTGATGAGGCGCTGATGAGTGGTTTCAAGGCGCGTCTCGCCGCTTGGCCAAACGAGAAGATTGCCGCCATGGTGGCGGTGGGCCGTAGCTTTGTGACCCGCGAAGATCGCATCGAGTGGCTGGAGGAGATCACCACTCCCGCACTGGTGATGACCGGCTGCGAGGACAAGGCCCGTCCGGTGCTGGAGGGCTATCTGATGGCCGAGGTGCTGGGTTGCCCGTTCAGGGAGATCCCGATGGCTGGCCACATCTCGTCGCTGGAAAATCCGGCCTTCGTCAATCAGCAGCTGACCGAGTTTCTGGCGGCGCTGTAAGCCTGAATTGGACGCCTGAGCAGGCTGTACTACCAGCCTGATGGTCGTGAAAAAGGGAGCCGAGGGCTCCCTTTTGTTGGGTCGTGTCTCACGGTTCAAGACTCATAACTGTTACCAGATATAGCCCAGCGCCAAACCCGCATAGAGCTCGCCGTCGTGCTGGACGATGGGGCTGTTTTTGATGTCCCGATCATACCATTCGTAGTTCATGGCAAACATGCCAATCCAGTTGGGGCTGAAGCGGTAACTGGTGATGAGGGCCGTCATCGGGGAGAGGGTGGTACCGGTATCCCAAGCAGGCCGCTGGGCGGTTGCCTCGCTCTCGGAGATGCCGCCGAAGTAGTAGTTGGCCATCTTGTCGCTGCGCAGCATCAGCCCCATCCCCGGCATGATCAGCAGGTTGTCACGCAGGATGGGGAAATCGGCCCACAGCAGCAGTTCCTGCCCCTTGCTGCGGCCGGTGACATCGCTGTTGGCCCGCACGGTCAGCAGGGCGTAGGGGGTGATGATGTTGCCACCGATCCCGCCTTCCAGCTGCCATTTTCGCTGCTCCATGCCAGTAAAGGCCGGAGAGTCCTCGGGATCCAGATTGCCAAAACGGACCCGGCCATAGCCGTAGAGGGCCACGTTCTCATCCTTGTGGAAGTAGTAGCGGGCCCGATCTCCCAGAAACATAAAGTCGTCGCCGAAGTAGATAAAGCCCGGGATGGCGTAGAGGGCGTTGTCCTGCGCTTCATAACGGGCCTGCCCCCCGATGAGCGCCGCACCGGCGACAAAGCCTTGTGGCACCGGACTGGTTGGGCTGTCGCTGGTGAGCAGATCCATGGCGCCAAGATCGATATCGGCACGCGCTGGCAGGGCGGCAGCGAGGAGCAGGGCCGTCAGTCCTGCCGCTCTAATTTGACGAAAAAAGGTCATGGACACTCCGTTGTCACGATTGCAGGGGAAGCAGGTTATTTTGCGGCACTGGGCATCTCTTCGCGTTTTGGCCAGGCATTGATCACCGCCTTGACCAGGGTGGCGAGGGGAATGGCGAAGAAGACTCCCCAGAATCCCCACAAGCCGCCGAAGACCAGCACGGCGATGATGATGGCCACCGGATGGAGGTTGACCGCTTCCGAGAAAAGCACCGGCACCAGCAGGTTGCCATCGAGGGCCTGAATGACCAGATAGGCCACCATCAGCCAGGCAAACTCCGGGGTGAGCCCCCATTGGAATAATGCCACCATGGCCACCGGCACGGTCACCACGGCGGCGCCGATATAGGGGATCAGCACCGAAAAGCCGACCGCTACCGCCAGCAGCACCGAGTAGCGCAGTCCCATCAGGGCGAAGGGGACATAGGTGGCGATGCCGACGATCAGGATCTCGATCACCTTGCCGCGGATGTAGTTGATGATCTGGTTGTTCATCTCCACCCACACCCGGTTGACCAGGGTGCGGTTGCGCGGCAGGAAGCGGCGCAGGCTGCCCATCAGTACCCGCTTGTCTTTGAGCATAAAGAAGACCATCAGCGGTACCAGAATGAGGTAGATCATGATGGCGACCACGTTGACCAGCGAACTGAGGGAGGCGCTTACCAGATGCTCGCCGCCACTGAGGATGCGCTGGCGAATATTGTCGATGACGGTCTCCACCAGACTGACGTCGATGAGCTCGGGGTATTTGTCAGGCAGGGTGCGCACATAATCCTGAGCGTGGGTCAGCATGGCCGGCGCCTCTTTGGCCAGATTGATCCCCTGACTGACCAGCGTCGGGATAAGACCCAGCAAGGAGGCGACTGCTACCGCAATAAAGAGGATCAGAATGACGCTGGTGGCCAGGGTGCGCGACAGCCCCGCTTTTTGCAGCCGGGCGACCGGCCACTCCAGCAGATAGGCCATTACCAGCGCCACCAGCAGGGGGGCCAGCAGATCGCCAAACAGCCAGATGATGGTGAAGCAGAACACCAGCAACAGGAAAAGGGTAACGGCATCGGGGTCGGAAAAACGGGTCTGATACCAGCGCTTCAATACTTCTAACATGACTGCATCCTTACATCACTGGGGCTCAAGATGGCTGTTTCGCCCCGACAACCAACTGCAAAGAGAGGGTATTGTCCGGTTGTTGCTGCATCTCGACATGGTGGCCCTGACGGTGCAGATAGGCCGGAATATCCTGCCGGGAGCCCGCATCGGCTAGCCGGATGGTGACGGTTTGACCGCTTTTGGCCCCCCTTAACCAGAGCTTGAGCCGGATCAGCGGCTCGGGGCAACGCCAGGGGGTCAGGTCGAGAATTTCCATGGGGTCTCCATCAGGCAGGTGGCCGCTATTATGGCCGTGATAAGAGCATGAAACAACGCTTGTAGCCCTTGATGGGCAAGGGTATTCTGCCGAGGCCCTTTCTGATGGAGATAGAGATAACGTGGCACGTTTTTCCCCCCTGATGGCATCGCTTCCCCTGCTGGCTTCCCTGATGGGCGCCACGTTTCATGCCGAGGCCAACAATCAGCTTCCCGACATCGGCACGGCCGGGGTTGCTGCCCTGCCCATCGAGCAGGAAGTGCGTTACGGCAACGCTTTTATGCGCTTTGCCCGTGCGGGTCTGCCGATCATCGATGATCCGGTGCTGAGCCAGTACATTGACGATCTGGGTCAGCGACTGCTGACCAACGCCGATGGGGTGCGTTTCCCGTTTACCTTCTTCCTCATCAATGATCCCAGCATCAACGCGGCCGCCTTCCTCGGCGGGCGGGTCAAGGTGCACACTGGCCTCTTCCTCTACGCCGACAGCGAGAGTGAGCTGGCCTCGGTACTGGCCCACGAAATCACCCACGTGACCCAGCGCCATATCGCCCGTTATATGGAGGCGCAGGCGAGCAGTTCGGCGGTGACCCTGGCCGGTCTGGTGGGCTCCATCGCGCTGGCGGTGATCAACCCGACTGCCGGTATCGCCGCGCTGCAGACTACGCTGGGCCTCTCCATGCAGTCTGCCATCAACTACACCCGCGACAACGAATATGAAGCGGATCGCATCGGCATGAAAACGCTCAATGATGCCGGTTTCGACCCCATGGGGATGGCCAACTTCTTCCAGAAACTGGCTGCCGAGTACCGTTACGCCAGCAAGCCGCCAGAAATGCTGCTCACTCACCCGCTGCCGGAGACCCGGATCAGCGAGGCCCGCGCTCGGGCGGGCAGCTATGGTCGCCGCGACTTGCCGCCCAGTCTCGACTTCTGGCTGGCCAAGGTGCGGATTCAGGTGCGTTTTGGTACCGATACCCCGCAGGGGCTGCTGAGCTACTTCGATAGCCGGATCCAGAAGGGGGATTATCCGCTCAAGGATGCCGCCATCTATGGCAAGGCGCTGGCGCTGATCCAGCTCAAGCGCACCGACGAGGCTGATACCCTGATGCAGGAGCTGGCGGCCCGTCATCCGGAAGATCTCTTTATCGTCGATGCCCAGACCGACATCGATCTGGCCAAGGGGCGCAGTGCCCAGGCCATCGCGCGCCTCGAGAAGTTCCGCAGCCGGATGCCGGATAACGAAGTGGTGGTGGTCAATCTCGGCAACGCCTACCTCGAGAGCGGCAACTACAAGAAGTCCATCGCCATCCTCGACCCCTATGCCCGTGCCCATGAGGAGAACAATCTGGCCTGGAACCTGCTGGCCGATGCCTATCGCAAGGCGGGCAGAATGACCGAGCTGCATATGGCGCGGGCCGAGATGCTCGCGCTGCGCGGGGATTATCAGGCGGCCATCGACGAGCTGATCGTGGCGCGCGGTACCACCAGCGACCGGATGACCTTGGCTCGTCTGGAGGCGCGCATCACCGAGCTGGAGCGGGCCAAGAAGGATCTCGACAGCCTCAAGGGCTAACGAAACCTGGCATTGGCCTATCAAACAAGGGCGCACCACGGTGCGCCCTTGTTGTTTATGGCGGTGGCGTTGATGTGGGGGACGGTGATAGCAGCGATGGGCTACTGACTCATGCTGCTGGCGGTCGCCTTGAGCATCTCGATCTGCTGCTGGTCGAGCTCGCCGACCAGCGTCTGCTTGAGCTTGCCCTCGCTATCGAGCAGATAGCTGGTGGGCAGGCCGCTTGGGCGAGGGAAGGGGAGCCTGGCATCTTCATTGGTAATAAGGAGGGGTACCTTGATGTGGTACTGCGCGGCCAGCTTGTCCAGCTCTGCTGGCGTGGTCGGGTCGTAGTTGATGGCCACCACTGTGATCTGGCCCTCCGCTGCCAGCCCGTTGAGGCGCGGTATCTCCCGCAGGCAGGGAGCGCACCAGGGGGCGAAGTAGTTGACCAGCAGCGGCTTGCCGGCAAAGTGGCGCAGGCTGACCGACTGCCCTGTTGCATCGGTAAATTCGGGGGCGGGTGTGCAGGCGCCCAGCAGGCCCGCCACAATCAGCCAACAAATACGTTTCAATTCCTTTCCACTGCAGCTTACTCTGACCATCACTTTCCCCTACAATAGCGCCGTTTCTAGTCCCATCTTGCGATTAATCAGGGAGTTACCATGAGCGAGACCCAAATCTACCACAATCCGCGCTGCTCCAAGAGTCGCGAAACCCTGGCTCTGCTGGAACAGCACGGGATCGCCCCTGATGTGGTGCTCTATCTGGAGCAGGCCCCGAGTGAAGATGAGATCCGCAACCTGCTCTCTCTGCTCGGTTTTAGCGATCCCCGCCAGCTGATGCGCACCAAGGAAGAGCTCTACAAGGAGCTGGGATTGTCCGATGTCAGCGGTGATGCCCTTATTCGCGCCATGCACCAGCATCCCAAGCTGATCGAGCGCCCAATTGTCATCAAGAATGGTCAGGCCCGCATTGGTCGCCCGCCGGAGCAGGTGCTGGAGATCCTCAAGTGAGCACCCGCTTCGCACGTTGGCTGACTCTGGTCGGCTTCTTCGGTCTGCTGTGTTGGGTCATCCTCTGGCATCTGTGGCTATCACCCCATCCGGACCTCAACCCCTGGCTGCTGCCGGTGATCTGGACGGTGCCGCTGCTCTTCCCTCTCAAGGGGATAGTGCAGGGCAACCCCTACACCCACGCCTGGGGCAACTTCGTGTTGATGCCCTATTTCCTGCACGCCCTCACCCTGATCACCACGGATGAGGGGGAGCGGTGGCTGGCGGTGGTGGAGCTGGTCTTCACCACTCTCGCTTTTGTCGGCACCATCTATTACGCCCGACTGCGTGGTCGGGAGCTGGGCTTAAGCATTCGCAAAAAGAAAGACGACGCCAACTGATGACAAACGCCCCGCAAGGGGCGTTTTTTATGGGGAAGCTGCTCTATCCAGAGGGATCACTGTGCCCCTTGGGCTGCCCGATATTGGGCCAGTTGCTGCTGGCTAAAGTCCATCAGCGCGGGATAGAAGCGCAGAAATCCCGCCTCGCATGTTTGCCACTGCGACTCATCGAGGGTCAACAGCGCCTCTCCCAGTTGTACCGGGCGGCGCAGTCGGCGACCGATGCCATTCAGCGCTTGCCCCAGCCCCTCCCTGTGGCGGTAGGAGGCGATCCAGTTCTGCTCGGCCATCCGTTTGAGGGGGAGTGGCAGTCCGTCCGGCAGGCGTGGGTGATCCGCCAATAGCTGCTCATAACTGCGTTGCAGGAAGCGGGGCAGGGGCTCGGTACTGAACAGCTTCCAGTGCTGGCTCAGCCAGTGGTCGTAGATCATATCCACCACTATGCCGCCAAAGCGGCGCCAGGGGGCCTCGAAACAGGCGACGGCCGCCTTGTGCTCGGGGTGGCTGTCGGTGAAAGCGTCAATTTTGCGGTGTAGCCAGATCCCCTCATCGAAGTGGGCGGCAAGCCCCGTGGGCAGCGTGCCTTTGACGAAATCGCCGAGCAGATTGCCGGTGAGGGAGCTTCGGATGTGGGCAGCCAGATGGAGATGGGCCAGAAAATTCATCGGTCGCTGTGTGTCAGTTATGGGATGGCAAGGTGCTTCGAGCCTAACGGATCCCGCCCGCCTTGACCATGATCGGGATTTTGCTACTGCCCTGCGGCTGCCTCTTGCCGGGCAAAATTCGGGCGTGCTAAGGTGATTGCCATCTTTGTCACAGGACGCGACAAACCACCATGATGCGCAAAGCCAGAGGCTTTTTTCTGGCCTTCTACTTCAAGCCTTTCTATCTCTCCGAGTGGTTCGACGAATAGATCGAACCCCTGGAGCAGTTCACTGACGCCCGCTCGGGCGTGATCTCGCTCATCCAGATTTTGCCGCTTTTGGTCATCGCATGCATTCGCCTGCGATGCCTTGTCCGCGCCTGTGCGCTTTTTATGTAATGGAGTACTCATGATGAAGATCAGACTGACCCTCTCAGCCCTGTTTGTTGCCAGCCTGCTGGCCAACCCCGCTATGTCCAAGGAGTGGAAAACCGTGCGCTTCGGGGTGGAGGGGGCCTACCCGCCCTTCTCCTGGACCGATGCGTCGGGCGAGATCAAGGGGTTTGATATCGATCTCGCCAACGCCCTTTGTCAGCAGATGGCGGTCAAGTGCGAGCTGGTGGCGCAGGATTGGGACGGCATGATCCCGGCCCTGCTGTCGCGTAAATACGATGCCATCATCGCCGCCATGTCGATCACCGACGAGCGGCGCCAGAAGGTCGACTTCACCGAGAAATATGCCCATATTCCCAATCGCTTTGTGGCGGCCAAGGGAACCGAGCTGACGCTGACCCCGGAAGGCATGGCGGGCAAGCGCATCGGGGTGCAGCGTGCCACCACCCACGACAAGTACCTGACCGACAATTTTGGCTCGAATGTCACCATCGTCCGCTACGGCAATGCCGATGAGGCCTATCTCGATCTGAAAGCGGGTCGGGTGCTGGCCCTGCTGGCCGATGCCTCTGCCATCGAGCAGGGGCTCCTTGGCAAAGAGGGGGGCGACAAGTTCGACTATGTGGGGCCTGCCCTGACCGATCGCCAGTGGTTTGGTGATGGCATGGGGATCGCCGTGCGCAAGAGCGATAAGGAGCTCAAGGGCAAGCTGGACGAGGCGATCAAGGCCCTGCGTGCCAATGGCACCTATCAGCAGATCAACCAGAAGTACTTCAAGTACGATATATATGGTGGTTGACGGGGGGAGGGAGCTTGCTCCCTCTCTTTTCATTGGACAAGCGACAATCGTTCAAGGAGGATCGCCATGTTGACCCTGATCGAGGGAGCCGAGATCTTCAGCCCCACCCACCTTGGCCAGCAGGATCTGCTGGTGGCTGATGGCCGTATCGCCTGGATGGGCAAGGGGTTGACGGTGCCCACAAACTGGCCGCTGCACAGGGTCGATGGTCGTGGCCGCTATCTGGTACCCGGGCTAGTGGATCCGCTGGCCCATATCACCGGCGGCGGCGGGGAGGGGGGCTTTGCCTTTCGCACCCCTGAGCTGGCGGCGAGCGAGGCGCTCAAGGCCGGCGTCACTACCCTGGTGGCGGCGCTTGGCACCGACAGCCTGACCCGCACTCCCGCGCAGGTGCTCGGCAAGGTGCGTGAGTTTCGCGCCGCCGGGGTGAGCGCCTTTATGTATACCGGCTCCTACCATCTGCCGGTCAAGACCCTGACCGGCACGGTGGAGTCGGACATCATCCTGATCCCCGAGGTATTGGGGGTGGGGGAGGTGGCCATCAGCGACCACAGATCCAGTGCGCCGACCCACGATGAGCTGGCCAGGCTTGCCAGCGAGGCGCGAGTGGCCGGGCTGCTTGCGGGCAAGAGCGGGGTCAGCTTCTTCCATGTCGGGGATGGCAAGGGGGCATTGGCGCCCCTGCGGGCCCTGCGCGATAAGACCGACATTCCGCTGCGCCAGCTCTATCCCACTCACTGCAACCGCAACCCCTGGCTCTTTGCCGAGGCCATAGAGTGGGGCAAGGCGGGAGGTTGGGTAGATCTCACCACCTCGAGCTTTCCCGATCTGCTGGAGGATGGCGAGCGGCTTGCTGCCGATGCACTCGTCGAGCTGCTGGCCGCCAATGTGCCTGCCGAGCGCATCACCTTCAGCTCGGATGCCAACGCCAGCCTGCCGCGCTTTGATGGCGAAGGGCGGCTAATCGAGATGCGCTGCGGCCAGATTGCCAGCCTGTGGCAGCAGTGCGTGCGCGCGACCCAACTCGGTGTCTCGCTGGAGAGGGCATTGGCCGCGGTGACGAGCAATCCGGCACAGGCGCTGGGGCTCGGCAGCAAGGGGCGTATCGGGGTCGGGCAGGATGCGGATCTGCTGCTGGTGCACGACCGGACGTTTGCTATCGAGCGAGTGATGAGTGGCGGCCAGTGGCGCGAATAAGGCTGCGGGCAATATCGTAGTCAGTGCGAGTGCGTGGTTGCTCCAAACAGCAAAAGCCCGACAACAAGGTCGGGCTTTTTTATCTGCAATGTGGAGATCAGGCTTAGATCGCCAGAAACCCGAGGATCAGGATGGGGCCGAGCAGGCTCAGGATAAAGCCGGAGACAATGGCCACCGGCACCACCTGAATGCCCCCTGATTTCTGGATGACCGGCAGGGTGAAGTCCAGCGCCGTGGCGCCGCCGTAACCGATGGCCGCCGAGGGGTGGCGACGCATCAGGACCGGGATGATCAGAATGGCGATAAGCTCGCGCCCAAGATCGTTGATAAAGGCAGCAGAACCGAGCACCGGCCCCAGTTTGTCGGCCACCAGAATGCCGGAGAGCGAATACCAGCCGAAGCTCGAGCTCATCGCCAGACCATGGGTAAAGGGCATGCCCAGCAACTGGGCCGCCAGCAGGCTGCCAAGCCAGCTGCTGAGGATGACGGTGGCGGCGATCTTCATCCCCCAGGGGTTGAGCAGGATCTGACGCAGCCGCATGCCGGAGTTGCGCATCTGCACCCCGATGAGAAACAGCAGCAGCATCAGGGCCCACTCGCTCCACTTGTCGATGGGCAGGGCGCGCAGATCCAGCAGTAGACCCAGCAGCACACCGCCGAGCACCACAAAGCAGAGCTGCAGGGATTCCCACAACAGGTGCAACTTGCCCGGCATCTTGGCATCGCTCGCCTCGTGGGTCGGCGGCGTGCGCTTGTCGAGCCACCAGAGGGCCAGCAGGTTGCAGATCGTGATCGCGGTCAGCATCACCCCGGCGACCTTGAAGATCACCGCCAGATTGCTGCCCAGGTTCTCCACATAGGCAAGCCCGAGCCCCATTAGAAACAGAATGAGGTAGACCATCTTGCCCAGACTCTGGTTGACCAGCTTGATCAGCCGGGCAGAGGAGAGGGGAATCAGATAGCCGATTGCCAGTGGCAACAGGATCAGCAACACATTGAGCAACATCGAGGCCTCGATCACAAAAACTGATAAAAACACCACCTTATCATTACTTATTGGCTCTGTGTCACATATCTATCGCTTTCATGGCCGAAAACAGCCCTTTTGGGGGCAGATTGTTACTTTTTTGCCACAACTTCTCTGTTTGATAAGGTTCTGTGCGAGCCCGAGTGCACCAATGAAATCAAGTTGATCCGATCGGGGAGCCGATATTTCGCTCGGTAAGGGTGTGCATAAAGCCATTTTGGTACCGGTTTGGCACACATCACGCTTTTCTCTTGCCACTGATATGATTGGGGTATAAAAAGGCGGTATCGGAATAGCCATTGAAACGGCTGTTTATGCAAACAAAGTGCTGAAAAATACGCAAAGAGCGAATAAAAATAGAGCGGATCCCCTGAAGACCCTCGTTCTGTATTGTTTTTTCACTATCCGGGTGATATTTTCGCTGAAGGTTGCCATCGGTTAACTTTTTGTTAAATGGACGGTGGTTGAGTCACGCCCCCTGCGGCGTCTAGGGACAGACAAGGTTGTAATGGATGAGCGACGTTGCCGCACTGGAAGTACGTGATCTGCACAAATATTTTGGCACCCACGAAGTGCTCAAGGGCATCGACATGACCGCCCACAAGGGGGATGTGATCTCCCTTATCGGCTCCTCCGGCTCGGGGAAGTCGACCTTTCTTCGCTGTATCAATCTGCTCGAAACCCCCTCATCCGGCACCGTCTCGCTCCATGGTGAGTTGATCCGGATGAAAACCAGCCGCGCCGGCGAGCGGTTGCCCGAGGATATGCGTCAGGTTGAGCGGATCCGCAGCCGGCTGGCCATGGTGTTTCAAAGTTTCAATCTCTGGTCACACATGACCATCATGCAGAACATCATCGAAGTGCCGATCCAGGTGCTCAAGGTACCTCGCGCCGAAGCACTGGCCAAGGCAGAGCAACTGCTCAACCGGGTTGGACTCTGGGAGCGGCGCGACTACTATCCCGGCCACCTCTCCGGTGGTCAGCAGCAGCGGGCCGCCATTGCCCGTGCGCTGGCGGTAGAGCCCGAGGTGATGCTATTTGACGAACCCACCTCGGCGCTGGATCCCGAGCTGGTGGGAGAGGTGCTCGGCCTGATGCGCGAGCTGGCTGAAGAGGGGCGCACCATGCTGGTGGTGACCCACGAGATGTCGTTTGCCCGGGATGTATCTAACAAGGTGATGTTTCTGCATCAGGGGCGGGTGGAAGAGGAGGGCAACCCCAAGGAGATTTTCGCCCATCCCAAATCCGAGCGGTTCAAGCAATTCATCTCCTCCATCTACTGATGGTGGGATGCCTGGTTACCCAATCAACTGTTTTATCAAGGAGAGATACATGAACAAGCTGATGCTGGCGACAGCCGTAGTTACTGCCCTCGCGTCCGGTAGCCTGATGGCCAAGGAGTGGAAAGAGGTCCGGATCGGGGTTGAGGGTGCCTATCCCCCCTTCTCCTGGACCGAGCCCAGTGGCGAGGTGAAAGGCTTTGATATCGACATCGCCAACGCCCTGTGCGAAGAGATGAAAGTGAAGTGCACCCTGGTCAAGCAGGACTGGGACGGCATCATTCCGGCGCTGCTGTCACGCAAGTTTGACGCCATCATCGCCACCATGGACATCACAGAAGAGCGCAAGAAGAAAGTGGACTTCACCCAGAAGTACCAGCACATTCCGGCCCGCTTCGCCGCCAAGAAGGGCACTGACGTGCAGCTCGACAAAGCCTTTATGGAAGGCAAGTCCGTCGCGGTGCAGCGTGCAACCTCCATGGATACCTTTATTACCGACAACTTCCCCAATGCCACCATCAAGCGTTACGGCACCGCCGATGAAGCCTATCTCGATCTGAAATCCGGTCGTGTGGACTATGTGCTGGCCGACTCTGCCGCCATCACCGACGGTCTGTTGAAGAAAGAGGGGGGTGATGCCTTCGAATTCGTCGGCCCGAAACTGACCGATCCCAAGTGGTTTGGTGAGGGTGCCGGTATTGCGGTGCGCAAGGCTGACAAGGATCTGAAAGAGAAATTCAACGCCGCCATTCTGGCGCTGCGTGCCAACGGCAAGTACAAGGAAATCAACGACAAGTACTTCGAGTTCGACGTTTACGGAGAGTAAAACAAAGAGACGTTTACGGCGAGTAAGTCCAAAGACGTCTACGGCAAGTAACGACAGGTTGATCCCGTCAGTAGTCATCGGGCCCGTCACCTCCCTGAGGGAGTTTACGGGCCCGCATTGATTGCAATGGAGCTGCACATATTTCATTCGGACTGCTATGGAGCCTTCTGGCTAGCAGGTGCGTGAAGATTCAGTGGCGATGGAGCTGCATATGTTTGATTTGAAAGGATACGAAGCCTCGCTGCTGGAGGGCGCCTGGGTCACCCTGGAAGTGGCGCTGGCCTCCCTGCTGCTGGCGTTGCTGCTGGGGATGCTGGGGGCGCTGGCCAAACTCTCTCCCTACAAGTGGGCCCGGGCCATCGCCACCGGCTACACCACCATTATTCGCGGTATCCCCGATCTGGTGCTGATGATGCTGCTCTTCTTTGGCGGCCAGGTGCTGATTAACGGCATCTGCACCTGGGTCAACGAGACTTACAACAGCTGGTTACTGGAGAGCAATCCCAATCAGGAGTGGGTCTCCCTGCTTCCGGACTATATCGACATCAGCCCCTTTGTGGCCGGTGTCGCGACCATAGGCTTTATCTTCGGCGCCTACATGACCGAGACCTTTCGCGGCGCCATTCTGGCAGTGGACAAAGGCGAGCTGGAGGCTGCACGGGCCTTTGGCATGCGGGCAACCCAGGTGTTTGTGCGGATCCTCTTCCCCCAGATGATGCGCCACGCTCTGCCCGGGTTTGGCAACAACTGGCTGGTGCTGCTGAAAACCACCGCGCTGGTCTCCATCATCGGCCTCGATGACATGGTGCGCAAAGCCTCGCTGGCGGCGGGCTCGACCCAGCAACCCTTCACCTTCTACATGGCGGTGGCGCTGATCTTCCTGATCTTCACCGCAGTATCCACCTCGGCGCTCAAGTGGGCCGAGCGTCATTACGCCATCAAGACGAGGTAAGCCATGGATTTCTCAATCATTCTCAAAGAGTGGCCCACCTACTGGGAGGGGCTCTATACCACCGTCTGGCTGGTGGCCCTCTCTCTGATCCTTGGGTTGATGCTGGCTGTGCCCATGGGCATCCTGCGCAATAGCCGCAACTGGCTGATCAAGGGGCCAATCTGGGCCTATATCTACTTCTTTCGCGGCACCCCGCTGCTGGTGCAGCTCTTTATCATCTACTACGGCGCCGCCCAGTGGGAGTGGCTGAAGAACAGTGCCGCCTGGTCGCTCTTCTCCGAAGCCTGGTTCTGTGCGCTGCTGGCCTTCACCCTCAATACCGCCGCCTATACCGCCGAGATCGTGCGCGGGGCGGTACACAATATGCCGCGCGGCCAGATTGAGGCTGCCAACGCCTTTGGCATGACCCGCTGGCAGACCCTGACCCGGATCATTTTGCCCAACTCGTTTCGTCGGGCACTGCCGGCTTACAGCAACGAGGTGATCTTCATGCTGCAGGGCTCGGCGGTGGCGGGCATCATCACCATCGTCGATCTGACCGGCGCGGCGCGGATCATCAACTCCCGCTACTACAGTCCGTTCGAGGCGTTTTTGACCGCAGGGCTGCTCTATATGCTGCTCACCTTTGTCATCGTCTGGCTGTTCAAGAAGTGGGAAGCGCGCTGGCACGCTCACCTGCGCCCGCGCAATGTGTAAGGGTTGAGCTGCCAAGATGAGCGAAAATGGCTCCGCCTGTTGCAGGCGGGGCCATTTTTTATCTTTATCCTCTGCCTGCCCGGTTTGCCAAATAGTGCCCGAGCAGGGAGAATGCAGCACTCCCGAGCGCCGCCAGTCGTTGGCTGTGAGCCTTATTCCCCAGTTCCCGAGGTTTTATGTACAGGATATTGTTTGAGCATCCCGCTTTCCTGGTTATCGACAAGCAGCCCGGCATCGGCATGCACGACGAGAAGGGGGACGGTGAGTCGGTCAATCCGGGGCTGGTCAATCGCGTGAAGGCCGATACAGGGCTCACCCTCTATCCGGTGCACCGGCTCGACAAGATGACCTCCGGCTTGGTGCTGCTGGCCCGCACCACGGAGGCGAATCGCGAGCTGAGCATGGCCTTTGCGGCCCGCGAGGTGAGCAAACAGTATCTGGCGCTCTCCGATCGTAAACCGAAGAAGAAGCAGGGTTGGGTGAAAGGGGATATGCAAAAGGGGCGCGGCGGTAGCTGGATGCTGGCGCGTACGCTGGAAAACCCCGCCATCAGCTGGTTCGATTCGGTGTCGGTGCGCGAGGGGCTGCGGCTCTATCGCATCAAGCCCCAGACCGGCAAGACCCACCAGATCCGGGTTGCCCTCAAAAGTATCGGTGCCCCCATCCTCGGGGATGAACGCTATGGCGGCACGCCAGCCGAGCGCGGCTATCTGCATGCCTGGCGGCTCAGCTTTACCCTTTCGGGCGAGTCGTTCGACTTTGTCTGCCCGCCCTCACAGGGGGCCGAGTTTATCACCCCCGAGCTGACCGCTGCGATTGCCGCTCTTGTACCTTGAGGCTCCCATGATAAGCCGCTCGCCAGCTGAACCAGTGGTGCCGAAAGAGGGTGGGGGAAATCGAGAGAACGAGAGTGCGACGCGCTGGATCCTGGCCGACTTTGACGACACATTGGCTCCAGGCGACAGCCACGCCGGTCTGCTGCGCTATATCCTGCGCCGCCGGATCTGGCCGCTGCTGCTGTTGCCAGTGATTGCGCTGGGTGGCTTGGTCTATCTTCTTCCCAGCCAGCGGCGGCGCGGTATCTCCCTGATCTGGTGGGCCATCACGCTTTGGCTCTCTCCCCTCGGCTGGCGCAAGCTGGTGCGTGCCTATTGCCGCACCAGGCCGGGGCTGTATCGTCAGGCTCGCGAATTGCTGCAAAGCGAGGGGGCGCGCTGCTGGGTGATCTCCGCCAGTCCCTGCGCACTGGTGCGAGCCCAGCTCTATCAGCAACTGCCCGGCCAGTTGCCCCACCGGATCATTGGCTCGCAGATGCACTACCGTTTTGGCGGCCTGATGCCGCGCTTCTATTGCCACGGCCAGCACAAGCTGCTGCCGGAGATTTGCGCCCTCGATGCCGAGCTGGCCCTGAGCGACAGCCTGCACGATCTGCCGCTGCTGGGGTTGGGGAAAGAGGCGTGGTTGATCAATCCAACGCCTGTGCGACTGCAAAAGGCCCGGGCCTGCTTGCCCCATCTGATGGTCAAAAACTGGCAACTGTAATGCAAAGCTGACAGTCCTGCGGGTCGTTACCGTTTGATCCGCAAGGCTGCGGCTTGAATGTCACAATCCATTTACATTCTTTGCTGCCAGCTGCGAAAAACTATCTGCAACCCGCCTCTTCTCTTCCTGCTACGCCCTGCTTCTAATGAAACAAGTTGTTAACACTTGCCGCGCCGCTGGGTGCCGCAATCCGTTTTAACCGAATCAAGAGCAAGGAGCGCCCGATGAATGCCACCTCTTCCGCCACCCATACCATCAATCCGTTAGGCACAGACGGTTTCGAGTTTGTCGAGTACACGGCCCCCGATGCCAAAGGGATTGCCGCCCTCAAGAGCCTGTTCGTTTCGCTCGGGTTTGCCGAGGTCGCCAAGCACAAACACAAGCAGTGCTGGCTCTACCGGCAGGGGGATATCAACTTTGTGGTCAATGCCGAGCCTCACTCCCAGGCGGAGCAGTTTGCCAGCCTGCACGGGCCGAGCGTTTGCGGCATGGCATTTCGGGTGAGCGATGCGGGCAAGGCCCAGCAGTACGCCATCGCCAAGGGGGCCAAGCCCTTTGTCGGCAAGATTGGCCCGATGGAGCTCAATATTCCCGCCATCTACGGTATCGGCGAGAGCACGCTCTCCTTTGTCGACCGTTATGGCGACAAGGGCTCCATCTATGACGTGGATTTTGTCTTCTACCCCGACTGGCAGTCCCGGATGGCAGAGGTAGATGCCGGTCTTATGGAGATCGATCACCTGACCCATAACGTCCATCGCGGCAATATGGATGTCTGGTCCAACTTCTATGAGCGGATCGGCAACTTCCGCGAAATTCGCTACTTCGATATCGAGGGCAAGCTGACCGGGCTGCATTCACGCGCCATGACCGCCCCCTGTGGCAAGATCCGTATCCCCATCAACGAGTCGGCGGATGACAAGTCCCAGATTGAGGAGTACCTGCGTCAGTACAAGGGGGAGGGGATCCAGCACATCGCCATGGCCTCCAGCGATATCTACCACACCATCCGCACCCTGCGCAGCCGCGGTACCGGTTTTATGCCGACCCCGGATACCTACTACGAGAAGGTGAACAGCCGGGTCGAGGGGCATCAGGAGGATCTGGCGGCCCTCAAAGAGCTGCGCATCCTCATCGACGGCTCCCCCACCAAGGATGGCATTCTGCTGCAGATCTTCACCGATACCGTGATAGGCCCGGTCTTCTTCGAGATCATCCAGCGCAAGGGTAACGAAGGGTTTGGCGAGGGCAATTTCAAGGCGCTGTTTGAATCGATCGAGCTGGACCAGATCCGCCGTGGCGTGCTGGATGGCGGCGAGGATGAGAAGGGTGCCCGCAAAGAGGGAGCGAGCGATGCGTAACTGGATTAACTTCCCCCATCGGGAGGGGACTCACTCCCGGCAGGCCCATGCCGACCTGCCGGAACAGGCCATCTATGAGCGCGAACTGGGGCGCAGCGGCTTTTTCGGCCCAGCTACCCACATGCACCACAAGCATGCCCCCACCGACTGGAGCAGTTGGGAGGGGCCGCTGCGGCCACGGCTGTTTGACCTCAATGCCCTGCAAGAGGAGGTAAGCTCGCTCTCTCCCTGGATTGCTCCCGATATTCTCAGCAACCCCCACTGCCGCTATCGCATCTGGCGGCTCTCCGAGGCTATGCCGTTTCTGGTGCGCAACGCCGACGGCGACGAGCTGCTCTTTATCCACGAGGGGAGCGGCGAGTTCTTCTGCGACTACGGCCACCTGAGCCTGCGGGACGGCGACTACGTGGTGATCCCCCGCGGCACCATGTGGCGCATCGAACCCAGCGCGCCCATGTTCATCCTGATGATCGAGGCGACCAACGACAGCTACCAGCTGCCGGACAAGGGGCTGGTGGGCAATCACGCCATCTTCGACCCGGCGGCGCTGGATGTGCCCGCCATCAACGAGCGCTTTTTGGCCCAGCAGGATGAGAATCCCTGGTCGCTGCAGGTGAAGCGCCACGATCAGGTGTCGGTCATCTCCTGGCCCTTCAACCCGCTGGATGCACAAGGGTGGCACGGGGATTTGTGCGTAGTGCGCCTCAACTGGCGGGATATCCGCCCGCTGATGAGCCACCGCTACCATCTGCCGCCGTCGGCCCATTCGACCTTTGTGGCGAGCCGCTTCGTGATCTGTACCTTCGTGCCGCGTCCCATCGAGAGCGACCCCGGCGCCCTCAAGGTGCCCTTCTATCACAGCAATGACGATTACGACGAAGTGCTCTTCTACCATGCAGGGGACTTCTTCAGCCGGGACAATATCGAGCGGGGCATGGTCACCTTCCATCCCGCCGGCTTCACCCACGGCCCCCATCCCAAGGCGTTTGCGGCAGGGCAGGCCTATGCCAAGAAGTTCACCGACGAGGTGGCGGTGATGCTAGATACCCGCGATGCACTGAACGTCGGCAGTCTGTGCGAAGGGATTGAGAACACCCGGTATGTCTCCAGCTGGCAGCGCCCGGACGCTGCTGCCGGCAAATAAGGAATCGCTTATGAAATTGGCAACATTGAACAATGGCAAGCGCGATGGCGCTTTGGTGGTGGTTAGCCGGGACCTGACCCGTGCGGTACGGGTGAGCGAGATTGCCCCGACGTTGCAGGCCGCCCTCGACGAGTGGGCCGAGGTTGCCCCCAGGCTGGAGGCTGTCTATCAGCAGCTTAACGAGGGCCGCGTGGCCGAGGCGTTCCCCTTTGACGAAGCGTCTTGCCTCTCTCCGCTGCCGCGCGCCTACCAGTGGGCTGATGGCAGCGCCTACGTCAACCATGTGGAGCTGGTGCGCAAGGCCCGCGGTGCCGAGATGCCGGAAAGCTTCTGGCACGATCCGCTGATGTATCAGGGGGGCTCTGACAGCTTTTTGGCTCCCCGCGGGCCGATCGTGATGGGCTCCGAGGAGTGGGGGATCGATTTCGAGTCGGAGGTAGCCATCATCACCGACGATGTGCCGATGGGGGTAAGCCCGCAGGGAGCTGCCAGCCACGTCAAGCTGCTGATGCTGGTCAACGACGTGAGCCTGCGCAACATGATCCCGGGGGAGCTGGCCAAGGGCTTTGGTTTCTTTCAGTCCAAGCCGTCGAGTGCCTTCTCGCCGGTGGCCATCACCCCGGATGAGCTGGGCGATGACTGGCGCGATGGCAAAGTGCATCTGCCGCTTCTGACTCACCTCAACGGTGCCCTGTTTGGTGCGCCAGAAGCCGGGGTGGATATGACCTTCAGCTTCTTCGAACTGATTGCCCACGCCGCCAAGACCCGTCCCCTTGGCGCTGGCTGCATCATCGGCTCGGGCACCGTCTCCAACTACGATCGCAGCGCCGGTTCATCCTGCATCGCCGAGCGCCGCATGCTGGAAATTCTTGATTGTGATCAAGCTATAACCCCCTATTTGCAGTTTGGTGATAGAGTGTCGATCGCGATGGAAGATCGCTCTGGCCAAAACCTGTTTGGCACTATCTCTCAACAGGTGGTGCCAGCGAGCGGTCAGGGAGGTTGATGGCCAGCGCCGGTTGGCGGCAAGGATATTCGGGATATGTCCGGATCACGACGAGCCCTCAACCGGTGCCGGATACACAAGGAGGCAGGTGGCGAGCACCTGCCGGGCTTCGGGCCCAGATAAGATGCAGGGACAGATTATGTTGCAGTTGTTTGGCTATTGGCGTTCGTCGGCAAGTTTTCGGGTGCGGATCGTGTTGCAGCTCAAGGGGCTCGCCTACGAGCAGCACCCCATCAATTTGCGGCAAGGCGAGCAGAGCGAGAAGGCCTATCGCCGGATCAACCCGCAAGGGCTGGTGCCGTTTCTGGTGGATGGCGATGTGCAGATCGGTCAGTCGGTCGCCATCATGGAGTACCTTGACGAGACCTATCCAGCCTACTCCCTGATGCCCTCTTCCCCCGACGCGCGGGCCCGAGTGCGCCAGATCGTCAACATGATCGCCTGCGATATCCACCCGCTCAACAATCTGCGGGTGCTCAACTATCTGGAAGAGCACTTCAGGGCTAACAACGAGCAGGAGGCTTGCTGGTATCGCCACTGGATTGACGAGACCTTCACCGCCCTCGAACAGCTGTTGATGACCACCGCCGGTGTCTACTGCGTCGGCAACGAAGTCACCCTGGCCGACTGCATGCTGGTGCCCCAAGTCTACAACGCCCGCCGCTACGACATGACCCTGGACGATTACCCCACCATCCGTCGCATCGTCGCCAACTGCGAACAGTTGCAAGCCTTTATCAAGGCCGCCCCCGCAAACCAGCCGGACGCGCAGTGACCTACTGACTTGAATCGCGGGATGGCATCAACACGCCATTCATAAACAAGGGCCCCACTGTGTGGGGCCCTTGTTCGTTAACGGCACTCCAGTTTGCTGGCGTGCCTCTTTCTGTTCAGGGGGATCAGGCTCCCTGCTCCGGGCGGGCGTCCGGGATCAGCGGATCGGCTTTGCGGCGGCGCAGCAGGCGTACCAGCGGGGGCAGGGTGATCACTGCAATGGCCAGTACCAGCAGGGTCTGGCTGATGCCGCTGCTCCACAGGATGGCGGTATCGCCATTGCTGATGGAGAGGGCGCGGCGCAGGTTCTGCTCCAGCATTTCACCCAGCACGAAGCCCAGAATGAGCGGTGACATGGGGAAGTGCATCTTGCGCAGCAGGTAGCCAAAGACCCCGAGGGCCACCATCAGCAGCAGATCGAAGGTAGTGCTGTGCACCGCATAGACACCCACCGCCGAGACGCTGGCGATGGCGGGCACCAAAAACCAGAGCGGGATGGAGAGCATGCGGGTAAAGAGCCCCACCATGGGGATGTTCATCACCAGCAGCATGACGTTGGCCAGCAAGAGGGCGGCGATCAGTCCCCACACCACATCGGGCTGTTCGGTGAACATGGTGGGGCCCGGAGTGATGTTGTAGAGGGTCAGCGCCCCCATCATCACCGCTGTGGTGCCCGACCCCGGCACCCCCAAGGTCAGCATGGGGATAAAGGATCCACAGGCTGAGGCGTTGTTGGCCGCCTCCGGTGCGGCAACGCCGCGAATGTCCCCCTCGCCGAATTTGGCATTGGGCCCCGCCAGTCGCTTCTCGGTCATGTAGGTGATGGCACTGGCGATGGTGGCTCCGGCGCCGGGCAGAATACCGACGAAGAAGCCGATGGTGGAGGAGCGCAACATGGTGCCGGTGCAATGGACCAGCTCCTTGAAGTTGAACAGCATCCGTCCGGTGGTGCGCACCAGCTTGCCGCCGCCACTGGTGTGCTCCAGCATCAGCAGGATTTCGCTCACCGAGAAGAGGCCGATCACCACCACGATAAACTGCACCCCGTCCGAGAGGTGAACGCTGTCGAAGGTGAAGCGATAGACGCCAGTGTTGGCATCCACTCCAACGGTGGCGAGCCCCAGCCCAATCAGCGCCGCCATAAAGGACTTGAGCGGGTTCTGGCTCATCATGCTGCCAAGGCAGGCGATGGCGAACACCATCAGGGCGAAATACTCCGCCGGGCCGAAGGCGAGGGACCAGCGCGCCAGCGCCGGGGCGAACAGTATGATCCCGCCGATGGCGAGCATGGAGCCGACAAAGGAGCTGACCGCCGAGATGGAGAGGGCCACTCCCGCCTTGCCCTGCTGGGCCATGGGGTAGCCATCCAGCGCGGTCATGATGGCGGCGGCATCCCCCGGTACGTTGAGCAGGATCGAGGAGATCCGCCCGCCATACTCACAACCTATGTAGACGGTGGCGAGCAGAATGAGCGCCGATTCGGGGGGCAGTTTCAGGGCAAAAGCCAGCGGCAACAGGATGGCGACCCCGTTGATGGGGCCAAGGCCCGGCAGCAGGCCGACCACGGTGCCGACAAAGCAGCCGATGAGGGCAATCACCAGATTCTCCGGGGTGAGTGCCACCGCAAAGCCCTGGGAGAGGTACATCCAGGTATCCATATTGACTCCTTAAGAGAACCAGACGCCGAGGGGCAGGGTGACATCCAGCAGCCGGTCGAAGGCGAGATAGAGCACCAGACCGCCGACAACGCCGGAGAGCAGGGCAGCTTTGGCAGAGGCGCCAAACAGGCGCCCCAGAACAAAGGTGAGCAGGGTGGTGGCCAGCGGAAAGCCCAGCCACTCGAAGCTGGCACCGTACCCGGCCAGCGCCACCACCATGATAGCGAGGTGGCGCAGGGTACGCAGCGGCGGCCAGGTAACGGTGTCCGGCTGGCGGCGCAGCAGCAACAGGGCACAGAGCGCCATCAGGCCGATGATGCCGAGCGGGAAGGGGCGCGGCCCCAGCGGCTCATAGCTGTATTCGCTCTGGATCTGCCAGGCGATAGCGGCGCCTGCCAGACAGAGCAGCAGCCAGATGGCGGCGAAGATGCGATCGCTCATGGCTGCGGCTCCTATTTGGCCAGACCGAAGGCTTTGGCCTGCTCGCGATATTGCGCCACCTGCTCCTTGACGTAGCTGTCGAGCGCCTCGCCGGTGAGGTCAAACTCGAACAGGCCGCGCAGATCCCGCTGCGCCTTGAAGGTGTCGGTCTTCACCAGCTGATCGAAGGTCTGCTTCCACCACTGGTATTCGCTGTCGCTTACCTTGGGGCCGACATAGAAGCCGCGGATCACCGGCCACACCAGGTCATAACCCTGCTCCTTGGCGGTGGGGATGGTGGCCAGCTTGCCGGGCAGCCGCTCGGCTGAGAACACCGCCAGCACCCGCAGTTTGTCGCCGCCGATATAGGGCACCATCTCGCTCAGATCGCCGGAGACCGCCTGCACATGGTTGCCAAGCAGCGCGGTGACCGGCTCGCCACCCCCTTCAAAGGCGACGTAGCGCATCTTGTGGGGGTCAACCCCGGCCTGTTTGGCCAGCAGCGCCGTCTTCATCCAGTCCTGACTGCCGATGGAGGCACCTGCCCCGATCACCACACTGTTGGGATCGCGCTCCATGGCGCTCACCAGCTCCTTGAGGTTCTGATAGGGGGCATCGTGGCGCACCGCGATCATGCCGTAATCGGTGCCCACCGCCGCCAGCCAGCGCACATCGTCCACCCCGTAACGGCCAAATTTGCCCTGTGAGAGGTTGAGCAGGGAGCCGCCGGAGAAGGCGACCACAGTTCCCGCCTCGGCAGGGCGCTGGGCCACGATGGCGTTGTAGGCCACGGCGCCGACCCCGCCCGGCATGTAGGTGACCCGCATTGGCTTGTCGATGGTACCGGTCTCCTGCAGGCTCACCTGCAGCAGCTTGCAGGTGAGATCGAAACCACCGCCCGGTTTGGCCGGTGCGATACATTCGGTACGGCTCGGGGCCACGGCACTTTCGGCCGCCTGCAGTGGCAGGGCGCCGAGCAGGGTCAGCAGGGCGAGGGCATGACGTGTGCGTTGCTTCATGGTTGTGTGCTCCATCTTGTCGTTGTTTTTCCTGGGTGTGACTCCGTCGATAGACGAAGTGATGCGAAATTGTTAAAACAACAACCTTTCATTCACCTTTCAATCGCTGACCAAGAGCTGGGAGTGTGACCCTGATCGCACCTTCTCCCGCAATGGCAGTGACGAAGGGATGCAGTTGAAGCATTGCGGCTGAATGCCGTGGTTAGGAACAAGGGGAGAGGGATGCGCTTGCTGTTGGCGGAAGATAATCACGAACTGGCCCACTGGCTGTCGCGGGCACTCACCACCGCCGGTTTCGCGGTGGATTGGGTGGCGGACGGGGCTCAGGCTGATCACCTGCTGCGCCACGAACAGTACGCGCTGGCGGTGCTCGATATCGAGATGCCCAAGCTCGACGGGCTGGCGGTACTCGGCCGGTTGCGCAGTCGGGGGCAGGGGGTGCCGGTGCTGCTGCTCACCGCCCGCGGCGCGGTGGAGGAGCGGATCTGCGGCCTCAATGCCGGAGCCGATGACTATCTGGCCAAGCCGTTCGATCTGGGGGAGCTGGATGCCCGGCTGCGAGCCCTGCTGCGGCGCAGCGAAAGTGGCGGTGCCGAGCTGCGGCTGGGGCGCCTGACCCTGCACCCCGATGGCTATTTTCTGCTGGCCGATGCCCGCCTTGCCCTGACTCCGCGCGAACTGGCGCTGCTGACCGCGCTGATGTATCGCCACGGGCGGCCGGTCGCCAAGGGGCAGCTGTTCGAGCAGGTGTTCAACCTCGATGACGAGGTAGGGCTCGACAGCATCGATCTCTATATCCACCGGCTGCGCAAAAAGCTGGTGGGCAGCGGGGTGGTGATCACCACCCTGCGCGGTCTCGGCTATCTGCTGGAAGCGGCGCCGGAGGCCTCCCATTAGCCGCTCCCTGCTCCATCAACTGCTGCTGTTTCTGGGGGGCCCCTTGCTGATCCTCTGGGCCGCCTCGGCCTGGTACAGCTACTACGGCGCACTGGCGGCGGCCACCTCGGCCTATGATCGCACCCTGCTCGCCTCTGCCCGCACCGTTGCCGAGCGGCTGACGGCAGCCGAGGGCAGCCTCAGGGTGGATGTGCCCTACGTGGTGCTCGACAGCTTCGAGCGCAACATGCGCGATCGCCTCTTCTATCAGGTGCGCGGTATCGACGATAGGTTCATCTCCGGCTTTGACGACTTGCCCCCCATGCCGGACGGTACGCCACTGACCGACCGCTATCCGGCGCTCGCCTACTTCTACGACGGGCTTTATCAGGAGGCGCCGATCCGCGCCGTGATGCTGCTGCAACCGGTGGGCGAGGGGGGCGTCAACGGCATGGCCCGCATCACGGTGGCGGAAACCCTGCTCGGTCGCCAGCAGCTGGCGGAGCAACTGCTCTGGTCGGCCCTGTTGACCCAGGGGGCGCTGGTGGTGCTCACCCTGCTGCTCGCTTATCTGTTGCTCAAACGGCTGCTCACTCCGATGCGGCGCCTGTCGCGGGAGATCTTGCGCCGCGATGCTGCCAATCTTGCCGCCTTACCCGACCTGCTCCCCTGGCAGGAGACCCGGCCGCTGGTGCAGGCGTTCAACCGCCAGCTGGCCCGATTGCGCCAGCTAGTGGCCCGGCAGGAGCGCTTTAGCGCCGATGCCGCCCATCAGCTGCGCACCCCGCTAACCATCCTGAAAACCCAGGTGGAGGTGGCGCGCGGCAGTGGCGATCCGGCCCTGATGAGCGAAAGCCTCGATGCCATGGCCGTGCGGCTCGATCACACCATCGCCCTGACCGAGCGGCTCCTGCTGCTGGCGCGACTCAAATCAGACGAGTGCTCCGGGCTGCGCCAGCGTGAGCCCATGGAGTTGACGGCGCTGGTGCAGCAGGCCTGTCTGTCACGGTTGGCGCAGGCCCGCAGCAAGGGGATCGATCTCGGGTACGAGGGGGAGGAGTCCGCCATCATGGTGGCGGGGGAGCCGCTGCTGCTCGGGGAGCTCTGTGCCAACCTGCTCGACAACGCCATCAAATACACCCCACCCCACGGCACGGTGACGGCGCGGGTGGTGCGAAGCCACGGGCAGATCTGGCTGGAGGTGGAGGATAGCGGCCCCGGCATCGCCCCCGAGTTGGCGGAGCGAGTCTGGCAGCCGTTCCAGCGCCTCGAGCAGGGGAGCGAACAGCCGGGAGCGGGGCTTGGTCTGGCGCTGGTGCGCGATATCGCCCACTACCACCACGGCGAAGTGGTGTTGCTGCCAGCGACCCAGCTGGGGGGCTTGCTGGTGAGGCTGATCTTGCCGCTGGCAACATCGTGAGGGCGATAAAAAAAGAGAGGGCACCTCGCGGTGCCCTGTTTATCTACACATAGATGGCGTTGGGGGTCAGCTGCGGATCTTGTTGAAGACAAACAGGACGATAAGGGCGCCCACGGTCGCCAGCGCGATGCTCGGGATATTGAAACCGGTCACCGAGCCCAGCCCCAGCAGGGTACCCACATAGCCGCCAACCATGGCGCCGACAATCCCCAGCAGGGCAGTCATAAAGAAACCACCACCATCGCGACCCGGCATGATCCACTTCGCCAGAATACCCACCAACAGTCCCAATACGATCCAGGTGATAAAGCCCATGGATTAATCCTCTCTGTGTGTTTGAGCCCGCATTATAGGCAGGGATGCCGGGATGCGAAGGGCCGGACGGCGCTGGCTGGTCACAAGCTGTCGGACGGCGACCGACGCTGGTCGGGCTGCACAGTCCGGTTATGAGCGGTTGAAGAGCGGTATGTGCGCAGCCAAACCGGAGGCAGGACGGGCCCACGTAAAGGCCAAGATGAGAAAAGCCCCGCGAGCGGGGCCGGGTTTGTGACGGGGTTGCACCCTCACTTCTTGAGGTATTTTCGGATCGCCTTGCCTGAGGTGCCGACTGCCTTGACAGCCCGTTTCAGCTGGACTTCGGTGCACTCGAACATTTTGATCCACTGCTTCATCTCATAGGGATCGTTGACATTGATCTTCTTGGCATCGAACGGGTGAGCGACCGCATTGCTGTCAGGCATACAAACCTCAACTTGTTGAAATAGTTGGCGAGAAAGATGTTTCTGCCTGAGCGCCATCATCCTCTCAATTGGCAAGGGGCAAGGTGACGGGGTTCACACAACCCGGGGACTTAGGGAGGAGTGCAGGTTTGCTTTGCTGATCTGTGAGCGATCACCACTTATTCCACCCTCTTCACAGCATCAACAACGGGGCCAGAGGCCGGATAAACAACAAGCGCCCTGCCGGGCGCTTGTTGTGGTTATCGCGATGACCCTATTCAGGGGGTTGTGCAGGCGCTTGGCGAGCCACTGTTGCGGGGCCAGAGGGTGGATCCGTCGCTTTCGGAGAGCGGCAGGAATGTGACACCTTCGCTCATGTTGGCTGGGGGCAGGTCATCCTCCAGCACATACATCCCCATCGGCAGGCTGCCATAACGCTGGTTGGCCAGCACCTGAGCGACCGCGAGGCTGGAGTAACGCAGGCCAAGCAGATCGAAGTGATTGCGCCAGTCCCATCCGGTGAGCCGACTGAGTGCAACCAGCATAAAGTCATTGCCCGGTATGTCGCGCACCCGTTTGCCGCCATAGACCGTATGCCCCGAGTAGGGGAACAGGCTAAAGCCGAGCCTATCCTTGCTGGCATTCCACTGCGCTTCACTGTCGGCTGCCGCGCCGAAGATCCGTGAATGCTGATAGAGCAGGGTGAAGATAGTGAAGCCATCGTTCAGTCGGGTGCCATCAGTCAGGATCATACGGTGGGCGCGTAATGCCATCTGGATATAAAACGCCATGCGATAGCCGTTGTGGACGGCGTAGGCATTGCTCTTCCAGGGGGCTTCGTAGCGACTCTCGCCGGTATCGAGCACCTGGCAGTTGGCCCCGAGCACGACGCGGTTGCCACTCCTGTCCCGTACCTGCGCCGCATCAGACATGAACACATAGAAGAGGTCCTTGTGATTCATGTGCCCATCCTTGATGGGCGCCGTGTTGCCATCTCTCAGATAATGGGCGCGCCACTTCACCACATAAGGGAAGATGTTGTTGGAGTTTTCCCCCGCCCGGCTGCCGTAGCCACTCCAGTTGTCGGCATCGTCTGCCGCAGCGTATTGCACGTTCAACCGGTTGGTCTGCAGGTTGTGGCCCAGTTCGTGATTGTCGAGCCAGCCGGTCGGGCTGATGCTGCCGGAAGAGTCCCACGGGTTGCCACTGCAACCACTGCCGCAATGGGCATTCTGGTCATAGTTGGCATGCTGGATGATGGTGCGGGTATGAATCGACTCATCGAGACAGCCCTCCCCCAGCAGTGCCACGCAGGCGTTTTTCACATCTGCCGGCAGCGACTCATCGAGCCCCTTGCCCTGAATTTTCAGGCCCGCCAGGGTGTAGACGCCATTGATGTGATCCCGGGCGATGCTGTCGAGCAGGGCATTGGTGTCGGGGATGACGCCACCCACCGCCTTGGTGAAGCGATCCCGGCGCAGATGCTGTTCGGCGCCATCGGCCCGCAGATCGATATGGGGCAGCTCGGTTTGTTCCAGCCGCTCGTTAAACTCGCGTATCTGCTGCTCATCACTGAAATCCATGATGGCCGGATGACGGGTGACGCCCGTGGCGCTCACCTGGACGGCCAGCGATGCTGCCCCCCCTTCCAGATAGAGATAGATAGGGCCGCCATAAGGAGAGGTGAAGGTGACACTGCCCCCCTTGGCCAAGAGCAGTCGCCCGGTGGTCAGCTCCAGCGGGGCTCGATAGATCTTCTGCTCATAGGCGCGATTGGTGTTGGGCCTGTGGTAGTTGAGTCGGACGGTAGCGGACACATCGGCGTTATCGGTGCGTCTCAGGGTGATGGTTTGTCCCGGCAGGGCATACCAGCCGGTGGTGGTCCACTGCCCGCTGTAGGGAACCGCAATGCGCCGACTGTCGGTGAGCGTCGCGGGATAGGCGTAGTGAGCTGCTTGTCCCTTCACCACCTTGTTGCGATCGGTGACGTACTCCCCCAGATCGGGCTGGGCCGGGGAACGGGTGCGGGCATAGCTCACCAGCCAGTCGGCAAACATCGCCTGCTGCCAGGATTGATGTTCATCCCAGGCAATCGGGTAGTCGATGGCGGCACGGTATTTGTCGGCCAGCAGCAGGGTGGCGGGCAACAGTGTCACGCCGTCACGGGCAAAGGGACTGATCCCGGCCTTGTCGAGGGTGATGGCCGCATTTCTCAGCCAGTCGGCACCCAGCTTGAACTGCTGGTTGAAGCTCTCCGAGCCACCGCAATTGATAAAGTTGCCGCCGCAGCTATCGAGCCACTGGGTAGTGAAGTTGCGATCCTGAAGGTTGCCAAGCAGGGTATCGACCGCCATCAGCTGGGCGTCGGGCGCCATGATGGTGTTCACTGCCAGATCGCTGGCTCTGAGTTTTGACCAGTAGTTGCCCCAGGTGACCAGCCCCATATCGAGATAGAGGGGGCTTAGCAGCGGGCTGGCATCGCGCCGATAGTTGGAGAGCAGCAGCGGGATCCCGGCCGCTTTGGCCTTGGCGATCGCCTCTGCGATCCCCTGATACCCCAGCCCCTGGCGGTCGATATCGCTGATCACGATAAGCTCCGGCGCCATGGTGTCGATGCAGTCGCTCAGCGCCTGATAATCACAGGTATTGGCCGGGTTGATGCTGTGCTTGTCGGGATAGATCGCCTTGAGCCAGTCACGCACGCCTTCGTTGTGGGGAAAATAGACGCTATCGGCGCGACTAGGCATCTGGGCGGTGAGGATGCGCAGGCCATCGCTATCCTTGCCCCGGGTCAGCCAGCCAATCAGCCCCTTGAGCAGCGCCTCGCTCTGCGCTGTGCGGTCAACGGAAAACAGGTTCGCCCCCATGGCGGCCTGACGGTAATCGGCTTGCTCGGAGACCATCACCAGACCCCGGATCTCGCTCTCCCCCTTGCCATTGATGTTGGAGGGGAGCAGGGTCACCGTGCTCTCCGGCTGGAAGCTGGAAAAGGTGATGGAGTCGTGGCTCGGGTTCCAGCTGATCTGTGCCATTCCGTGATAGAGGCTGCGAACCAGCTCGGTGCGGTGCGCCTCACTGTCGGCAATCGCCGCACGGGCATGGGCGATCAGGGATTGCTCGCTGGCAAGGGTATGATCTTCCCGGGCAATCGCATTGGCGGCATCGCTGATAAAGCGGGCCGAGATCTGACAATCGGCGCGCATGGGTGCTGTGGTGTAGGTATTACCCGTCAGGGTGCCCTCACATCCTGCGATCTGTGTCAGTACGAAGCCACTTTCGGGCTGCACGGTGAAACGGCCCTGTTCACCGGCGTTCAGACGCAGTGCGTCGGGGCTGAGTGCGCCCCCCTGAGAAGCGTGGGTGGTGGCGTTGAAATAGACGGCGGCACTCTCCTGCGTGAAGCTGGCCGAGATCTGGCAATCGCTGCGCATGGGGCCAGTGGTATAGGTGAGGCCGTCCAGGGTGCCATCACATCCGCTTATCTCGGTCAGGAGGTAACCGCTGTCAGCCTGTACCGAGAAACGCCCCTGTTCACCCGCCGCCAACCGCAGGCTGGTGGGGTTCAATTGTCCGCCCGCGCTGCTCTGGCTGGATGCCTCGAAATAGTTGGGGGTGACAGGGGGGCGGATAGGGGTCTCTTCCTGTTCGCCATCACCGCCGCCACAGCCTGTGATCAACAGCGCCAGTAAGGGGGTGAGAACCGTCTTTTTCATTGTTTGATACGTTCCTTGTGTTAGGACGGGTAGGGGAGTCGGTAGTCTAATGAGCCGCCTTGCTTATTTCAACGCTGATTGAATGGTCATTTTGCTTTATTTTCAGCATCTTGGATGCTTTTTTGACCGGCTTTTGCCGTATTTAGTGTTTCTGACGCAGCAGAACCGATAGGGATGGGGCGAGCACCCCATCGGCACAGGCCATACCAGCCTGAGCTCATCGTGATACGTCGGTTCACCGGGTTTACAGGGGGGCGCCGGGCCGCAGGTTTTACCTGCAACCCGCACAGGGGGGATGTCAGACGGATGGATAAGCGGCGGGGTCGATCGTTGCCAGCACCCGCATTTCCAGCCGCTGCTCGCCGGGGCGGCAGATCAGCACCGAGCCTTGCTCGAACCAGTCTCCCAGCACGATGCGGCGGGCGGGGTGGCCATCGAGGGTGAAGTCGTGGATGGCGGGTCTGTGGGTGTGGCCGTGGATCATCATCCGGCAGTCGTGGGCGCGCAGGGTGTCGTCCACCGCAGCGGGCGTCACATCCATGATGATCTGGCTCTTGTGGGCGTTCTCCATCTGGCTTTGGCCGCGCATCTTGCAGGCGATGGCCTGACGGCGGGCGAGCGGCAGGCGCAGGAACAGCCAGCGCAGCCACTTGAGCTGGGTGATGCGGCGAAACTTCTGATACCCCTCATCCAGGGTACAGAGCAGATCGCCGTGGCTCAGCACTACCCGTTCTCCATAGAGGTCGATCACGCAGGGATCCCCCAGCAATGTCATCCCAGCGCGCTTGGCAAACTGCTGGCCCAGCAGAAAGTCGCGGTTGCCGTGGATAAAGTAGATGGGCACGTTCTGCTGGCTCAGGGCCAAAAAGGCATCGGCCATCTGTTGATGGAGCGGATTGGGGTCATCATCGCCAATCCAGAACTCGAAGAGATCCCCCAGCACATAGAGGGCATCGGCGCCGGGGGCGTCGTGCTCGAGAAAGCGCACCAGTGCCGCGGTCATATCGGGCCGCTGGGCAGAGAGGTGAATGTCACTGATAAAGAGGGTGCTCATGATGTGGGGGTCGGGCTCTCGGTCGAAACAGGGCAAACAGGGGTGGCAGAGATAGTAGAAACAACTGGGGACGAATCGTGCGCTGCGGGCGCCATCGCGCCAGTTGAGGTATGGATATCGTCACGGGATGGCGGCTGCCATGACAGCTTGGCCAGATTGCGCCCCTCCAGCGTCAGCAGGGCGGCGTAAGGATCGCCCACCAGGCCCAGCAACCGGCACATGGCCGCTTCCCCTTTCAATCCCTCTTCAAGGCGCAGGCGCAGCACTTCGTGGTAGAAGGCATCACCAAACCGCTCGAGCAACGCGGCCATCAGGGTGAGGTGGCGCCAGCCGTTCAGCGTCTCGATGGGGGCGGGGGTGACATAGAGCTCCAGCGGCCAGTTGGCCTCGCTTTGATCGCAACCGCTATCGGCACTGTGTTGGTCGAGGCGGGGAAAGGTGCGCTCCAGCAGCCAGACATTGTCGTCTTTGGCGCTCGCCTGCCAGCCTTGCTCTGCAAAAGTAGCGGCAAACGCCGCCGGATCAGGATGCTGGCAGAGAATATCGAGATCGCTGCCCGGCCGATCGAGGCCGATGGCGAGCGTGCTCACCAGCGCCAGATCGGCGCACTGCGCGGCCAGCTCATCCCACAACCCGGCGGTGAGCAGGGCATGGGCCGAGCGCTGGCGCGGGTTGCCGTGGGCCAGATAGTCGAGACGGCGCCAGTTTGGACTGGCAGTGGGGGAGGCAGATGGAAAAACTGCGGCCGGGGCCGCAGTTTTGTCAGTGCCGAGTCGGCAGAGATCAGTCAGCAAGGGTCACCTTGGTGATCACCACGTCTTCGGTCGGAACGTCCTGATGGATACGGCCGTAGTTGCCGGTCTTGACGCCCTTGATCTTGTTGACCACGTCCATGCCTGCGGTCACTTCACCGAATACGCAGTAGCCGAAGCCCTGAGTGGTGGCGGATTTGAAGTCGAGGAAGTCGTTGTTGTTCACGTTGATGAAGAACTGGGCGCTGGCAGAGTGCGGCTCCATGGTGCGGGCCATGGCGATGGTACCGATCTTGTTGGACAGACCGTTGGCAGCTTCGTTCTTGATGGGAGCGCGGGTGTCTTTCTCTTCAAAGCCCGGAGCATAGCCGCCGCCCTGGATCATGAAGCCGTCGATGACGCGGTGGAAAATGGTGTTGTCGTAGTGACCGTCACGGCAGTATTGCAGGAAGTTGGCCACGGTTTCCGGGGCTTTTTCAGCATTCAGGGTGAGGGTGATGTCGCCGTGATTGGTGTGCAGAGTGACCATGATATGTCCTTTCATTTGATGCGGACGACGAAGTGCCCGCAGGTGTATGGCATAAAGTGGTGGCAATTCTAGCCCATCAGGGGCTGGCGGCATAGTCTCTCTGGCGCCGTAACCGTGCTGGCAGGCGGGATTGGCCACGTTTTCTGCCTCGTTTTCTGCCCCTGAACGGGGTATCATGACCAACCATTTTACTCACAGGCAGTGGTTAGAAGATGCTGAAGATATACAACACACTCACTCGTCAAAAAGAAGAATTCAAACCTATCCACCCGGGCAAGGTGGGCATGTATGTGTGTGGTGTCACCATCTACGATCACTGTCATATCGGCCACGGCCGCACCTTCGTCGCCTTTGATGTGGTCGCTCGCTACCTGCGTTACGCCGGTTACGACCTCACCTACGTGCGCAACATCACCGACGTGGATGACAAGATCATCAAGCGTGCCGCCGAGACCCAAGTGACCTGCGACGAGCTGACCGAGCGTCTGATTGGCGACATGCACGCCGACTTCGACGCCCTCGGCATGGTGCGCCCGGATATCGAACCGCGCGCCACCCAGCACATCGAAGAGATCATCGAGCTGGTGCAATCCCTGCTGGAAAAAGAGCACGCCTACGTGGCGGATAACGGCGACGTGATGTTTATCGTCGAATCCTACGCCGACTACGGCAAGCTCTCCGGCCAGGATCTGGAGCAGCTGCAAGCCGGTGCCCGCGTTGACGTGGTCGATGCCAAGCGCAACCCGCTCGACTTCGTGCTGTGGAAGATGTCGAAGCCCGGCGAGCCGACCTGGGAAAGCCCCTGGGGCCCGGGCCGTCCTGGCTGGCACATCGAGTGCTCCGCCATGAACTCCAAGCACCTTGGCAACCACTTCGACATCCACGGCGGCGGCTCCGATCTGCAGTTCCCGCACCACGAGAACGAGATCGCCCAGTCCTGCTGCGCCCACGGTGGCGACTACGTCAACACCTGGATGCACAGCGGCATGGTGATGGTGGATAAAGAGAAGATGTCCAAATCCCTTGGCAACTTCTTCACCATCCGCGACGTGCTGGCCCACTACGACGCCGAAACCGTCCGTTACTTCCTGATGTCTGGCCACTACCGCAGCCAGCTCAACTACTCGGAAGATAACCTCAAGCAAGCCCGCGCCGCGCTGGAGCGCATGTACACCGCTCTGCGCGATCTGCCTGTGGCCGCTGCTGCCGGTGGCGACGAGCAGGTGGCTCGCTTCAAGGAAGCGATGGACGACGACTTCAACACCCCGGAAGCCTACTCCGCCCTGTTTGATCTGGTGCGCGAGATCAACCGCCAGAAGGGTGAAGACATGGCCGTTGCCGCCGCGCTGGGCGCCCGTCTGCGCGAGCTGGGCGCCGTGCTCGGCATCCTGCAGCAAGACCCCGAGGCTTTCCTCAAGGGTGACGAAGCGGATGAAGAGGTTGCCGAAATCGAACGCCTGATCGCCGAGCGCAATCAGGCCCGCGCCGACAAGAACTGGGCCGCCGCTGACGCCGCCCGCAACCGTCTCACCGAGATGGGCATCGTGCTGGAAGACAGCGCCGGCAAGACCAGCTGGCGCCGTGCCTAAGGCCGGTTGGCCTTGTTGGCGTCTGGTGCCAACAGGTTGAGCCAATAAAAAACCGCAGCCCTTGGGCTGCGGTTTTTTTTGTGGTCTGCCGGAGGGCTGACACTTTCCCTCTCTCCTGATTGGCATGGCTTCGCCATGCAGGACGCGAGGGCACGGCCCTCGAAGGGATTTCGCCCGCCCTTCGGGCTGGGGCGAGTGACTTTGGAAAGACCCAAAGTCACCAAAAGTCTTCTCCCCCGGCAAACCGCCCGCTTCGCGGGTTCCCTCGTCTCGTCCAACGGGTCGGACGGAGCGCCGCAGACGGCACATCCCTGTGCCGACTGCGGCTGCGCCATCATCCCTGATGGCGCTCCTGACCCGTTGCACTCGACTCGGCGGTTTGCAGGGGGAACCAATACCGTGCCCGCCAGCGTAAGCAGCTAGCCCTACCGATTAGGCAGTTTGCTCGACGCTATCCGCAATCGTCTCACCGATATGGCACACGCAGCCCAAGGGCTGCGTTTTTTAGGTGGTAAATCGACTTATTAATTAGTCTTCGGTGATAGTTGTATAAGAGCATTATGTAATGGGTTTGTTACATGGTAATCTTTAACCCTTTTCAAGGTTTCATACCACCATTGCGAGGTTTTTGACTCGATCTATTTTTTGGCTTCACTTCAGGGATATACTCAATTCCATTTACATCTACTCTAATTCCAGATAGTTTACTAGTTGCTACACCATCAATAAAATCTGGCCTTCTATCACCATGTTGGCAAGATAATATGTGGTCTAAGAGGTAATCATCAAAACTAATGCTTTCTGCTTCCCAAGATGATGTAGCCGGGTTGCCAATTTTTATTGTTGGTATTGCACCAGCGACACTAGGAGCTTCCAATATAATGTAGTCATTTGTAATGTTAGCCATTTTTATACATTGTGTATTTAGACGTTTAATCTCTGCTGCCGATAATTTATCCAAAACACAGTTTTTAGCTTGAGAAATAATCGCCTTTCTAATTGGGTGTTCTATATTCTCACTTTCAAATACAATAGCAAAGTCTGCACCATATTTACTCTCTGCAGAGCCTGCCCCCCTATCAGCAACTATCGTAGGTGTGAAATTTATTGTTCCTTTGTCTTCACCAAAATTTAGCTCTCCATCCAAACGTGCAATAAAAGCATCGACATAGGCGCTTTCTTGAGTATATCGAGCCCTATCTAAACGCTTACAAGCACTCTCAATATATTTTTTAACTTTGAACCGAATATCTCTGTTGTCCATGTCATATACCATAAAGTAATAGATAAAGATAAGAAATCATATTTATTCCGTAGTTTGGCTACATCTGCAAATCAAATTGACCCTGCATACTGTCACCACTGCATTAATGTTTTCTCAAAAAAGAGTATTATTAACCAGCACTTCCATCTACGAACTTTCCCTGTGTTGATATTTCTGGATTTGTTCTTAGCATATCTTTTGCGAGAGAGAATGTAGGTTCACAAGAGTAAATAAATCTAGTTGATTGAATTACTTGTAAGGAGTTGTAAAAATCCATATTATCTACAGATAGCTTATGAGTTATTTTGTTTTCGAATTGTTCAGCCATCTTTTCCAATTCACTCATGTCAATATTATGACCTACTTCTAGTAATTTTTTAGCTTTAAAAATTTTAGCTTTTGCAACTATATCTTGAGCTGTTTCAGAACAAAGGAAGCTTAAGCAATAGCGAGGTGAGATAGGGAAATATATTTCAATCCCTTTTAGTCCAAGTCCAAAGTTTCCTCTTCCTTCTCTTGGAAAGTGATTATGCTTTACGATCGGATTATCTGAACTATAGAAGGTATGACCCTGTGGGGCTTCCATAAGCAATAGCTGCTTGTTTAAAAAATCACCTACAAGAGAGCCAGGTAAAGTATTTAGAATGTCAATGGCAGAACTCTTTAGCTCTATCTCAGATGGTGGTGTGTAATTTTCAATGTCCACACTTGGGTCATAACCCCATTCGGTGATTCTTTTGGTAAGCGTCTCATTGAAAAAATCAAGAAACTCTCTTGTATGGTTAGTCCTTAGCATCTGAACTGTAGAAAATAAACAAAGTAATTCATGCTCCAATTTTTCTAAATCTTTAATGCTGCCATTTTTTATTATTTTCTCTATAACAGGTGAAACAGTGGTTTCTAATTCTGCAAGCTTAAATTCAGTGTTGTTCTTATAACCTAGAAGCTCCTCCTCATAAAAATTATTCTCATGACCAGTATCTTTCACATTTGAAGTGAAGGAGCGGTTTTGTTTTTTATCAAACACATAAATTTTGTTTTTATTTTTAGAGAATTTTTTAAGAATGAATTGTGGTACATAGTGTTGTTTTCGAGGAATGTTCATAGCTACCTTGTATAACTTTAAAGCTGTTGGTGTCAGAAGGGTCGTAGGTTCGATTAGCGAAGCGTAATCGGATGTTCGAGATATACGGGCCTTCTAAATACAACCGTTTCCCTATAGGGATATCTGCCGTTTGTAATTGTACCCACCATGATTTTTTTTTGCACCTATGCAACCATGTCGGTGATATCTATTTCATAGGCGCTACAATCTGGCTTCGCTATGGGGCTATGGGATGGGCGAGGGGGCAACTCACCCGATTTTTGTCCCGAATAGGCAGTTATCTTGCAGATTGTAAAAAATTAAGCATGGTTGCCTCTTAATCTAAGGCTGGATAGGTTTATTTCATTTTTTGTTATCATTTTACAAATATCACTTATAACTTTTTCGGAATATCTGTGATATTGTGGGTCTTTATTTTCATAGTGCCATTCATTATTGCTGTTTTTCCATTTCATTTTTCTTATTATCAATCTAAAGTCATAGCTCGTAAATATATATTTTCCATGTTTGTCCTGCGCAACAAAATAGGTGCTTAATGATGATGAACAGGTTTGAGAACTAATTATTCTGTTGATATTCGATACTACATCAGATTCTTTATATGGATGGGTTATTTCTCTATCAATAGGTTTTTCAATTACAATGGCTTTTTTTAAACCAGAAATCCCCTCTTCAACATATGACAGTACAATGGGATTCCCATGTTCATCATCTTTGGCGTAAACCAGTTTTATTGGTAGTGGTATAGCAAAGCTAGAATCATTTTTATTTTCAATTTCTTGTTCTAATTCATTGACTAGGTTTAATACATCATTGCCAATACTGTTTCCATAAGTCTGATTTAACTGCATTATATTTACATTGCTGATGTTTCCGGTGATAGTTAATAATCCTGATTGTGATGGATTGAGAAAAGGTAATTCAGAGGATTCTTCAAAAAACATAGAGTAATTTATAACACCAGACTGAAATAATCGAGAAAGCAAACCTTGAGTTTCTGGCATTAATAGATGAGCAGCGTAGTCACGATAATCGACAATTTTCTCTATATTATCCTTTACTGAGTCAGGCTCTTTAAATACAATTTTTAAACATTGTCGCAATGAGATAGTCTTACCATATTTGACTCTTGCTTTTTTGTCGTATATTTCCTCTTCACCATAACTTTCTATTATTTTTGCTTTTAATATTTGTTCCCAAGCAGTACAGAAACAAAGGACGAAACAATCTATTCTGTTTTCTAAAGAGGGTCTGTTATATATCTCTAAGGCGAGAATCATGTTTTCTTTTGAACGTTTAAGTAAGGATTTAGCGAGCTTAGAGGTGCAGTTATGTCCTAGCTCTTGTATGTGTTTGGATTGGGATAATTTCTTCGCAAATTCAACCTCATTGATATTGGTTGTATTTGACACATCAAATGGGCCAGAATCATTTTGAGCGCTAAGGAAAAATGCTAATTGCCCTTTTTTCCAGTATGTTAAAAACGTGCTTTCTTTCCATTTTGCAGTGGATAAAATATCAGACAAATCAATTTTATTTTTCTCTGCCTCATATTTCTTCAGCTTCAAAAATAAGCTGGAAATTGAATTTTTAATTCTCATTTAAAATCTCAATTAATGTGTAAAGAATTTTATATTTAAATGGTAGCCTGTAGCGCCGTACGTTCGATTAGCGAAGCGTAATCGGACGTTCGAGAAATAAGGTGTTATTCCGGTGAAATACTCACTATCGGGCCTTCTATATACAACCATTTCCCTGTAGGGATATCTGCCGTTTGTAGTTGTACACACCATGATTTTTTTTCACCTATGCAACCATATCGATAGAGCCTGTTGCATAGGTGCGACAATCTGCTCTCGCATTGGGGTGGGCGAGGGGTTAGTCCTGAGATAACAACCCTCCCGATATTTTCCCTGAATAGATAGATCGCTGTTAACTGGCCTCGATGTTGCGGGCTGCGTTTTGCCCCCTGTTGTTCGTCGAGGTGAGCCCATTTGTCTAGGCCGCGAGGCAGGACGCCGAGCGAGCGCCGCTGGGCCATGGATGGCCCATCGGCGCGTGCCGTGGGACAAACGGGTGAACCGAGGGAACCCGACTCAGGAGGGCGAACAAGTGGGGGTGGCCTTTCTTTTGGTGACTTTTCTTTGGCCACGCAAAGAAAAGTCACTCGCCAAGCCGCGTAGCGGCGGCGAAACCCCGTCGAGGACGGAGTCCTCGCGTCCTGCATGGCGAAGCCGTGCCAATACCTTGTTGCAGGACAGAGACATTACCTACCCCCTCACCCTAGCCCTCTCCCGCAAGGGGAGAGGGGACGGTTACCGCGGACGATTACGCTTTGCTAATCGACCCTACTGGCGAAGCCGTGCCAATACCCTGTTGCAGGGCAAAGACGTTACCGACCCCTTACCCTAGCCCTCTCCCGCAGGGGGAGAGGGAATGGCGACCGCGGACGATTACGCTTCGCTAATCGACCCTACTGGCGAAGCCATGCCAATACCTTGTTGCAGGGCAAAGACGTTACCGACCCCTCACCCTAGCCCTCTCCCGCAAGGGGAGAGGGGACGGTTACCTTGGCGCAGGCGCGGGAGACCGGCTGGTCTCCGCTAAAGTCGCTACCGCCCCTGACTGTCGCTACCAGATTGCGCCGTTGACCATTGATCTCGGAAAAGGGGTCAACAGACGCCCGTCGCCATATTACGGAGCCAGAGTGGTCTTATCTATGGTTTTGATGAGCTAACTATCAGAAAAGAGTGATTTTTTGCGCTGGCACAAACTTTTATTCATTAGCGATTAGTTGATGATTGTCGGGGCTTGGCTGTGGCAGGGAGGTGGGGTGACGCCGCGAGAGGAGCGCAAACGGTAATATAAGAGAGGAGCGCAAATGGAAAAAAGCGAAGGGGCCCGCGGTGGGCCCCATGTTGTTGGTGCTCGACGCTGCGCCGCTATTTGGCGGCGGGGGTTGGGAAGTATTTGCTGTGCAGCAGTGGGTATTCGCTGCTCGCCAGCACCTGGGTCAAGCCGGTCTGGAACTCCTTGACCAGCTCGTCGCTCACCGGATGGCTGAAGGCGAAGCAGAACTGTTCCGAGCTCAGCACCCACTGCTCCTTGAAGCGGGCGGGATCGAGTTTTTGTTCGACGATCAGCTGCTCCATGGTGGTCTTGTTGGTGGAGACCAGATCGACCCGGCCTGAGGTGAGCATCTTGAGCGCCTGTGCCAGTCGGTTGGCGGCCATCAGTTTGGTCTCGTCAAAGCCGTTGTTGAGCAGCAGTTGCTCCCCCACATCGGCCCGCACCGCTCCGATATTGAACGCCTTGGCATCGTCGAGCTTGGTGATGGTGATATTGCGATCGGCCAGCCCCACCAGCACGCTCTCGGCATACCCGATGGGGCAGGCCCACTTGAACAGGGGATCGCGCGCCTGGGTGCGGGCGGTGGAGAAGAGCACCGCATTGGGCTTTTGGGTCAGCAGGTAGTAGCCGCGCGCCCACGGCATGATGGTGACGGGCTGCGCCGGCGTATTGGTCTTTTTCCACACCAGTTGCAGCAGTTCGACCGCGAGGCCGGTGGGGGCGCCGCTGGCATCGGCATAGTTGTAGGGTTTGTACTCTTCGGTGATGTAGTGCAGTTTGCCAAGCTCAGGACTCGCCTGTGCGAGGGTGGCCAGCAGCGCCCCGGCCAATCCAATCCATGGTTTCATTTTTGCCATCCTGATCAAGGGAATATCTGCTCAAGTGTGACCAAGCTGGCCGATTTCGCCAAGGTTGCGGAGCATGTTTGGCAAAAAAGCGCGGGCGCATGCCGCCATCTTGCGCCCTATGTCGGCGGCGATCAGGGCGTTAGCGCAGCGGCAGGTATTTGGCTTGCAGGGCCGAGAAATCCGCCGAGGCGACGACCTGGGTCAGTGCCTGCTGAAAGAGGGCGACCTCGCTGTCGGGCACCTGACGGCTGAAGGCGTAGCAGAGCGGTCTGGCATCCAGCACGAAGGCGACATGAAAGTCATCCGGCTTGAAGCCGAGCTGCTGCAGAGTTTGATAGCCCGCGAGCTTGTTGGTCGCAAACAGATCGGCGCGACCTGAGATGAGCATTTTGGCCGCCTGGGTGAGGCGGTTGGCCAGCATCAGCTGGCGCTCATCGATACCGCGTTCGAGCAGCAGCTGCTTGGAGACGGTAGAGCGCACCACGCCGACCTTGTAGCGGCTGATCTCGGCCTCCGAGCCTAGGGTGATGTTGTCCGCCTTGCGCCCCAGCAGCACAAACTCCGAGTGATCGATGGGGCATGCCCACTTGAAGAGCGCTTCCCGCTGCGGGGTGCGGGCGGTGGCAAACAGCACCACATTGGGTTTTTGTTGCAGCAGGTTGTAGCCCCGGGCCCAGGGCAGAATGCGGATTGGCTGGGGCGACACGCCCCGCGCTTTCCAGATAAGCTGCATCAGCTCCACCGACAATCCGGTTGGCATCCCTTGCTGGTCGCTGAAATTAAACGGGGGAGAGATTTCGCTCAGATACTCGAGCTTGCCCGGATCGGCCTGCGCGAAGGTGGCCCACAAGAGCAGTAGCAGATGAGGTAGGTGCCATGTCCGCACGGGAAAGATCCTTCACAATCAACTATGTAGCCCAGTTTGACTGCTTGCGGTGGGAATAGCTAGCCACCTCTATTGCATCTTTCATCAATAAAATGGGCAGCGAACCGCTGCCCATCGGGTGAGTGAGTGCTCAGCGCACCGGCAGGTATTTGGCCTGCAATTTGCGAAACTCCTCCGAAGCGAGAGCGCGGGTCAGGCCCTGCTGAAAGAGGGTGATCTCGCTGTCGGGCACCTGACGGCTGAAGGCGTAGCAGAGCTGCTCGGCGCTCAGCACCATGGCCACGTTGAAGTCGTCGCCATTGAGCTTTAGTTCGCGGATAGCGTCATATCCCGCCAGCTTGCTGGTGGCGAGCAGGTCGGCGCGGCCGGAGAGCAACATCTTCAACCCCTGCGACAGGCGGTTGGCCGGGATGATGTTGTTGTCATCCATGCCGTTGTTGAGCAGCAACTGCTCGGCGGCGTCCGAGCGCACCGCGCTGATCTTGTACTGGCTCATCTGATCGAAGGCGGTCAGGGTGATGTTCTGCGCTTTGCGGCCCAGCAGTATGTACTCCGAGTAGCCGATGGGGCATACCCACTTGAAGAGATCCTCCCGCGCCTGGGTGCGGGCTGTGGAGAAGAGCACCACGTTGGGCTTCTGGGTTAGCAAGTAATAACCCCGCGCCCAGGGCAGGATGCGCACCGGCTGGGGCGTCACGCCGCTGTGTTGCCAGATCATCTGCAGCAGATCGACCGCAAGGCCGGTGGGCTGGCCTTGCGGATCGCTGAAGTTGTAGGGGGGGTACTCTTCGGTGAGGTACTCGAGCTTGCCCAGATCAGCGCGGGCCGTCGAGGCCCAGCAGAGCAGCAACAGATGACAGATCAGCCATATCCTCATTGGGAACATCCTTAGCGATCAACCTTCCCTTGAGTGTGACCATGAACAGAGTAAATAGCCACTCACTGCCGTTACCAGCGGGCGCGGATCTGCCCGATGGGCTGGTAGGCCTCATCCCGCAGCCCCACCAGCAGGGTCTTGCCATCCGCTTGCAGCCGGAACTCGCCGTAGCGGGCCGTTTCGTATTGCTCCCCTGTGCCCTCTTCAAAGAAGTAGGCATCGGGGCCGATCTGCCACTGCCGCTCACTCTGGTGCACCTGCAATAGCCGCTCATCGTTGGCGAGTCGATCCGGTTTGCCATCGGCCACCAGACTGGCCACCTGATGGGCATCGAGGCGGATCACCAGGGTGTCGCTGCCCTTGTTTTGAGTAGTACGAGCGTCGCGGCTGGTCAGCTCGCGGGCAATTTCGTAGTTCAGCTGCATGTAATCCCCCTGCATCAGGGAACGGGGATCGACCGGAGCGAGCCGCAGCAGCACCACTTCGCCGCTGCTCATGGCGTGTTCATAGCGCCAGACGGTGGCATTGATGCCCGCCAGAACGGCGAGGCCGCTCAGCAACAGAGCGAGCTGTCGGGTGACGGGTTTCATGAGTCGCTCCTTGCCGCAAAGGTGGTGAGCAGCTGGCGGGCCCCCAGCAGCAGGATGCCGGAGCCCAGCAGCAGCCAGGATTTGGTCATCAGGGTGAGCCCCAGATCGTAGTAATAGAGCGAGCCATAACCGAGCAGCAGCAGGGCCGAGAGGGTCATCAGCCCCAGACTGCCGGCATAAAAGCCGAGGATCAGCACCAGTGCGCCCGCCCCCATGCCGGGGATGATGGCGCTGATCAGCACCAGCGGCAGGCCAAACAGCAGGGGGAGCTTGAGCTTCACCATCACCGCCAGCAGCAGGGCGGCGCAGAGCAGGGGATTGAGCCAGAGCGGCAGGCGGGAAAGCCCCAGCTCGTCCAGCACGCTGCTGCCGCCATCCCACAACGGGTGGTGCAGACGGCCCAGCACCAGCAGCGAGAGGGCCAGCCCCAGCGTGATGGAGTGGTAGAGCTGGTGACGCTCTGGATCCCTATCTGCCCGCAGCCAGCAGAAGGTGATGGCCGCCATCACCAGCGGCAGGGCCAGCAGTTGCAGCCCGAGGCAGGCAAGGCCAAGGGTGAGCAGCAGGGCCGCCGCCACGCTGTGAAACAGCCGCACCAGCCAGTGATCGAACAGCACGGCGATGGCAAGGGAGAGCAGGCACAACCCAAACCAGAGCAGGGCGTGATGAAGGTCCAGCTGATCGAGCAGACCATAGAGCAGCCAGGCATCGGCCGCCAGGGTGAGGGCCAGCACGAACTGATCCCAGAGATCGCCGCGCTGGCTGCGATTGAGGGCGTAGGCCCCCGCCAACAGCACGGCCCCGAGCAGCAGGGCACTGTTGGCCTCGCGGGTCAGCTGCTCGAAGGTGAGAAACAGGAAAAAGAGCAGGAACAGGGCGGCAATCCAGCCCACCAGCCCCAGCAGAAAGCGGCTCGACCAGTGGGGTTGGGTGTCACGGGGTATCTCCCCTTCCACCAGATTGGCCTGTTGCAGTGCTTGCCAAAGGGTCAGATCACTCATGAGACCTCCGTTGTTGTTGCAGCCAGCGGGCGGCGGTGACCGAAAGGCCGATGGCGATCAGGCTCAGCAGCAAGAAGCCGTTGATGTCGGGCTCCATCCACTTGCCCAGCGCCGCGAGGATGACGGCAATCAGGCTGAGGCACCCCATGGCGAGTCCGGCGATAAATCTGTGGTGCCACAGGGCATAGGCCGCAGCCAGCCAGCCAAGCCAGAGCGGCCACACCAGCGGGGAGGCGGCATCAAACAGCGCCAGCAGGGTGAGCAGGGTGGCCCCCAGACCGGCAGCAAGGCCCGCCAGCCAGCTTGGCATCAGGCGCCAGCGGTTTGGCGCCAGCAGAAGCAGACCCCAGAGGGCGGCGTTGAGCAGGGTAAGGCACCAGCCCAATCCCTCTTCATCGAAGGTAAAGAAGAAGGTGAACAAACCTAGCCGCCAGTAGAGCACCAGCGCCAGCTGGCCGAGCAGCCAGCTTAAGGTCCAGAGCAGGGGACTTTGGCCAAATGTCGCCAGCGGCACCAGCATCAGCGCCCAGGTGGCGAACAGCTGCCAGGGATCGGCGCCGGTCTGGTAGGTCTGACCCACCAGTGCCAGCAGGGCGCCGATATTGAGGGCGATGGCGAGCAGCAGCGCCTGACGGGGGGTATCCCCCAGCGGTTTGCGCCACAGCAGAAGCAGCATGGCGAGCAGCGGCGCCTCCAGCAGGGCGAGGCGGGAGACCCGGCCCAGCTCTTGCCAGTTGAAGGCGACGAAGAAGATGAGGCCAGCCCCGATACAGAGGGCGCCGAGCCAGAGCAGCAGCCAGTCAAACAGCCACTGCCAGCGCGCCGGATGGGGGGGAAGATCGGCGAGGGTCAGGGCGTCCACCAGCTTCTCTGGCGCCAGCCGTCCCTGTTTGACCCATTCGAGAAGCGTCTCTCTTGATACGTTGTGCATGGGGGGACTCCGCGAGGTTTGCCCCATTATGGCATGAGGCACCCGCAACCGTGCACTGCCCCTTGCCTCTGCGGCTGGTGGTTGCGACAGCGGGTTACGCAATAGACACAGCAGTAAACAAAAAAGCCCTCCACAGGGGAGGGCTTGGTCATCGGATACGGGCCATCAGGCAAAGATCAGGGTGCTCACCCCAAGGCCGACGAAGAGGATGGCGCAGGCGATGCGGATCCCCTTGAGCGGCAGCTTGTCTGCCCCCAGCTTGCCGATCAGCACCACAGGCACGTTGGCCAGCATCATGCCGAGGGTGGTACCGGTAATGACCTGCACCAGCGAGTCATACTTGGCGGCCAGCAGCACGGTGGCGATCTGGGTCTTGTCACCGATCTCGGCGATGAAGAAGAGCACGAAGGTGGCCATAAAGGGGCCGTATTTATCCAGCGAGCTCTCCTCGTCATCCATCTTGTCCGGCACCAAAATCCAGATCGCCATGGCGATAAAGGCGATGGCGACCAGCCAGGTCATTATCTTGGGATCGAGCCAGCGGCTGATGAACTCACCAATCCAGGCAGCGCCCGCATGGTTGAGCAGGGTAGCCGCCAGCATGCCGGCGATGATGGGCCAGGGCTTGCGAAAACGACAGATGAGCAGCAACGCCAACAGCTGGGTTTTATCGCCGATTTCGGCAATAGCGACGCTGAGGGTTGAGGTTAACAAGGCTTCCATAAAAATGACCGGGGGACGGAATTGTTATAAACCAAAGACAAGCCTGCGCCATCCGTCCCCGGTATTGGCACTGGCCCGTCAAAGGTCTTGTCAAATCCATGGCTGGCATGGATCACCCTGACCATGGTGATTTGGCACCAAGTATGTTGATCAGGGTCGCAAACCGGTATTCATGCAATGGATGGCACCGGCGTGCGAGACTACTCCCCCTCGATGGGAGCGGGCATTCTAGGGAAAAACCGCATGAGTGACAAGGGGATCAGCCACCCACCAGCTTGACGCTGAAACCGGCTTTCTCCAGCTCGGTTTTGATCAGGTCCCGTTTATCCCCCTGGATCTCGATCACTCCCTCCTTGATACCGCCTCCGGTGCCGCACTTTTTCTTGAGCAGGGTGGCCAGGGATTTTTGCTGATCGGCGGGTACGCCATGAATGGTGATCACCCCGGCACCCTTGCGCCCCTTGGTCTCGCGGCGAATGCGCACGGTGCCGTCGGTGGGGAAGGGGGAGGCGGATTGGGGAGCGCTCAGCTCCTTGATCATGCCGCCATCTGTGCTGTAAACGAGGCGGCTGTTGTTGTCGTGACTCATGGCAATACTTTATGGGTTAGCTAAGCGGAGTTTGATTTTACTCAAATAAAAGTTGAAGACACAGCTTATAATGCCCCAAGTAAAAGCGAATTATTATTGTTTAACTTCAGGAGTCAGTCATGGTACTCACGCAGTTGTCACCGGGACAGAGTGCTCGCATCAAGAATATGAATCAGCTCGCCCGGCCGCTGCGCCGCAAACTGATGGTGATGGGCCTGTTGCCCCAGACTGAAGTCATCTATCTGCGCTCCGCCCCCCTGGGGGACCCGCTCCAGATCCAGTGCCAGGGGATCTGTCTCTCCATGCAAAAGAGTCTGGCCCAGCAAATAGAAGTCGAGCCGGTATAACCCCCTGTTCGGCTACCGCTTCGGTCAAGAAAGTCACCGGGAGCGGTTCAGAGACAAGAAGTAGAACCTGCAAAGCGGCTTGCCACACGCGCGGCGGGTTCAGAAGAAAATAGAGGTAGAGCTGGTATGAATTATTCCCTGGTAACGGTAGGTAACCCCAATAGCGGCAAGACCTCCCTGTTCAACGCCCTGACCGGCGCCCGCCAGCAGGTAGGCAACTGGAGTGGCGTCACCGTCGACAAGAAGATGGGTGAGTTCAGCGCGGGTGAACATCACTTCAAGCTGATGGATCTGCCCGGCATCTATAGCCTGGCCAGTCAGGATGGCAGTCTGGACGAGCAGATCGCCAGCCGCTTTGCCCAGGGCCAACAACCCGACCTGCTGCTCAACGTCATCGACGCCGCCAATCTGGAGCGCTCCCTCTACCTCACGCTGCAACTGCGCGAACTGGGCCTGCCCATGGTGGTGGTGCTCAACAAGCTGGATATCCTGCAAAAGCGCCGCATCGTCATCGACGAGAGCAAGCTCGGCAAATCCCTCGGTTGCTCGGTGGTGGCCCTCTCTGCCCACAACAGCAAGCAGGTTGCCGCCTTCAAGCAGCAGATCCGCCAGTTTATCGGTCAGCCGCAAGCCGCCTTACAGCTCGATTACGGCCACGCGCTTGAAACCGATCTGGCGGAGCTGGAGACCCTGCTCGCCCCGCATCACCTCACTACCCGTGGCCGCGCCCTGCGCCTGCTGGAAGAGGATGCGGTGATGCAGGAGACCCTGCTGCCCGGTCAGCACGCGGCCGCCACCAATGTAGTGGCCCGCGCCCATCAGGGACAGGATATCGACCTGCAACTGGCGGATATTCGCTACGGCCATATCCACCAGTGGGTACAACAGGCTCGTCAGCAGAAGGGCAAGCTCACCGAGGCCCAGAGCGAGTGGCTGGATCGGGTGCTGCTCAATCGCTGGATTGGCATCCCCTTCTTCCTGTTTGTCATGTACCTGATGTTCCTGTTTGCCATCAACGTTGGCAGCGCCTTTATCGACTTCTTTGACATCATGGGCGGCGCCCTGTTTGTCGATGGGGTGCACCACCTGCTGGGGCTGGTCAATGCCCCCGAGTGGCTGGGCGCCATTCTGGCTGATGGCTTTGGTGTCGGCTTGCAGACCGTGGCCACCTTTATTCCGGTGATTGGCTGCCTCTATCTGTTCCTCGCGGTGTTGGAGAGCTCCGGCTATCTGGCCCGTGCCGCCTTCGTGGTGGATGCCCTGATGCGCCGCCTCGGCCTGCCGGGCAAGGCGTTCGTGCCGATGCTGATGGGCTTTGGCTGTACCGTCCCCTCGGTGATGGCGACCCGCACACTCAACTCCGAGCGGGAGCGGCTGATGACCTCCGCCATGGCCCCCTTCATGTCGTGCGGTGCCCGTCTGCCGGTTTACGCCCTGTTTGCGGTGGCTTTCTTCGCCGAGTCAGGTCAGAACCTGGTGTTCGGTCTCTACCTCATCGGCATTCTGGTGGCGGTGCTCACCGGCCTGTTGCTGCGCAGCACCCTGCTGCCAGGCAAGAGCGACTCCATGCTGATGGAGATGCCGGATTACGAGTGGCCGCGTCCGGTCAACGTTGCCATCAAGACCTGGCAGAAGCTCAAATCCTTCGTCTTTGGCGCAGGTAAAACCATCGTGCTGGTGGTTGCCGTGCTGAGCGTGCTTAACTCCTTGGGTACCGATGGCAGCTTCGGCCATCAGGAGCAGGAGAGCTCGGTCCTGAGCAAGATAAGCCAGGCGGTGACCCCGGTGCTGCACCCCATAGGTGTACGCGATGACAACTGGCAAGCCACGGTCGGTATTGTCACCGGTATCTTCGCCAAAGAGGCGGTGGTCGGTACCCTCAACAGCCTCTACGCTGGTGGTGGCGATGCAGAGGAGGAGAGCGAGTTCTCGCTGGTGGCCAGTTTCCACGAGGCGATCGATGCCGTGGCGGCCAATCTGGCGGAGATCAACCCGAGCGACCCGATGGGATTGTCTGTCGGTGAGCTGGATGATCAGCAGGCAGCTGCCGAAGCGCAGGAGGTCGATGTCTCCACCTACGGTAATATGCAGACCCACTTCGACGGGGCGGCCGGTGCCTTTGCCTACCTCTTGTTCGTGCTGCTCTACATGCCTTGCGCCGCAGCCATGGGCGCGCTGGTGCGGGAAACCGGTCGCCAGTGGGCGCTGATGACGGCGGTATGGTGCAACTATATGGCCTTTATGTGCGCGACCCTCTTCTATCAGGTCGCGACCTTCGCCGCTCACCCGGAGCAGAGCCTGTTCTGGATCGTCAGCTACGGCCTCTCTCTGGTGTTGCTCTGGTGGGCCGGTCGCCGTCACGGTGACATCGTTGCCCGCAAGGTGGTGACCTTATGATCCTGCGCGAGCTGGGGGATTACCTCGCCGTGCAGCAGAAGGTGAGCCGGCGTGAGCTGGCTCGCCACTTCCACACCTCGGAAGATGCGGTGGAGGCCATGCTCGGCGTCTGGATGCGCAAGGGGCGGGTCATCAAACGTGAAAGCCGTATCTGTGGTGGCAGTTGCTGCGGCAAGAGCGAGGAGGTGATGTTCGAGTGGTGTGACGCGGGCCAGATTGGCATCAAGATCCGCTAAACGACTACCCAACCTCATCACCAAAGATCGAACAATAAAAAACGGCAGATCCTGCGCAAGGGTCTGCCGTTTTTATTGCTGAAAACAGGCGGGATCAGGCGCTCTGGCGAGCCTCGCTCAGCAGTGCCAGCGCCGGTTGGGCGTTGTCCGGCATCAGCCGGTAGGCCTTGTGGTGTTTGACCAGGGTGGTCTTCTTGTTGCCCTGGCTCAGCAGCAGGCCGTGCTTGAAGGCCGCCTCGGCCAGCACCTTCTCGTCACCGCGCACATAGAGGGTGAGGGGTTTGACAAGCTCACCGTCCTCGATATGGCCTGCATATTCGCTATGGCTTACCACCAGACTCGCCTGACCGCCCGATTGCAGGCGCAGCTTGGCGTTCACTTCGCTCTCGGTCAGCACCAGCCAGCCTGCCGCCGTCAGATCCTCCAGCAGGGCCGCCAGCTTGGCTCCCAATTGCTGCGGATTGGTCATGGCGCACTGGTATTGGAAGGCGATGCGCTCCAGCAATCCCTTGAGATCGGCGCCCGCACCCAGAGTGCGGCCAAGCTGCACCCAAGCTTTCAAATCTTCCATCACCAGACGGGAGAAGCGCTTCTCCTTGAGGGAGTCGGCCATCCAGGTGCAGAGAAAGTGGCTCTCTTGCGCCGGAGTGCGCTTGCCCGCCTTTTGCTCGGCGGTGCGGGCCAGTTCGGCCAGGCTCTGGGTGGCCATCTCGAACAGGGCCTGATTGTAGGTCGGAGAGGTCATAAGCAATCCTTCAGTTGACCACCAGGGGCCAACACCGATGACAGAGATGGCAAAGGCGCCAGTGGCGCCTTTGCGGTTCAATAGAGCAACTGCCCGCCTTATTTCGGCTGACGGGGCTTCTTGGCGGCGGCCAGACGCTTGAGGCGCTGACCCTGCAGCTTGGCTTCGGCCATCACCTGGGCCACGGCGTTATCTTCACGCTGCGGGCGCTTGCCGAAGCGGCGACGCTCCTGCAACTGCTTGATCAGCTCGTCACGGCTGCTCACCTCGTAGCCCGGCACCATGATGCGGCGGATCTTCTGGCCGATCAGGGCCTCGATCTCCAGCAGGGTGCGCTCCTCTTCACGGCTGACGAAGGAGATGGCCATGCCGCGCTTGCCGGCACGACCGGTACGGCCGATGCGGTGCACGTAATCTTCCGCCAGGAACGGCAGATCGTAGTTGACCACGTATTCCAGGCTCGGAATGTCCAGACCACGGGCGGCCACTTCGGTGGCGACCAGTACCCGTACCTTGCCTTCCATGAATTCGCGCAGGGCGCGGCGACGGTTGCCCTGAGCCTTCTCTCCATGGACCACGGCGGACTTGATGCCGTCGAGGTTCAGCTCCTCGACCAGCACATCACAGCTCTCGCGGGTACTGGCGAACACCAGCACCTGCTGCCAGTTCTGCTTGCCAATCAGCTCTGAGAGCAGCTCGCGCTTGCGCTTCTGCTCGACCGGATAGACGGTGTGGCTGACGGTGTCGGCGGTGGAGTTCTGCTTGTTGACGCTGACGATCTGCGGTCTGTCCAGCATCAGGTTGGCCAGCTTCTTCACCGCGTCGGAGAAGGTGGCGGAGAAGAGCAGGTTTTGACGGGTCTTGTTGACCGCTTGCAGGATCTTCTGCACATCGGCACTGAAGCCCATGTCGAGGATGCGATCCGCTTCATCCATCACCAGACACTCGACGCCGGAGAGGCTGAGGTTGCAGGCGGTGAGGTGCTCCAGCAGGCGGCCCGGGGTGGCCACAATGATGTGGGCGCCCGCTTTGAGCTTCTTGGCCTGCACGTCCTGCTTGCCACCGCCGACGATGGTGATGGTGGTGATATCGAGATACTTGGCGAAGTCATTGATGTTGCTCGCCACCTGAGCCGCCAGCTCGCGGGTCGGGGTCAGGATCAGCACACGGGCGTTGGAAGGCTGGACCGGAGCCGGATTGTCTACCAGACGCTGCAAGATGGGCAGTGCGAAGGCGGCGGTCTTGCCGGTACCGGTCTGGGCGCTGGCCAGCACATCGCGGCCACGGCGAATGGCCGGGATCGCCTGTTGCTGCACAGGGGTCATCTCCTGATAACCGCAATCTGAGACAGCACGCAAAATCTCGGGGGCAAAATCGAACGATTCAAATCTCATAATGGGTTCCTGTGTTCCAGCTGGGCTGTGTTTGGCTTGGTTAGCTCGGCATGAGCGAGACGGAGGTTGTAACCACCGACGGCTGCGCCTGACATCAAGTCAGAGAGTGAGCCGGAAAATGGCGGGCGCGAAGTGTAACAGATAGACGTCACAAATTCTGCCTCAAATGGTTGTCCTTTTCTCATCCTTTGTGGTGTGAATGGCGGTTGAAAGCAATCATTTGACTCCCAAAGACCAAGCCAAGAGCAGTGGGTGAACGGATTTGGACAAGGACGAAAGGGATATCGATGGAACTGGAACAGTTAAAACGCCAGCTGGAGCAGCTTGGCGAGCGCAATGACAGCATGCAGCAGGCACGCCAGCGCAAGCTGCTCAATATCACCCGCGACACGGGGGAGTTGCTGTCAGTGCTGGTGCAGACCCGTGGGGCGCAGGCGGTGCTGGAGATTGGCACATCCAATGGTTACTCCACGCTTTGGCTGGCAGAAGCGGTGCGTCGGCTGGAGGGGCACGTGACCACCATTGAGCTGGATGAGGATAAGCGCGTACAGGCCCATGACAACTTTCAGCAGGCAGGGTTGGCCCCCTGGGTAACCTTGCTGGCAGGGGATGCGAGTGTGCTGTTACCGACCTTGCCGCAAGCCGGCTATCAGCTCATCTTCCTCGATTCGGATCGTCAGCACTACCGGGCATGGTGGCCGCAGATCCGCCGCCTGCTGGCACCCCGTGGCCTGCTGGTGGTTGATAACGCCATCTCCCATCGCAGCGAGATGGTGGAGTGGATGAACGAGGTCGGGCAGGATCCGGCCTTTGCCACCTCGCTGGTGCCGGTCGGCAAGGGGGAGTGGCTGGTGGTGCGTGTGTAGGGAGAGTGAGTATGGAATTGAACACCATGGAGCCAAAAGCAGTGGTAGAGGCCTATTGGCAGGAGATGCAGAGCAATGACTTTGCGAAGGCGGCAAGCTGGCTGGGAGATGATTTTTTCTGTGACTGGCCCCAATCGGGAGAACGGATTGTGGGGCGAGAGAATTTTATTGAGATCAATCGTCGCTACCCCGCAGCTGGCCTGTGGCGCTTCGAGATTGTCCGTCTTCTGGCACAAGGGAGTGAGGTGGTCAGTGAGGTGCTGGTCAGCGATGGGGTCGTAAATGCTCGCGCCATCACATTTCACCATGTTGCGGAAGGTAAAATTCAACAGCAGACCGAGTATTGGCCCGATGAGTATGCCGCGCCAGAATGGCGCAGTTCTTGGGTTTGTCCGATGCCAAAGAGTTAGCCATCGCTATTCACTGGCGGCATGTCAAAGAAATCAGCCCCGCATTGGCGGGGCTGATAGTGAAAGCGCATCAGGGTCTTGGCCGGTCGGATCAGACCGCCAGATAGTCCATGATCCCTTCGGCCGCCTTGCGCCCTTCGTAGATGGCGGTCACCACCAGATCGGAGCCACGTACCGCGTCGCCACCGGCGAACACCTTGGGGTTGCTGGTCTGGAAGGCATACTCCGCCTGCTCGCGGGCCTTGATGCGATCCCGGTTGTCGAGCTCGATGCCGAACTCCGCCATCCAGGGCTGGGGGTTGGGCTGGAAGCCAAACGCCATCACCACCGCATCGGCAGCCAGCACCTGCTCGGAGCCCTCGATGATCACCGGATTGCGGCGGCCATTGGCGTCGGGTTCACCCAGCTCGGTGCTCACCACCTTGATGCCGACGGTGCGGCCATGGGCATCCAGCTCGACAGCTACCGGTTGCAGGTTGAACATGAATTCAACCCCCTCCTCGCGGGCGTTTTTCACCTCCCGCTTGGAGCCCGGCATGTTCTCCTCGTCGCGGCGATAGGCACAGATCACCTTGGCGGCCCCCTGACGGATGGCGGTACGTACACAGTCCATGGCGGTATCGCCACCGCCCAGCACCACCACCTGCTTGCCGGCGAAGTCGATATAGTCGGCTTGCGCCTTCTCGAACCCCAGCAAGCGGTTGGCGTTGGCGATGAGGTAGGGCAGTGCGTCATAGACTCCCGGCGCCTCTTCGTTGGCAAAGCCGCCCTTCATGTACTTGTAGGTACCGACCCCGAGGAAGACCGCATCGAACTCGCCGAGCAGGTCGGCGAAGGTGATGTCCTTGCCCACTTCGGTCTCGAGACGAAACTCCACGCCCATCCCCTGGAAGATCTCGCGGCGACGCTGCATCACCTCTTTTTCCAGCTTGAAGGAGGGGATACCGAAAGTGAGCAGGCCACCGATCTCCGGATACTTGTCAAACACCACCGGGGTGACGCCATTGCGTGCCAGCACATCGGCACAGGCGAGGCCTGCAGGGCCGGCACCGATGACGGCGACCCGCTTGCCGGTCTTGACCACGTTCGAGAGATCCGGCTTCCAGCCCATCTCGAACGCCTTGTCGGTGATGTATTTTTCGATGTTGCCGATGGTCACCGCGCCGAAGCGATCGTTGAGGGTGCAGGAGCCCTCACAGAGGCGATCCTGCGGGCAGACCCGACCGCACACTTCCGGCAGGCTGTTGGTCTGGTGGGAGAGCTCCACCGCCTCCAGAATGCGCCCCTCTTTGGCCAGCTTCAGCCAGTTGGGGATGTAGTTGTGGACCGGACACTTCCACTCGCAGTAGGGGTTGCCGCACTCGAGGCAGCGATCCGCCTGCATCTGTACCTGCGGCTGATTGAAGGACTCGTAGATCTCCACAAACTGGATTTTGCGGATCTTGAGCGGCTTCTTGGGCGGGTCGACCCGCTGCACATCGATAAACTGAAATACGTTCTGGCTCATAGGGTTCCCTCCTTATTGCGCCTGGATTCTGAGTTCTGCACTGGAACGGCTGGTGTGACCCAGCAGCGATTTCACGTCGCTGGACTTGGGTTTGATCAGCCTGAACTTGGGCACATAGGAGTCGAAGTTGGCCAGGATCTCCTCGGCGCGCGAGCTGCCGGTCTCATTGAGGTGCGCCGTGATGATGCCGCGCAGGTGCTCCTGATGGATGGCGAGATCCGCCACGTCCAGCAGTTCCACCAGCTCGGGGTTGGTGCGCTTGGCGAAGTTGCCGCATTCGTCGAGCACGTAGGCAAAGCCACCGGTCATACCCGCCGCGAAGTTGACGCCGGTCTGACCGAGTACGGTGACGATGCCGCCGGTCATGTATTCACAACCGTTGTCGCCAATTCCCTCGACCACCGCCAAGGCGCCTGAGTTGCGCACCGCGAAACGCTCGCCGGCAGTGCCCGCGGCGTAGAGTTTGCCGCCGGTGGCGCCGTAGAGGCAGGTGTTGCCGATGATGGCCGCTTCATGGGATTTGAACGCCACACCGACATGGGGCTTGATCACCAGCTTGCCGCCGGTCATCCCCTTGCCCACGTAGTCGTTGGCGTCACCGGTGAGGATCATCTCAAGGCCACCCGCGTTCCAGACGCCGAAGCTCTGACCCGCGGTACCGTTGAAGTGCACCTTGACCGGATCCGCCGCCATCCCCTGATTGCCGTGACGTTTGACGATCTCGCCCGAGAGGCGCGCACCCACCGAGCGGTCGGTGTTGCGAATGTCGTAGCGGAACTCGCCGCCGCTTGAGGTTTCCACCGCTTCCAGCAGATCTTCCACCATCTTGAGGTTGAGCGGCCCCTTGTCGAAGGTGGGGTTGTGCTGCTGGCTGAACAGGCTGGAGCCTGCTGGTGCTACCGGACGGGCCAGAATGCCAGAGAGATCCAGCTTGGCCTGACGAGCGGTGAGGCCGGGCAGGGCTTCCAGCAGATCGGTGCGGCCAATCAGGTCGGTCAGCTGGGTGACGCCGAGCTGGGCCATCAGCTCGCGGGTCTCCTCGGCGATAAACTTGAAGTAGTTCATCACCATCTCCGGCAGGCCGGTAAAGTGCTCGCGCCGCAGCTTCTCATCCTGAGTGGCAACGCCTGTGGCGCAGTTGTTCAGGTGGCAAATACGCAGGTATTTGCAACCGAGCGCCACCATGGGGCCGGTGCCAAAGCCGAAGCTCTCGGCGCCGAGGATGGCCGCCTTGATGATGTCGAGGCCGGTTTTGAGACCGCCATCCACCTGCAGCCGCACCTTGTGGCGCAGACCGTTGGCGACCAGCGCCTGCTGGGTCTCGGCCAGGCCCAGCTCCCACGGGGAGCCGGCATATTTGACCGAGGTGAGGGGGCTGGCGCCAGTGCCACCGTCATAACCGGAGATGGTGATGAAGTCGGCATAGGCCTTGGCCACGCCGCAGGCGATGGTGCCCACGCCGGGCTCGGAGACCAGTTTCACCGACACCAGACAGCTTGGGTTGATCTGCTTGATGTCGAAGATGAGCTGGGCCAGATCCTCGATGGAGTAGATGTCGTGGTGCGGCGGCGGTGAAATCAGGGTCACGCCGGGCACGGAATAACGCAGCTGGGCGATCTGGGCCGTCACCTTGTCACCGGGCAGCTGGCCACCTTCGCCGGGCTTGGCACCCTGAGCCACCTTGATTTGCACCACATCGGCGTTCATCAGGTAGTGGGGGGTGACGCCAAAGCGGCCGGAAGCCACCTGCTTGATGCGGGAGTTCTTCTCGGTACCGAAACGCTTGGGATCTTCGCCACCTTCGCCGGAGTTGCTCTGACCGCCGAGGCGGTTCATGGCGACAGCCAGTGCCTCGTGGGCCTCAGGGCCGAGGGCACCGATGGACATGGCGGCGGAGTCGAAGCGGGGGAACAACTTGTCGGCCGGCTCAACCTGATCCAGTGCGACCGGATTGTCGACCTTCTTCAGGGCAAGCAGATCGCGCAGGGTTGCAACCGGGCGCTCGTTCACCAGACGGGCGTACTCTTTGTAATCGGCATAGTTGCCGGAGCGCACCGCGGTTTGCAGGGTCTGTACCACGTCCGGGTTGTAGGTGTGGTACTCGCCGCCGTGGACGAACTTGAGCAGGCCGCCATGGGGGAGGGGCTTGCGCACCAGCCAGGCCTGACGGGCCAGATTGTGCTGATCCTGCTGGATGTCGGCAAAATCGGCACCCTGAATACGGCTCGATACGCCGCGGAAGCAGGTATCGACCACGGCTTTGGCAAGACCCACGGCTTCGAACAGTTGGGAGCAGCGATAGCTGGCGACCGTGCTGATGCCCATCTTGGACATCACCTTGTAGAGCCCCTTGTTGATGCCGTTGCGGTAGTTGACCATGGCCTGGCGCAGGGACATGGCGAGCACGCCCTCTTCAACCTGTTTGGCCAGGGTTTCGTAGGCGAGATAGGGGTAGATGGCGGTCGCGCCAAAGCCCAGCAGCACAGAGAAGTGGTGCGGGTCACGGCAGCTTGCAGTCTCCACCAGAATGTTGGCGTCGCAGCGCAGGTTGTTGTCCACCAGGGTGCGCTGCACTGCACCCACCGCCATGGCGGCCGGGATCGGCAGGGTGTCGGTGCTGATATCGCGATCCGACAGCACCAGCAGCACGGTGCCACTCTTGGCAGCAGTTTTGGCTTCGTCGCAGATGCGCACGATGGCCGCTTCCAGCCCCTCTTCGGGCTTGAAGTTGAGGCTGATCACCTGATGACGGTAGTACTCACCTTCCAGTGCCAGCAGCTGGTGGAAGTCGGAGTAGAGCAGGATCGGCGACTGGAACAGCACCCGGTGGGCGTGGCCGAAGGTCTCGTTGAAGACGTTCTGCTCGCGACCGATACAGGTGGCCAGCGACATGACGTGGTTTTCCCGCAGCGGATCGATGGGCGGGTTGGTCACCTGGGCAAACATCTGGCGGAAGTAGTCATAAAGGGTGCGCGGACCGGAGGAGAGCACCGCCATCGGGGTGTCATCCCCCATGGAGCCGACCGCTTCCTGACCGTTCTCACCCAGTACCCGGATGATCTGATCCAGCTCTTCGAAGGAGTAGCCAAACAGCTTCTGATAGGTTTTCAGCTGGTCGTCGGAGAACTCGCGGCTACCGGTCTGGCTGTCGTCCATCTGCTCGAAGGGGACCAGTCTGCGGCAATGTTTATCCATCCACTGCTTGTAGGTGTGGCGGTTTTTGAGATCGTCATCGATCTCGAAGCTGGTCCACACCTTGCCGTTGCTGGTATCCACCACGAACAGCTCGCCCGGGCCGACCCGGCCCTTCTCCAGCACTTCGTCCGGGGTGTAGTCCCAGGTACCGACTTCTGAGGCGAGGGTGATGAACTTGTCTTTGGTGATGACGTAGCGGGCCGGACGCAGACCGTTGCGATCAAGTGCGCAGGTGGCGTAGCGACCGTCGGTCATGACGATACCGGCCGGGCCGTCCCACGGCTCCATGTGCATGGAGTTGAAGTCGTAGAAGGCGCGCAGGTCGTCATCCATGTTCGGGTGCTTTTGCCATGCTGGCGGGATCAACAGGCGCATGGCGCGGAACAGGTCCATACCACCGGCGAGGAAGAGATCCAGCATGTTGTCGAGGCTGGAGGAGTCAGAGCCGGTGGTGTTGACGAAGGGGGCCGCTTCCTGCAAATCGGGAATGAGCGGCGTCGCAAACTTGTAGCTGCGCGCCTTGGCCCACTGGCGGTTGCCGGCGATGGTGTTGATCTCGCCGTTGTGGGCCAGATAGCGGAACGGCTGGGCCAGCGGCCAGCGCGGGCTGGTGTTGGTGGAGAAACGCTGGTGGAAGACGCAGATGGCCGCCTGCATACGGATGTCGGCGAGATCCAGATAGAAGCGCGGCAAGTCCACCGGCATGCACAGTCCTTTATAGACGGTGACCAGATTGGAGAGGCTGACCACATAGAAGTAGTCGTCGTTGACGCGCTTCTCGATGCGGCGGCGCACGATATAGAGGCGGCGCTCGAGATCCTTGTCGACCCAGCCGGGCGGGGCGTTGACAAAGACCTGTTCAATGCTGGGCAGGGAGGCTTTGGCGATGGTACCCAGTACGTTGGTATCGACGGGCACCTTGCGCCAGCCGACCAGACTCAGGGTCTCTTTTTCCAGCTCTTCATCGATGATGTCGCGGGTCTGCTGGGCCAATACGGGGTCAGGGTTGAGAAACAGCATGCCGACCGCATAGTTGCGGCCAAGGTGCCATCCCTTCTCCTCGGCGACAGCTCTGAAGAAGCTGTCCGGTTTTTGCAGCAGCAGACCGCAACCATCGCCGGTCTTGCCATCGGCGGAGATCCCGCCGCGGTGCTGCATGCGAGCCAATGCTGACATCGCGAGACGGACAAGCTTGTGGCTGGCTTCCCCTTCCATGTGGGCCAACAGGCCGAAGCCACAGTTATCCCTCTCCAGCTTTGGATCATATAGTGACATTGCATTTCTCCCTTGCTCGGCCTTGTATCGCACAGTCATCACCTGACTGCATAAATTGCGATTGGCTCTTGTGGTTCCGTCTGCCTGACGTGGCGAATCTCCAAACTAATGGGATTTTCTGGCGAGGTCAATCGCAGGTCAGGTTTGTCTTCATGGTTACATTCGCATAACAAAATGTCGGGTTAGGGGGATTAGCTCGCAGTTATGGAGTGTTTATTCTGTGTGGTTTGATTTTGTTGGTTAAATATATCGCCATTGACGGGCTCAATGGTGCGCTCGGCGACGATGGGCGAATGTAGTAATTTTACCAACCCGATGTGGCCGACAGCGGAAGGGATCACATTTTCAATATCCCATGCTTGCAATTGTGTGCTGTCGGGTCTCTTTGAATTTTTCATTGTTCAACAGTGGGTTATCAGGTCTCATTTTCATATGGATGTTTACTGTTTGAACCGTCAAAGAACTGTAAAAATCCTTTTTTTGCGCTTTTTCTCTATATTTATTCAAAATTGATCGGGTATTTATATGTTTTACCCTCTCCGCTAGCTTGATCCAGCTCAGCCCCTGTTTTGCGCAAGCTCGTACAATGGCGCTCCTTTAGCGGAGGTGTCATGCAGTTACACGAACTCGTCAATACATTCGGTCAGGACCTCAAGCAGCGTCATGGTCAGAAGATCCACAAACTCTCCATCCACGGGGCCTTCACCTGCCCGAACCGTGACGGCACCCTGGGCCGTGGTGGCTGCACCTTCTGCAACGTATCCTCTTTTGCTGACGAGTCGGCTCAGCAACTCTCCGTGGTGCAACAACTGTTGGCTCGCCGGGACGAAGTCACCCGTGCCAAGCGCTATCTTGCCTATTTTCAGGCCTATACCAGCACCTATGCCGAGGTCGAATATCTGCAGCGGATGTATGAAGAGGCGCTGTCAGTGAGCGATATGGTGGGGCTCTGTGTGGGCACTCGCCCCGATTGCGTGCCGGATGCGGTGCTGGATCTGTTGGCGGGCTATCAGGCCCGGGGTTACGAGGTGTGGCTGGAGCTCGGGCTGCAAAGTGCCAACGACAAGACCCTGCAACGGATCAACCGCGGCCACGGTTATGCCGCCTATGAGGATGCGGTAAGACGTGCCCATCAGCGCGGCATCAAGGTATGTGCTCATCTGATCGTCGGCCTGCCGGGGGAGGTGCCGATGGACAGCCTCGATACCCTGCATCGCATCGTTGAGACCGGTGTTGAGGGGATCAAGTTGCATCCGCTTCATGTGGTTGAGGGTAGCACTCTTGGCAAGGCATGGCAGGCGGGGCGCCTTGAGGTATTGACGCTGGAGCAGTATGTGGAGGCGGCCGTTGCCATGATCCAGCACACGCCGCCCGAGGTGGTGTATCACCGGATTTCGGCCTCCGCGCGCCGTCCGACTCTGTTGGCGCCAGCCTGGTGTGAAAACCGCTGGACGGCCATGGCGGACATTGCCAAAGCACTCTCATTGAACGGCCCGCAAGGTCACGCGTTGGGCAGACCCTTCATACTTCCTGACCTATAATTGAGCGCCAGATTATTATTTTCACGTAAAACATAGGGTTATATAAAAAACTTCATACCCTAAACTATAGTTTTGGTACGTGCCGGTTGATATAGTGGTGCGCCATAATAAATGTCATTATCAATTAACTCCGACATTCACCCTGATTGCAGTGTTAGCATGGTGTTGATGAGCCGATTATTTTTACCAATAACGAATCATGCCGCCATTGCTGCTGTGCCGGGAAATTGGCGATGAGTGTCGCGATCTATCTGGACAGGTTTATCCCCTGATCAGTCTCATCAGCGGGAAGGCCACTCGGTTTTAGCGTGGCTATAGCAGGGAAATATGAGCGATGAACGCTCTTATCTACCTCATTTATGCAGTGACAGGATGCTATGCAAGCAGAAACAAGTCGTATTGATGAGTTATTGGAGTGTCTGGTCTTCTTGACCCGTTTTTATGGTGTGCCCAACAGTCAGGATGCCCTGACGACCGGGTTGCCACTGGTCTCCGGACGCCTGACTACCGCACTCTTTTGCCGTGCTGCCGAGCGGGGCGGGTTATCCGCCCGTGAAGTGATCCAGCCACTGGCTGATATCTCTCCCTTGCTGCTGCCTTGCGTATTGCAGATGCGCAGTGGTGGCGCCTGCATTTTGCTGGAGTGGAACGAAGATCGCAGCCAGGGGAAAGTGATTTTCCCGCAGGCTGGTGATGCCGCGCAATGGCTGACCGCAGCCCAATTGGGTGATGAGTATCTGGGGCGCCTCTTCTATGTAAAGAAGCAGTTCAAGTTTGACGAGCGCTCTCCCAAGGTGCTGGAAACCCGTGATGGACACTGGTTCTGGAGCACCTTGTTCGAATCCCGCGGTATCTATCGCGATGTGCTGATCGCCTCCATTCTTATCAACCTGTTTGCCATCGCCAGTCCGCTCTTTACCATGAACGTTTATGACAAGATTGTGCCCAATCTGGCGTTTGATTCGCTCTGGGTGCTGGCGGTCGGGGCCATGGTGGTCTTTACCTTCGATTTTGTGATGCGGCAGTTGCGTAGTTACTTTATCGACATTGCCGGTAAAAAGTCTGATGTGCTGCTGTCCGCCAAGATTTTCGCCAAGGTGATGGGCATGAGGATGGAGTCTCGTCCCGCTTCCACTGGCGCGTTCGCCAAACATCTGCAGGAATTTGAATCGGTGCGGGAGTTTTTCACCTCCGCAACGGTTTCTACTCTTATCGATCTCCCTTTTGCTGTCTTCTTCCTTTTTATTATCTGGATGTTTGCAGGCGTTATGGTGGTGGTTCCCATCGTCGCCATGCTGATCCTCATCGCCTACAGCTTCTATATTCAAGAGCCCCTCAAGCAGTCCATCGAAGAGGGGTCACGCCTTGCGTCCCAGAAGAACGCCAACCTGATTGAAAGTATTTCCGGGCTGGAAACAGTCAAGATTTTCGGCGCCGAGAGCATGTTCCAGCATCGCTGGGAACAGGCTGTCTCCCATATTTCCACCTGGGGTGTACAGACCCGCCGCATTACCAACTCCATGTCCTCGTTGGCCAGTTATATCCAGCAGGTGGTGACGGTCGGTCTGGTGATCGTCGGTGTTTACCAGATCTCCGAAGGTTTGGTTACCATGGGGGGCATGATTGCTGCCGTGATGCTCTCGAGCCGCGCCATTGCGCCTATGGTGCAACTCTCCGTGTTGTCGACCCGTTATAACCAGGCCAAATCTGCACTGGATATTCTGGAAAAAATCATGCAAACCCCGGGTGAGCAGGAGGAAGGCAAGCAATATATCCATCATCCGGTGATTGCCGGTCGAATTGAATTCGAAAATGTCTCCTTCAAATATCCGGGAATGGAAACCAGCACCCTGCACAATATCAATTTGCGCATTCAGCCGGGCGAAAAGGTGGCGATTATCGGCCGGATTGGGGCGGGTAAAACGACCCTCGAGAAGTTGTTGATGGGACTGTATCGACCGACCGATGGCTCGGTACGTATCGATGGCTTTGAACTCGATCAACTGCCACCTGCGGTGATCCGTCGCAATATCGGCTGTGTTCCCCAAGATGTCATTCTCTTTTTCGGATCGGTGCGGGACAACATCATGCTGGGTAATCCGCTGGTGGATGATGTGAGAGTCTTGCGCGCAGCCAAGCGGGCGGGTGTCACCAACTTTACCAACCGGGATCCCAACGGGCTAGATCGGCAGATAGGTGAGGGGGGGCGTCAGCTCTCCGGTGGCCAGCGTCAGTCGATCCTGCTGGCACGCGCCCTGCTCAATGATCCCCCCATTCTGGTGATGGATGAGCCGACCTCCAACATGGACAACCAGTCCGAGATGCAGGTCAAACAGGAGCTCGCCAGACTGGGCCCGGAAACCACATTGATCCTCATCACTCACAAAACCTCGATGCTGGATGTGGCATCGCGAGTGATCGTCATCGAGCAGGGGCAGATCGTTGCTGATGGCCCCAAAGAGGTGGTGTTGCAGCAGTTGAAGGAAGGCAAGGTGCGCGTGCAGGAGGTGTCCCATGGTTAAGGGGCTCATGGACTGGTTCAAGCGCAGCAAAAAGACGCCTTCCGGCGAGGTATTGCCAGCACCCGAGCATCTGGAGTTTGTCGATGACGGCGCGGCAGCTGTACTGCTGACCACGCCGACGGGTGCTCGTATCCTGCTATGGTGCTGTTTCCTCTTTTTCATGAGTGCCATCGTCTGGGCGGCCTGGGCCGAACTGGATGAAGTCACCGTGGGTCAGGGCAAGGTTATTCCGTCCCGTCAGCTGCAGGTGATCCAGAACCTGGAAGGGGGGATCGTCAAAGAGATCTTCGTCAAAGAGGGGGATATCGTCGAAAAGGGGCAGCCGCTGCTGCGCATTGATGACACCCGTTTCCGCTCCGACTTTAGAGAACGGGAGCAAGAGGTAGTCACCCTCAAGGGGGATGTGGCCCGTCTGCGCGCCGAGATGGCCAGCGTCGAGGTGAAAAACGACCCGGCACTGGGGTGGCGTGAACAGGTCGTGGTAGGTGAAGCGCCAATCCAGTTTCCCGATGGTTATGAAACCGTCTTTGCCGAATACGCACACCGTGAGCGGTCTGTACAGCGGGATCGCCTCAATAACCTGAAAAACCAGCTCTATATTCTTGGTCAGCAAATCGAACAGAAAGAGCAGGAGCTGATTGAACTGAATGCCAAGATCCGCACCGTGAATCGCAGTGTGGATTTGGCCAGACAGGAACTGAATATTAGCCGTCCGTTGGCGAAAGAAGGTATAGTGCCTCAAGTGGAGCTAATCAAGCTGGAGCGGCAGGTCAACGAGATGCAGGGGGAGCTGGAGAGCAACCGTCTGCTGATCCCAAAACTCAATTCGGTACTGCGTGAGACCATCTCCAAGCGTAATGATATTGCGCTGAAGTTCAGAGCAGACTCCCAGACTGAACTGAATGAGAAACAGGGGCGGCTTGGCCAGTTATCAGAAGGGCAGGTTGGCTTGCGAGACAGGGTTGACCGGACCAGCGTGATTGCTCCGCTCAAGGGCACCATCAAGAAACTCAAGATCAACACCCTGGGCGGCGTGGTTCAGCCCGGCATGGATTTGATGGAGATTGTGCCGTTGGAGGATACCTTGCTGGTAGAAGCCAAGGTGTCACCGAAAGATATCGCCTTCCTGCGACCGGGGCTGGATGCCATCGTCAAAATTACTGCCTACGACTTTACAATCTATGGAGGATTGCATGGCAAGGTTGAACAGATAAGTGCGGATTCGATCCAGGATGAGGAGGGGAACTCCTTTTATCTGGTTCGGGTTCGAACAGAGAAGAGTTACTTGGGCGATGAGCTTAACGCACTTCCCATCATCCCCGGTATGTTAGCCAGTGCTGATATCATTACTGGTAAAAAAAGTGTCCTAGACTATTTGCTTAAGCCGATTTTACGGGCAAAGCAGTCGGCACTGAGAGAACGATAAGCCAACAATCTAAAAACAAAACATGACTGGAGATAACATGAAAAAAACGATTGTTGCCATGCTGGTCAGTGGCTGCATCCTGATCCCGAGTTTGGGTCAGGCCCAGACTCTGGAAGAGTCGGTGGCACAGACACTTGCTACGCATCCCAAGATCAAGGAAGCGTTTGATCTGTATCAGGCACGACTCTATCAGCATGATGGAGCCAAGGGGGGCTATTATCCTACGATCGATCTGCGTGGCGGCGTAGGCTATGAAAAAACTGACAGCCCTTCTACCCGCGCTGCCAGCGCCAACAGCAATATTGATGATTCCATGACTCGCAAAGAGGCTGGACTCAGTCTGCGGCAAATGTTGTTTGATGGCTTTGATGTCAGCAACAACGTCTCCAGAACCGAAGCTGAAGCCAATGCCCAGCGTCTGGCGATGATCTCCGAAGCTGAAAATACCGCGCTGCGAGTAGCTGAGGTCTACCTCAATATGCTGCGTCAGCAGGAGATTTTGGAACTCTCCAAACAGAACCTGGAAACCCACGAACAAATCCGCAGCGACATCAGCAAGCGGACTGATTCAGGGCTTGGTTCTACTGCGGATCAGACCCAGATTGAAGGTCGTGTTGCCCGGGCCTATTCAAATCAGGCCGCTGCTGAAAACAACTATCGCGACGCAGAGAGTGAATTTATTCGTGTCGTGAACGAGGTTCCCAAAGATCTGGTACAGCCGGTTCCCAATACCGAGCTTATCCCGACCAGCCTCGATAGTGCGCTGAAAACAGCGACCGAAGTCCACCCGACCCTGCTTTCCTCCTTGCAGGATATCGAAGCGGCCAAGTATCAGCATGAAGGTGCCAAATCCGGTTTCTACCCCAATGTAACATTCGAGGTCGATCAGAACTGGAATGAGGATATCGATGCGGTCAAAGGGCGCAACGATGATCTGACCGCAATGGTGCGCATGCGTTACAACCTGTTCCGTGGCGGTTCTGATGTGGCAGAGAGCAATGCAACATCGGCGCTCTACTCTCAGGCGAAAGACATTCATTTGAATGCGTTCCGCCAAGTAGAGGAAGGCACTCGTCTGGCCTGGAACGCGAAAGAGTCGCTGGCCAAGCAAAAGACCTTCCTGAAAGAGCATGTTGACGCCAGCTATGACACCGTACAGGCGTACAAGAAGCAGTTTGGGTTGGGTCAACGGACATTGCTGGACGTATTGAACACCGAGAACGAACTGTTTGAGGCGCGTCGCAGCTATATCACTGCCGAGTATGATGCACTGCTGGCGGACTATCGCATTCTCAACGCGACAGGCAGCCTGCTCAATGCATTTAGCGTCAAACAACCCGCTGAATGGCAGGCCAGGCAATAACCGTTTGTTCATGATCCCGCAGGGATCATGAACGCCAACATGGTGACTGCTGCTGGCAGTCACCATGTTTGGCTAACGCAGGTTGTTGTACGGGCTTTGAGGAGTGCAGCAGTAATAATGCAGCAGGAATATGACGTGACACTCCAGCGTGGTACCGGTAGCAGATGGTGTTATCTTCTCAATGAATGGAGATACCGATCGCTACGCGCTTTGCGCCACTCCTTATGGATCCTGCTGTTACCCTTCTCACTTCTGCTCTGTGCCAGCCAGCCTCTGCCACAGGAAGATCTCAACTTGATCAAGCGGGCGGAGCAGACCTATGGCGCCAGAGCCGGCAAGCGTGTAACCAGTTGGCGTATGCTGGTCATGGAGACGAAGGGCAGGGCCCTGAGCGAAGAAAAAAAGCTTGAGCGGGTAAATAATTTTTTCAATCGGATGCGTTTTATTGACGATATCAAGTTGTGGCGCAAAAAGGATTATTGGGCAACCCCGCTAGAATTTTTGGGAGCCGCCGGGGGAGACTGTGAAGATTTCAGTATCGCCAAATACTCTACGCTGCTCGAGCTTGGGATCCCGGATGATAAAATGCGGATGGTGTACGTTAAGGCTCTTGATTACAACCAGTTTCACATGGTGGTGGCATATTATGAGACACCCTCTTCCGTTCCGGTTATTTTGGATAATTTGATAGGCTCGATTCGCCCAGCCACACAGCGGCGTGATCTGGTGCCTATTTACAGTTTTAACGGTAGTCACTTGTGGTTGATGAAGGCACGAGGCCAAGGGGAACTGGCTGGTCAATCATCCCGCTTGGGATTATGGAATGATTTACGCAATCGCATGACCTCGGGGCGATTGGCTCGGCCAGTGGTGAATTTGGATGATTAACCTATGACGCTCTATCGACAGTTATTAGCCACCATGCTGCTGCTGTTTGGATTGTTATTTGCGGCCACATACTGGGTGCAATTCAATTCAACCCGCACTTATCTGGCGCAGCAACAGGAAACAACGGTCATCAATACGGCAACCTCGCTGGGGCTTGCGCTCACCCCCTATCTGGAAAACGGTGACAAGGTCGGTGCCGAGTCGGTGATCCAGGCCATTTTTGATGGTGGCTATTATCGACTGGTTCGCCTTGATCTGCTGGCATCAAAGGATGTCATCGAGCAGGAAAATACCAACAATATTCAGGGGGTACCGCGGTGGTTTGTAAATTTGGGACTTTTTCCTGAGGTATCCAACGAATCAATTCTGACATCTGGCTGGTTGCAGCTTGGAAAATTAAAAGTAGTGGGTCACCCCGGCCAGGCTTATTACGAGTTGTGGCGGGGGATGAGCGAGCTGGCGAGCTGGTTTCTGGTCGGCTTTTTGATCACCACAATTTTGTTGATGAGAGCACTCAACTACTTGCTCAAGCCACTCAAACAGATCTGTGATCAAGCCGTCGAGATTGAGCTGCACCATTTCGGTCATACAATCCCGGAGCCTAAAACCCATGAATTGAAGCAGGTCGTTCAGGCGATCAACACCCTCTCAAGCAAGTTGGCGTTGCAGTTTAAAGAGCAAGCCGATGAGGCCGAGAAATTGCGTGAGCGGGTTTATGTCGATGCCGTGTCGGGGCTTGGCAACCGAGCCTATTTTGTGGGTCAGGTAAACGCATGGATCGCGGAGGCTGGCCAAGGTGGCGTCATGCTGGTTGCGGTCGACATGCTGGATGATATCTATCGCGATGAAGGCTTTGCTGCCCGCGACAACATGGTCAAATCGATAGCTCAGGCTTTGAAAGAGCAATTAAAAGGGTGGGATGGCGCAGCCTTGGCACGGATCTCCGCGACGGAATATGCGCTGCTCTGTCCAACTGACGATCTCACTCAGTTAAAAGAGCTGGCTGAAGTGATTAATAGCCGCATTGCCGATCTGGTGGTGAATCCAATGGGCGAAGGGGATGCGCTCTCCGTCATCGGTATTGCCGGTCGTGATGGTAATGATGATCTCTCTGCCTTGTTGACCAAAGCCGATAATGCGCTTGGCAAAGCGCGCAATGAACGCCGTGGTGCTGTGGTGATGGAAGGGGGGGCCGAGCAAGGTTTGATGGGGCGTTTGGCCTGGCGAGATCTGGTACAAGATGCCATTTCACGACAACTTTGGCGCTTCAAAGCCCAACCAGCTTGCCGGTTTGATAATGGAGCAAGGTTGCATGCCGAGCTGTTTGCTTCTATCTCTCGGGATGGCACTGATTATTTTGCAGGTCAGTTCTTGCCCGCGATTGAACAGTTCAAATTGGGTGGCGAGTTTGACCAAGCGGTGCTTGATGCTTGCGTTCCATTACTGCAAAAACAGTCTGATCTGGTACTGGCGATCAACATCACTGCTGGCTCGCTCTGCTCGGATGAATTTTTAACCTGGCTGACGCGCTATCTGACCGAGCATGCAGAGCTCAAAGAGCGGTTGTTATTTGAAATACCTGAAGCTGCCATCATGAAACATAAAGACAACGTGGCTGCGTTGGTTGGCACCTTGCAAGCTCATGGCTTCCAGTGGGGGGTTGACCACTATGGTCGTCACTTCCAGTCTCTGGGCTATCTGGAGGAGCTGTCGCCGGCTTATGTCAAGGTCGATCACGGTTATACCAGTCAGGTCATGGAGCCGGGGGCTGACACCTCATTCCTGGCTGCAGTGTGTCGCGCCGCACACAATGCCGGTGTGACCACCATTGCGACCCGTGTCGAGGATCAACATCAAGTGGAACTGCTGTCCAAGTTGCATATCGATGGTTACCAGGGATTTGTTCATCCTGCCTTCCCATTGTCTTGAACTAAATGCTGGAAATGGCCCCGATAGGGGCCTTTTTTATACCAGTCACTTCTCTTTTCGCCATTTTTCTATAACCAACTCAAGGTCAGCCTTGAATGGGGCTGTGTCTAGGGTTCTGATTTGTATTAAGAAATTCCAACTCTTCGATTTTTTTCCGTCCATTTGTTGAATTCCTCTCGAACGTACGCTTTTTTGCAACGGAACAGTGCGCTATCTCCTTCTACGGTGTAGACATCAAGATCTGTCACCTTGGAGCAATGGATATGCGTACCCAAATCATCGACAAGTCCGTGGTTGTCTCAGCTATAGAAGGCAATGTGGAGATTGTGCTGGCTGATGGAAGCAGCCGCCCTCTGCAAAAAGGGGAAATTCTCCAACCCGGAGCAAAATTGGCCATAGCTGATGACGCCAAGCTGGCTCTTTCCCCTTATGACGATACTCCAGCATCGGATGTTCCGGCCGGTTCCGAGTCCGCTGAACCTGCTCAACCGCAAGTGGCGGCCAGCCAGGAAGGCGCACCTTCAGATATTGCCGCATTGCAAGAATCGATTCTGCAGGGTGTTGACCCGACTCAAAACTTTGAGGCTTCTGCTGCTGGTGGGGCTCCAGCGGCCGGTGGTGGTGGCGGTATTGGTGGGGTTGCGGGGGCCAGTGGTAATGGTGGTTTCGTCACAATTGATCGAACTGGCGATGCCACGATAGCGGCTGCAGGGTTTGATACCACTTACGATACGGCCGCTGTCATCAATGAGAATCAGGCCGAAGATTTGATTCTTGAAAATCAGCTTGATGATTTGGGCGAAACCACCGTAACCCTGGAAGACACTCAGGTCAGTGGGAATTTGCTCGACAATAGTACCAATCCAGATGGACCCGCTGATGCCTCCATCGTTTCATATGACTGGGGTATCAATATCGGAGTCCCTGCCGGTGTTGCTGCCACCATTACCGGAGTGGGCACGCTGATCATCAATCCGGATGGGAGCTATACCTTTACTCCGGCTCCTAACTATGATGGTGCAGTTCCGCCGGTGAACTATCAGGTAACTGATGGCCAGGATACAGTGACTTCAACACTCGTTATCTCCATTACTCCGGTAGATGAGGCAGTAGGCCTTGATGGGCTGACTCTGGAAGGGGGAGAGGTGTTGGTCAGTGATGCCAATCTGGCGGATGGTTCAACCCCCAATGCGACAGCGTTGACTCAAGGTGGAGTATTTACCTTCAGCGCCCCCGATGGCGTGCAAACGCTGGCGATCGGGGTGATCCAGTTGATCAGCAATGGCACTGTGGTTACTCTGCCTGTATCCATTGAGACACCGCTGGGCAATGGATTGCAAATCACCGCAATAACCTACGATCCCGTTACCGGTAACGGCAGTGTCTCCTACAGCTATACCCTCCTTGATAATGAAGCTCATCAACAACCCGCTTCTGACCTGCAATTGGGTGAGAGCCTAACGGTGACCTTGACTGATGATGACGGTGATACAGCCAGCGCAACATTGGACATCGTTATTCAGGATGATGTGCCTATCCAGGATGTGGGGGTGGCCGAAGAGGCTAATTTGGGTGGATTGTCGGCCAGTCTGGACGAGACGGTTGGCAAAGAGGATACCTACAGCGAAAGTGATGTGAATGACGGCTATGTCAGTGATGACGTAGAGGGTGCACTGGCCCGGGCTACAACTGCGATTGAAGGTGGTTTGCTGTCACTGTTTACCAGCAGTGGCAGCTACGGTGCTGATGGTGCAGGTAGCATCACCGGCAGTTTCAGCTTTGTCGGAATTGGCGAAGCGGGGGTTGCCACCAACCTGTCGGCCACCAAAGGTGGTGAGATTACCCTCAATGCAGTGAGCGCGACCGAGCTGCAAGGGGTTGATGGTGAAGGAGATGTGGTCTTCAGCATCAAGATTGTGGTGGTAGATGGGGTATCCCAACTGCAGACCACCCAGTTTGAAGCCTTGTCTCATGACGACACCGGTTTGTTTGATGAATCACTGTCGCTGCTGCTCAGTGGGCAGAACAGTCTGGGACTGCAATACAGCGTGACCCGTGTGGACGGAGATGGCGATAGCGTGACCGACAGTGCCACGGTCAGTTTGATTGCGGGCGAGCGGTCGGTATTCAGCTTCGATGATGATGGCCCGCGTGCCGGGCTGGCAGAGAAAGCGCCGGCTCTGGGCGCGACCGTGGATGAAAGCCTGGCCAGCCTGGGGGGCGTTGGCAGCGACGGGGTGGCCAGTGCCACCCTGAGTGCGGCCACTGTGCAGGCCCAGTTCAACCCGGCCTTCGGGGCCGACGGGGCGGGCAGCATAGGCTACAGCCTGGCGCTGACCGGTACCAATGTGGCGAGCGGCCTGTATGCGGTCGATCCGGCTGCGGCCAACGGGCAGGGTGCCGCCATCGTGCTCAATCAGGTGGGCAACGTCATCACCGGCAGCGCCGGTGGGGTGGACTACTTCACCCTGACCATCAACCCGA
>NZ_JAPDCI010000001.1:0-86071 GCF_027705905.1 Aeromonas sp. Y293-4 | reverse complement strand
CACCGGGGAAGTGACCCTGGCCCTGCTGGACAACGTCTGGCACGGCGACACCACCAATGCGGATGACAGCGTGGCACTGACGCTGGGTCAGGGTGTGCTGACCCTGGTGCAGACCGTGACCGATGCCGACGGCGATAGCGCCAGCGCGTCTGTGGACCTGGGCGCCAACGGCGTGTTCCGCTTCGAGGATGACGGCCCGCGGGCCGGGCTGGCGGTGGAAGCGCCGAGCCTGGGTGCGAGCGTGGATGAAAGCCTGGTCAGCCTGGGTGGCGTTGGCAGCGACGGAGTGGCCAGTGCCACCCTGAGCGCCGCCAATGTGCAGGCCCAGTTCAACCCGGCCTTCGGGGCCGACGGGGCGGGCAGCATAGGCTACAGCCTGGCGCTGACCGGTACCAATGTGGCGAGCGGCCTGTATGCGGTCGATCCGGCTGCGGCCAACGGGCAGGGTGCCGCCATCGTGCTCAATCAGGTGGGCAACGTCATCACCGGCAGCGCCGGTGGGGTGGACTACTTCACCCTGACCATCAACCCGAGCACCGGGGAAGTGACCCTGGCCCTGCTGGACAACGTCTGGCATGGCAACACCGGCAATGCGGATGACAGCGTGGCGCTGAGCGTGGACGAGGGGGTGCTGACATTGGTGCAGACCGTGACTGATGCCGATGGCGATAGCGCCAGCGCGTCTGTGGACCTGGGCGCCACCGGTGTGTTCCGCTTCGAGGATGACGGTCCCAAAGCAAACAATGTCCAGGCTGCCTTGGTACTTGACGATGAAGGCCTTGTTGGCGGGATCAATGGTGGTTCTGGTGATGTGGCAGGGGCCAACACCAGCGTCACGGGCAATCTGGTTTATCAGGCCGGGGCTGATGGCCTCAAATCGCTTGAACTCTCCGGGCCTAATGCGTTGGGAAGTGAAAGTGTGACCTCAACGTGGGATGCCCAAAGTGGAACCTTGTCTATCAGTTCCACTCGCGGTGTCTTGATGACGGTCACCATTACCGACCCGAGCACTGGTGCCTACTCGGTGAAACTTCTGCAGCCATTGATGCACACAGGGGTTGATACCGAAGATACTCTCACCCTCAATGTGGGCTACAAGGTGACAGATGGTGACGGGGATAGTGCCAGTGGCGTACTTGCAGTCACAATTAACGATGATACGCCGACAATCCAGGTGGGTGAGCTGTCCCTGACTTCTTCAGTCACTTTCCTGGGTAGCAACGCCGGTTATTCAAATAGCTATGGCTATTACATCAAAGGTGATGATGGCACCCCGTTGTCCGGCAAAGTCATCTGGGCAAATGTTCACAGTCAGAGTGTGGGAAGCCAGACAGATATCAGTTCGTTGGATCCTGCTCATACCGGATTCTTTGTTATCCCCAATGGAGGTGCCAATCCCGTTCTTGGCGATGGTGCCGCCGTCACATTCCAGTTTATTAATGGCAAGTGGCAGGCATTCGTTGGCAGCACTGCGTTGAGTGGGGCCGATGGTGCCAACATCGTGTTCAGCGATGCGAGCCTCAACCCTGGCGGTTCACATTTGCAGGATACTGGTAGCGCAGGCAACCAAAATTGGGAGGATATGACCCTCAACTCGGATTATGACTACAACGATGTCAGTACCACTGTGACTTGGGGCGGTGCTGTGCAGTTGCAGGTCGATGAGTCCAACCTCAATCATGATGCAACAGCTGACTTTAGTGGTGTGTTCAACGTACAGCCGGGGGCAGATGGTCTGGGATCCAAGAGCTACAGCTTGAGCATACAAAATGTAAATTCAGGCTTGATTGATACAACAACAGGTGAACAGATCAGACTAGTTATGAATGGCTCAACGATTGAAGGGCGTACTATAACCACCGGTCAGTTGGTGTTTAACCTTAGCGTTGACGGCAGCGGTAAAGTAACTCTTGATCAATTACGAGCTATTGAACATCCGACTTCTGATCCCGATGAAGTCAAATTCCTCGGCTCTGGCCATATAAGTTTGACACTGACCGTTACCGATAAGGATGGTGACCACAGTAGCGGTCGACTAGATATCGGTAAAGTTATCAGCTTCAAAGACGATGGCCCGAGTATCAGCGCCAACGCAGTAGTGCAACTGGACGATGATGCCCTAGCGGGCGGCATAGCTGGCGGCACGGGCGACGACCCGAACGCGGTCAACGTCAGCGGAATTCTGGGCCACAGCTTCGGTGCCGACGGCGCTGGCAGCATCCAGTGGCTGACCAGTGGCGCACCGGGCGGTTACACCTATGAAGCGGGGTCTGGTGGTTCACTGCTGGTCAAACAGGCTGGCGTGACCGTGCTGACGGTGACGCTGAACAGCGCCACGGGTGCCTACAGCGTGACGCAGAATGCGCCGATCAAGCATGCCGACGGTAATGACGAGAATAACGCCACCTTCACGCTGAACTACCGTGTTACCGATGCCGACAAAGACAGCGTGGATGGCAGCCTGACCATCAACGTCGACGACGACATCCCGACGGTCAGCGCTAACGCAGCAGTGCAACTGGACGATGATGCCCTGGCGGGCGGCATAGCTGGCGGCACGGGCGACGACCCGAACGCGGTCAACGTCAGCGGAATTCTGGGCCACAGCTTCGGTGCCGACGGCGCTGGCAGCATCCAGTGGCTGACCAGTGGCGCACCGGGCGGTTACACCTATGAAGCGGGGTCTGGTGGTTCACTGCTGGTCAAACAGGCTGGCGTGACCGTGCTGACGGTGACGCTGAACAGCGCCACGGGTGCCTACAGCGTGACGCAGAATGCGCCGATCAAGCATGCCGACGGTAATGACGAGAATAACGCCACCTTCACGCTGAACTACCGTGTTACCGATGCCGACAAAGACAGCGTGGATGGCAGCCTGACCATCAACGTCGATGACGACATCCCGACGGCGAATGCAGTAACCAACTCGGGTCAGGCCACTCAGGTGCAAAATACCAACCTGATGTTGATCCTCGATATTTCCGGCAGTATGGGTGATCCATCGGGCTATCAAGGCATGACCCGGATGCAGGTGATGCAAAAATCTGCCTTGGAGTTGCTCGACAAGTACAGTGCCTATGGCACCGTTATGGTCAATATCATCACATTTGCATCCTCTGCTACTAACCCAACCAGTATCTGGGTCAATGTGGATGTGGCCAAGTCGACCATATTGGGGCTGCAACCATCAGGTGGTACTAACTATGACGATGCTCTAAATGAGGCGATCAAGGCCTTTGGCGATACAGGCAGGCAGACTAATGCACAAAATGTCTCCTATTTCATGTCAGATGGTCAGCCCACTGCGAATGCATTGAGTGGCTCAGCCGCTTCTGTCCCGGATGGCAATAACGCCCTTGGTGGTGGTAATGGCATAGATGGTGACGGCCCAACACTGAGTGGAGAAACCAAAGATTGGACTGATTTCCTTACAGCAAACAATATCAACTCGTTTGCGCTAGGGATGGGCTCAGGCTCTACACAGTCTGCACTTGACCCCATCGCTTACAATGGCGTCAGTGGCGCCAGCCCGGCGAATACAACCGCTGTGGTTGTGACTGATTTCAGCCAATTGGCCGCTACGCTTTTGAGTACTGTTATTGCGCCACCGCTGGCGGGTCAAATGATCAACGGCATAGTGGCCAGAGCCGGGGCGGATGGTGGCTGGCTCAGCTCCATTACTGTGGGGGGGGTAACCTATACCTACAACCAGAACACGGATACATCGGGTGTTTCTGGCGGTACGTCGGTTGGGACCTTTAACCAATCAACAAACGAATGGACTATTGCGCTGGCTGGCGGCACCCTCAAGGTAGATATGGACAACGGGGCGTATACCTATACTCCGCCGTCTTCTATACCGGCAGGGGGCATAAACCAGGTCGTGGGCTATGGCATTACCGATAAGGACGGGGACACAGCGTCCAGCACTCTGGCCATCGTGATCAAGCCAGCGGTTGGTCCGACGGTGGTACGCGATGATTTCATCATCACCAACCAGGACCCTGCAACCGTTCCGGATTGGGCGTTGCTTGTCAATGATACCGGGCCGCTGGCTGCGACCCAGATTATTACGGGCGTCTCTGGGGCCGTTGGTGGGACAGTGACAGATAACGCGGGTTCGGTGACGTTCGATGATACCTCTGGCAGCGCAACCCCCAGTAGCTACGAAGGGTCATTCAACTACACCAATAGCTCGACCACAGATACGGCCAAGGTCTTCGTGGATGTTCAAAGCGGGGCAACGCTCACAGGAGGATATCTGGACGAGATCCTCATCGGCGGGACGGGGGCGGATACGCTCAACGGCAATGCTGGAAATGATATTCTGCTGGGCGGTGCCGGTAACGACGCTTTGAATGGTGGCGAGGGTAACGATATTCTTGTTGGCGGTGCAGGCAACGATACCTTGAACGGTGGTGCTGGCAACGACACGGCCAGTTACATCGATAGTACGGCCGGTGTCACTGTTAAGGTCAATGGTAATAATCAGGCGACCGGTGGTGCGGGTACTGACAGTCTGAGCAATATGGAAAATCTGGTGGGTTCCATGTTCAACGACAGTCTGACGGGGGATGGCAATGCCAACGTACTGAGCGGTTTGGTTGGAAGCGACATCTTGAGCGGTGGTGGCGGCGATGACTTGCTCCTTGGTGGTGCTGATGGCGACACCCTGACAGGTGGAGGCGGTAAAGACACCTTTAAGTGGGGGGCGGGTGATATCGGTGGTGTGGATGTCATCAAAGACTTCACCACCGGCACTGGCGGAGATGTACTGGATATAAGCGAGCTGCTCACTGGCGAACATGCCAACTCTGGTTCGCTTGATGCGTACCTCAATTTCAGTAGTGATGGGCCAGGCACAAACAAATCAACATTGACTATTGATTTGGATGGTACGAATGGAGGAACCACCCACGTCATAAAATTTGACAGTATTGACTTGACGACCCTGGGTAACAGTGACTTGCAGATTATTCAGAAGTTGCTGGATGACGGTAACTTGAAGGTTGATCCGTAACCTTGTCTTGGGGCCGGGCTTGCCTGGCCCCTGTTTTTTCCTCAAGGGGATGGATAAGATAGCGGCAGTAGAGGAGAGGGGTAATCATGCAGTCATTCAACTGGGTCGACATTGATGGCATCCGTTATAGCTGGGATGGGCAGGGGAACATTACCTGCGCAGGTCAGTTTGGCTATCAGGCCTCGATCGCGGGGGATCGGCTGGATGGGATGGAGATAGAGAATGAGGCCGGTGATGTAGCGGGCTCGCTCTATGTTGATTTCGCTACGGCCTCTATCACTTATGTGCCGGTCATGGATACCGAGTCTGCCCATAACATGATTCTGGTTGGCCATCATCAGGGGCAGCAGGAGTATCCGCTGGCCAGCTTTCACTCTCCGTTGTTGCATGATTTACTGGGGCCATCTGATACCATCCCTTGGTCTGCGATGGAGGAGGATAGTGGTGGCACCAATATCGGACAGGCGGTGCAAGGACACGTTCTGTCGTGGGACTCGTTCCATTTCGATGATGAGGTGTTGGTCTGTGGCGCGGCTCCTGCGCTGGATATGGCAAACCAGAGCCAGGATCCCGGCAGCATGGTCACCATTAGTCTCGATCTGACCAATCAGATACTGGATCAGCTCCCCCCCTTGCATGATATATGAATCCCGTAACTGCACGGGCATAATGACCTTAATCTTTCCGATTGAGGTTTTTTTCTATGTGGCGTCCCCTTCTTACTCTTTCCGCTCTGGTTGTCAGTGCTCCGCTGCTGGCGATTGAAGTGCCGCAAGCGCCCCATCTGGTGGTGAGTGGTTATGCCGAGCAGAAGACCGAACCCGATATGCTCACCCTCAATGTGGCGGTGAGTGCACTGGATAAGCAGGGCCTCAAGGCCAAGCAGCAGGTCGATACCAAGGTCGCAGCCTTTTTCAGCCAACTGGAAGGGTTGGGGATCAAGCGCAGCGATGTTGAGGCTGGCAACCTGATGGTCTCTCCGGAATATCAGTATGGCGAGAACAAGAAGCCGGTATTGTTGGGGTATCGTGCTCAGCGACAATTGGCGGTGAAGCTCTATCAGCTCGACAAGTTGAGCCCCCTGATGGATACCGCACTCAAAGCCGGGCTGGAGTCCGTATCCCAGATTGAGTACGGGTTGAAATCGCCGCAGGTCATCAAGGCGCAGGCCCGTCTGAATGCCGTTGAGGATGCCAAAACCAAGGCTGAATCTCTGGCCAAGGCGTTCGGGATGAAGCTTGGCAAGGTCTACAGTGTGGAGTACCGCAATGCTTCGCCCATTACCGCCTACAGCCGCAACCTGAAGGTGGTGCAGGCCATGGCGATGGCTGCTCCCGCGCCGGATATGGCGGACAACAGCTATCAACAACAGCAGATCACGGTAAGCGATAATATCGAGGCTGTTTTCTTGCTGGAGTGATGCCCGTCGTTGAAGTCCAGTCATGAACAACCCCGCCATTTGCTGCGGGGTTTTTATTGCGCATCGATGCAGATATAAAAAAGCCGACGCTCGTGTTTACTTAATCGAGCGTCGGCTTTTTGTTGCGCTGGTTTTATCAGGCGGTCACAGCATCAGCTTTGGTCGCTTCCGGCGCCGGGTTGCGGATGAGGTAATCAAACGCTCCCAGTGCGGCGGTGGCGCCAGCACCCATGGAGATAATGATCTGCTTGAACGGTACCGTGGTGGCATCCCCTGCGGCGTAGACGCCGGGCAGGGAGGTCGCCCCTTTGGTATCGATCTCGATCTCGCCAAAGCGGGTCAGGGCAATCTCGCTCCCTTTCAGGAACTCGGTGTTCGGCACCAGGCCGATCTGGACGAAGATACCCGCCACCGCCAGATGCTTGATCTCACCGGTGGTGCGATCCTCGTAATCCATGCCCACCACCTTGCTGCCATCACCGATCACTTCGGTGGTGCGGGCGCTCATGATGATGTCGATATTGCCCATGGAGCGAGCCTTCTTCTGCAGCACTTCATCGGCTCGCAGGGTGTCGGCGAACTCCACCACAGTCACATGCTCGACGATGCCAGCCAAGTCGATCGCTGCCTCGATGCCGGAGTTACCGCCACCGATCACAGCTACTCGCTTGCCCTTGAAGAAGGGACCATCGCAGTGCGGGCAGTAGGCCACACCCTTGGTGCGGTACTCGAGCTCGCCTGGTACGTTCAGATCACGCCAGCGGGCACCGGTAGCCAGGATCACGGCGCGGCTCTTCAAGGTGGCGCCAGAGGCGAGATCCACGTTCACATATCCATCTTTGCTGATGGCGGCGGCGCGCTGCTCGGTGATCACTTCAACGCCGTACTCTTTGACGTGCTGCTCCAGGCTGGCGGCCAGCTTGGGGCCTTCGGTGTAGGGCACGGAGATAAAGTTCTCGATACCGACGGTGTCCATCACCTGACCACCGAAACGCTCGGCAACGATGGCGGTGCGAATGCCTTTACGGGCGGCATAGATGGCCGCTGCGGCGCCAGCCGGGCCACCGCCCACCACCAGCACGTCGTAGGGATCTTTCTCATTCAGCTCGGCAGCCTTGCGCTCGGCGGCACCGGTGTCGAGTTTGGCGACGATTTCTTCCAGCGAGATCCGCCCTTGGCTGAACGGTTGCCCGTTCAGGTAGACATTCGGTACCGCCATGATTTGACGCTCGGCGACTTCTTCCTGGAACAGGGCGCCGTCGATCATGGTGTGAGTGATGCCGGGGTTCAGGGTCGCCATCAGGTTGAGGGCCTGTACTACGTCCGGGCAGTTGTGGCAGGAGAGGGAGATATAGGTCTCGAAGTGATACTCACCCTTGAGATTGCGGATCTGCTCCTGCACGGCCGCATCGGCCTTGGAGGGGTGGCCGCCGCTTTGCAGCAGGGCGAGCACCAGAGAGGTAAATTCATGACCCATGGGGATACCGGCAAAGTGAACGCGCGGGGCTTGGCCCTGCGGCGCGACACTCATGGAAGGCTTGCGAGCGGCAGTGCCAGAGGTCTGGGTGATCTTGGAGGACATCTCGGCGATCTCGCTGGCCAGTGCCAGCAGCTCTGCAGATTTGTCGCTGTCGTTGCCGGACACGCTGATCGCGATGGGATTGACGATGTACTGCAGATAGGTGTTCAGCTGTTGTTTGAGGTTGGTATCCAACATGGTCGAATTCCTTCTTGTAATGGCGAGTTGGCATTAAATGTGAGTCGGTCTGCTTTCAGGCCTATTTGGCAATGCCGGAAAGCAGACCGGCCCTTATGCGGGCCGGTCTTGGAAGCGGGAGGCTTAGATCTTGCCTACCAGGTCCAGGGACGGGGCCAGAGTGGCTTCGCCTTCTTTCCATTTAGCCGGGCACACTTCACCCGGGTGGGAGGCAACGTACTGGGCTGCTTTGACTTTGCGCAGCAGTTCCAGTGCGTCACGGCCGATGCCGCCGGCGTTGATCTCGACGATCTGGATGATGCCCTGCGGGTCAATTACGAAGGTACCGCGGTCAGCTAGACCAGCTTCTTCGATCATCACGCCGAAGTTGCGGGTGATGGTACCAGTCGGGTCACCAATCATCGGGTACTGGATCTTCTGAATGGTGTCAGAAGTGTCGTGCCATGCTTTGTGAGTGAAGTGGGTATCGGTAGAGACAGAGTAGATCTCGACGCCCAGCTTCTGGAATTCAGCGTAGTTGTCAGCCAGGTCGCCCAGCTCGGTCGGGCAAACGAAGGTGAAGTCAGCCGGGTAGAAGAAGACCACGGACCACTTGCCTTTCAGGTCAGCGTCAGACACCTGAACGAATTTGCCATTGTGGTAGGCGGTAGCATTGAACGGCTTGATTTCAGTGTTGATGTAGGTAGACATGTAATTGCTCCTTGGTGATGTACATATGCCGGTCTGGTGTTGAAGAGTCTTGCCAGACGAGGCGCTTAACTTTCGATGGATTCATCATAGGGGCTTCCGTTAATCGATAAAAGCCGCAATTTTGAATCGCTTAAATCTACTTATTAGATAGCTCACTATGGCTGTACCTAACATGAATATCTCTGACCTACTGAGATAACTCCTTGTCGTGGTTCAATGTCTGTGCGCTACATCGCCTTTTCAAGGCATAAGAAGGGGTGTGCAGAGCCACGATGACGCGATGAGATAAACGGTGGTGCAAACAGGTGGCGAGGAGGTTGAGGCCGTTGGTCGCAGCGATGGGGATGTGCTGGCAAGGGGAGGCCGAAGGGCGCAGATAAAAAAATCCCGGCGCTATCGCAACGACAGGGCCGGGTCATCAAACAAGGAATGGCTATATAAACAAATGCTTTACAGCAAAGACTAACTACGGGGTGTGCAAACTTGCAGACATATGAGAGGAAGATAATGGGTGCACAATCCCTCGTCTCCCCCTCGGCAACTATTGCATGAGAGAGATAATAGTGTGACGCAGATCACAAGGCAAGCATTTGGTGTAATTTTTCAATCAAAATGAAAGTGTTTCATCATTTAAGCTTATTTTGACGGCTGAAAACGCTTTTATTGTAATTTAATTACAAGTCGATCTATCAAAAGTCGGTAGGTGGTTCCTGCTCTTCCATCAATTCCAGCAGGTTGATGGCCACGGCAATAAAGTCCGACTCGGTGACAATGCCGATCAGCTTGCGTCCTTTGAGTACCGGCAGGCAGCCATATCTGTGGCGCTGCAGGTAGAGTGCTGCCTCCTTGATGCCGGCGTGAGGATCTACGCTCGCCACTTGCCGTGTCATGATCTCGTCGAGTTGCACGCTGTCGGTAAATTCGGCTTCCCGCTCCGGGCTGATGAGCAGCAGCTTGGATTCCCGGGTGGCCAGGATATCGGTGAGGGTCACCAGCCCCAGCAGGTGGTGCTGCTCGTCGACGATGGGAATGTGGCGGATCCGCTCCTGCTGCATCAGGTCCATCGCCTGTTTGACACTGTTTGACGGACCCAGAGTGAAGGGGTGTTCGGTCATGATTGCGGATAGGGTCATCATGGTGGGCCTCCTTGTGTATCTGCTTTCACCCTAGCCCAGCCCCAACTGGCAAAACATGATCAGGGTCAATACAGAACATTAAAGAATCATTAACCGGAGGTGTGTCTCAATATTGCTCGCTACCCCTTGTCTCTCTTGGGTTTTTGGTCTTTTGGGTTGCCTTGGAAGATGGGGATAACTAGACTAGCCGCCGATTCCCCCCGAGGTGAAAGATGCAAGTATCCGATTTTCATTTTGATCTGCCAGACGAGCTGATTGCCCGCTATCCGATGGCAGAGCGTACCGCCAGCCGCCTGTTGCAGCTCGATGGCCAGACTGGCGCCCTGCGCCACGGTCAATTTGTGGATGTGCTGGATCAGCTCAATCCGGGTGACCTGCTGGTATTCAACAACACCCGTGTCATTCCGGCACGCATGTTTGGCCAGAAGGCCAGCGGCGGCAAGCTGGAGGTACTGGTCGAGCGCATTCTGGACGAGCACAGCGTGCTGGCCCATGTCCGTGCCTCCAAGGCGCCCAAGCCCGGCACCCGGATGATCATGGATGGTGGTGTGGAGGCAGAGATGCGCGCCCGCCACGACGCTCTGTTCGAGATCCACTTCCTCGACCCGCGTCCGGTGCTGGAGATTTTGGAGGCCATCGGCCACATGCCGCTGCCCCCCTATATCGACCGTCCCGACGAGGATGCCGACAAGGAGCGCTACCAGACCGTTTACAATCAAAAGCCGGGCGCCGTCGCGGCCCCGACCGCCGGTCTGCACTTTGATGAGCCGCTGCTTGAGAAAATTCGGGCCAAAGGGGTTGAAACGGCCTTTGTCACCCTGCATGTAGGGGCGGGGACCTTCCAGCCGGTGCGGGTAGAGAAGATTGAAGATCACCACATGCACTCCGAGTATGCGGAAGTGCCGCAAGAGGTGGTGGATGCCATCGCGGCCACCCGTGCCCGTGGTGGTCGGGTGATCGCGGTGGGGACCACGTCGGTCCGTTCGCTGGAGAGCGCGGCCAAGGTCACCCTGGCGCAGGGCAAACCGCTAGCGCCTTTCTTTAGTGACACCGATATCTTCATCTTCCCTGGTTACAAGTTCCAGATTGTCGATGCCATGGTCACCAACTTCCATCTGCCGGAGTCGACCCTGATCATGCTGGTCAGCGCCTTTGCCGGTTATGACAACGTGATGGCGGCCTATCAGGCAGCCGTGGCCGGGCAGTACCGTTTCTTCAGCTACGGGGACGCCATGTTCGTCACCCGTCGCCAGGTTGAAGCATAAGCTTCAGCTTATTTACCGGGCCGTGAGCGGCCCTCCTATTGTCAGACTGTTTATCTGACGCAGCCGAGGTAGCAATGAAATTTGAACTGAAAACCACCGACGGCCGTGCCCGTCGCGGTCAACTGGTCTTCGAACGTGGTGTGGTACAAACGCCGGCCTTTATGCCGGTCGGGACTTACGGCACCGTCAAGGGGATGACCCCGGAAGAAGTGCGTGAAACCGGTGCCCAGATCCTGCTGGGTAACACCTTCCACCTCTGGCTGCGTCCGGGTCAGGAAGTGATGCGTGCCCACGGCGATCTGCATGACTTCATGAACTGGCAGGGCCCGATCCTGACCGACTCCGGTGGTTTCCAGGTGTTCAGCCTGGGCCATATTCGCAAGATCACCGAAGCGGGCGTCCACTTCCGTCACCCCATCAATGGCGAGAAGATCTTCCTCGACCCCGAGAAGTCCATGGAGATCCAGTACGATCTGGGCTCCGACATTGTGATGATCTTCGACGAGTGCACTCCGTACCCGGCTACTTATGAAGAAGCGCGCAAGTCCATGGAGATGTCCCTGCGCTGGGGCAAGCGCTCCCGCGACAAGTTTGATGCGCTGGGCAACAAGAACGCCCTGTTCGGCATCATTCAGGGCTCGGTCTACGAAGATCTGCGGGATGTCTCCCTCAAGGGGCTGCTGGAGATCGGTTTCGACGGTTATGCGGTCGGTGGTCTGGCCGTGGGCGAACCCAAAGAGGACATGCACCGCATCCTCGAGCACGTCTGCCCGAAAATTCCGGCTGACAAGCCGCGCTACCTGATGGGTGTCGGCAAGCCGGAAGATCTGGTGGAAGGGGTGCGCCGTGGTATCGACATGTTCGACTGCGTCATGCCGACTCGCAACGCCCGCAACGGCCACCTGTTTACCACCGATGGCGTAGTGAAGATCCGCAACGCCCAGCACCGCAACGACACCAGCACCCTGGATGCCGAGTGCGATTGCTACACCTGCAAGAACTACAGCCGCAGCTACCTGCACCATCTGGACAAGTGCAACGAGATCCTCGGTGCCCGTCTGAATACGATTCATAACCTGCGTTATTACCAGCGTGTGATGCAGGGTTTGCGGGACGCGATCGAGCAGGGTAAATTAGACGACTTTGTAACAGAGTTTTACCGTCGGCAAGGGAAGCCTGTGCCTCCGTTAGCTGAAAATGACGTTAAATAACAACAACATATAATTTTGTTTTTTTAATCTACATCAATAAGAGGTTGTTAAATGAGCATTATCTCCAAGGCGTATGCAGAAGGCGCAGCACCGGGTGCACAGGGTGGTGGTATGGAAATGATCATCATGCTGGCCGTATTCGGCCTGATCTTCTACTTCATGATCTATCGTCCCCAGGCCAAACGTGCCAAGGATCACCGCAATCTGATGAGCTCCTTGTCCAAGGGTGATGAAGTGCTCACTTCCGGTGGCCTGGTTGGCAAAATTGCCAAAGTGGCTGCAGACAGCGATTACCTGGTGATCGCCCTGAACGACCAGACTCAAGTCACCATCAAAAAGGACTTCGTCTCTGCCGTTCTGCCCAAGGGTTCTATCCAGTCCCTTTAATCTCCCAAGGAGCACAGCGTGTTGAATCGCTATCCGCTGTGGAAATACCTGATGGTGATCCTGGTGATCGCCATCGGTTTTCTATATGCAGCCCCCAATCTTTACGGCGAAGATCCGGCTTTGCAGGTTTCTGCCAGCCGTGGTGCCGAAGTCAAGCTAGATACTCTTGATCTGGTGAAAGAGACCCTTGAAGCGGCCAAGATCCCGGTCAAACATGCTGCATTCGAGCACGGTTTTATCCTGATCCGTTTCAAGAACACCGAAGACCAGCTGAAGGCGCGCGATATCGTTGCCAACAAGCTGGGCGACAACTTCATTACCGCACTCAACCTGGCACCTTCCACTCCCGCCTGGCTCGAAGCCATCGGTGCGGCGCCTCTGAAGCTGGGTCTTGATCTGCGCGGTGGTGTGCACTTCCTGATGGAAGTGGACATGGCCGAAGCACTGACCAAGCAGCAAGAGCAGATGGTGCAGGATTTCCGCTCCGAGCTGCGCACCCAGAAGATCCGTTACTCCGGCGTGCGCCGGGTCGGTGATCAGGTGCAGGTGATCTTCCGTGACGAAGCCGATCAGGAACGCGCCGTTTCTCATCTGCGTCGTCAGAACCCTGATTTGACCTTCACTACCGAGCAGAAAGGGGATGAGTTTATCCTGCTGGCTGGTCTGAGCGAAGCCAAGATCAAGGAAGTGAAGAAGTACGCCCTCGAGCAGAACATCACCATCATCCGAAACCGGGTCAACGAACTGGGCGTGGCCGAGCCGCTGGTACAACAGCAAGGCGCCGAGCGCATTGTCGTTGAACTGCCCGGTATTCAGGATACCGCCCGTGCCAAGGAGATCCTCGGTGCGACCGCGACCCTGGAGTTCCACATGGTCGATGAGACTGCCGACATCCAGGCTGCGGCCGACGGCCGTGTCCCGCCCAGCTCCAAGGTCTATAACGATCGCAACGGTCGTCCCGTGGTGCTGCAAAAGCGGGTGATCCTGACCGGTGACCACATCGTGGGTGCCCAGTCCGGTTTCGACGAGTACAGCCGTCCCCAGGTCAACATCAAGCTGGATGGCCAGGGTGGCAACAAGATGGCCAACTTTACCAAGGACAACGTCGGTAAAGGGATGGCGACCGTCTTCATCGAGTACAAGCCGGTCGGTCAACCTGGTCCGGATGGCAAGCGCAAGTTCCGCAAGCAGGAGGAGGTGATCAACGTCGCCACCATCCAGTCGCGTCTTGGCAGCCAGTTCCGTATCACAGGTATCGACAACGCCAACGAAGCCCACAACCTGGCGCTGCTGCTGCGTGCCGGTGCCCTGATCGCCCCGATCCAGATCGTGGAAGAGCGCACCATTGGCCCGAGCCTGGGTCAACAGAACATCGACAGCGGTATGGAAGCCATCGGCTGGGCCATGCTGGTGATCGTGCTGTTCATGGGGATCTACTACCGCGCGTTCGGCTGGGTTGCCAACTTGGCGCTATGTATGAACCTAGTGCTGATTGTCGGCATCATGTCGATGATTCCGGGGGCCACCATGACATTGCCGGGTATCGCCGGTATCGTCTTGACGCTGGGTATGGCGGTGGATGCCAACGTGCTGATCTACGAGCGTATTCGTGAAGAGATCCGCAACGGTCGGGGTGTTCAGCAAGCCATCCATCTGGGCTTTGATCGAGCATTCTCCACCATCGCCGACTCCAACGTGACCTCGCTGATCACCTGTGTGATCCTGTTCGGTATCGGCACCGGCGCCATCAAGGGCTTTGCTCTGACGCTGGGCATTGGTCTGACCGCCTCCATGTTTACTGCCATCACAGTTTCCCGTGCCATTATCAACCTGGCTTGGGGTGGACGGCGTATCGACAAGCTGCCCATCTGAGGATAGAGAAATGTTTCAGATTCTACATTTTGAAAAACCGATCCCGTTTATGCGCTATGCCAAGCCGGGTGTGGTTTTCTCTTCCGTGCTGATGGTGGTAGCCCTGTTCTTCCTGTTTGATCGGGGGCTGAACTGGGGTCTGGACTTTACCGGTGGTACCACCATCGAGGTGGGGTTCCAGCAGTCGGTGAGCCTGGACAAGATCCACGACGCTCTGGAAGAGCAGAAGATTGAAGGGGCAACCCTGCAACACTTTGGCTCCAGCCGTGACGTGCTGTTCCGCCTGACCCCGAAAGAGGGGGTCAAGGTAGAACAACAGGGTAACGAAGTGCTGGCGGCGGCCAAGCAGCTCGACGAGGGCGCAGTGCTCAAACGCGTCGAGTTCGTCGGCCCTTCCGTGGGGGATGAACTGGCGACCGATGGTGCGCTGGCGATGCTGGCCTCTATCCTCTGTATCCTGGCCTACGTGGCAGTGCGTTTCGAATGGCGTCTGGCGCTGGGGGGCATTCTCTCTCTGGTGCACGACGTGGTGATCACGCTGGGTGTCTTTGCCTACTTCCAGTACGAGTTCGACCTGACCGTACTGGCGGCACTGATGACCCTGGTGGGTTACTCCCTGAACGATACTATCGTGGTGTTCGACCGCTTGCGGGAGAACTTCCGCAAGGTGCGTAAAGGGGATACCGAATACATTCTGGATCTCTCCATGACCGAGACCCTGAGTCGTACCATCATCACCTCCGGCCTCACCTTTATCGTGGTGCTGGCGCTGCTGCTCAAGGGCGGTGCGCTGATCCACGGTTTTGCCGTGGCCATGGTGATCGGTGTGGCGTTCGGTACCTACTCCTCCATCTATGTGGCGAGTGCGTTTGCCATGTTCCTCGGCGTCAAGCGCGAGCACATGCTGCCCACCCAGGTAGAGAAAGAGGGTGCGGACCAACAGGAAATCCTGCCGTAACAGTGAAGAGCGCCTCATGGCGCTCTTTTCTTATCTCTGCGTGTCGTTTGCTGACGCACATGATTTAAACAACAGGAGTTTGTCATGCATCACAATCCCCGTTTTTTGGCGCTGGTTGACGGGATCCGCTCCCGCATCACCGAAACCGATGTTCACCAGATCAAGCGCTGGCAGGATGAAGGGCGCACGTTTCACCTGATCGACGTACGGGAAGAGAGCGAGTGGGCCAAAGGCCATCTGCCTGGTGCCCGATATCTGGGTCGTGGCGTGATTGAGCGGGATATCGAGACCCAGTTCCCGGATCTTGAGACCGAGCTCTACCTCTATTGTGGTGGTGGTTTTCGCTCAATTCTGGCGGCGGACAACCTGCAACAGATGGGTTATCGCAAGGTGATCAGCGTCGACGGCGGGTTTCGCGGTTGGTGCGATGCCGGATACCCTGTCGAATCCTGATTTATTTGAGGTAGAGGGGCACAGCTACATGACAAAGCGGCAGTTGACCTTTACCATATGCGGGGTCAAGCGTAAGCGTCGGAGTGTTCATTGAACGTCAGGAAAGGGATTGGATACCTCCTCGGTATCCTGTTGTTGCTTCCCATGTGGGGTTGCAGCAGTAGCAGTCAGGTTAACACCCCCAAGGTTCCCAAGCCGCAGCCTGCTTCACTGGTGTTGGCGACCCCCCTGCAGGTCTCCTACCAGAGTGAGCTGGCGCTCGCCCGACTCGGGCAGATGCTCAGTGAAATGGAACTGACCACCGAGCAACGGGCAGAGTTGTTCTATGAGCGTGCCGTGGTGTTTGATCGGGTTGGTCTGCGTTCCCTCGCGCGGCTCGATTTCAACCGTGCCCTGCGGGAGAAACCGGATTTCGCCGAGGCCTACAACTTCATCGGCGTCTATCTGGTACAGCAGCAGAATTACGACGAAGCCTATGATGCGTTCGATTCCGCCCTCGAACTGGCGCCGGACTATGACTATGCCTATCTCAACCGTGGCATCGCCCTCTATTACGGTAACCGTCCCGAGCTGGCCGCGGCCGATATGAAGCGTTTCTACGAGGCGCAGCCGGAAGACCCCTATCGGGTGATCTGGCTCTATCTGGCTGAGCAGAAACTCGACCCGTCGGCCGCCATGAGCCGGATGCGCGAGCGTCTCAACAAGTACGATGACGATGCCTGGAACTGGGATCTGGTTCGCCTCTATACCGGCGAGATCAACGCTTCCCAGCTGATGGGCAACGTGGTGAAAGGGGTGAAGGATAACCGGGAGCTCGCCGAGCGCCTGTGTGAAACCTACTTCTATCTGGGCAAGTTCGAGCTGGGCAAAGGCAACCGCAAGGAGGCCATCAGCTACTTCAAGCTGGCCTTATCCAACAACGTCTATGATTTCATCGAGCACCGCTATGCGCTGCTGGAGCTGGAGTTGATGGCGCGCAAGCCCTTGCCGCCAGGTGCCCAGAGCGCTCGTAACAAGGGTGATCAGCCCTCCTGATCTACTGCCAGATAGTGGTAAAAAAGGCCTCGCGATGAGGCCTTTTTGTTGGGCAAATAGCGGGTTTACTCCACCAGGCTCATGCCGGGGATCTGACGCCAGTAGCTGTTGCAATCGCTTCCTTGCTGCAAGGAGAGGGGTGCCTGGCCCTGCCGGTTGGCTTTGAAGCGGGCCAGCATCTCCAGCGTCTCCATCCCTTGCGGCGAAAGCCTGACCACATCTACCAGACCTTCCATACCAGCCAGCTCGTTACCCAGGTTGTAGCAGTAACCGGACTGGGTCTGGATCCCGTTGAGATTGAACACCCGCTGCCCCTCGCGGCTGTTGGCCAGTCGTCCGGTGGGGTAGTTGATGCAGGCGAGCTCGCAGTTGTCCTTGGGCTTGTCGAGGGATCGGGCGGTGAAGCAGCGCGCCGAGTAGGCGAGCGGCAGATGGCCGTAGGCAAACACCTCGACCTCAAATTGGTCGCGCAGGGTGCCCAGATCCTGATTGAGCTGGATCAGCCAGTCACGGGACAGTTCAACCGGCATGACCCAGCGTTTCATCCCCTGTTTGAGCAGCATGCGCAGCACATCGGCGTTATAGGCGTTGATGGCGGGACCACAGACGAAGGGGATCCCTGCCTCCCAGGCGAGTTGCACCGTACCGAGATCGTTGGCTTCGACCATAAGATCGCCATTGTCGACCAGTCGCTTCACCTCCTTGAGCTCGGAAGGGGCGGAGATAAGGGCTAGGGTCGAGAGCACCACCTGTTTGCCGGAGCTAGCCACCTGACGGGCCAGTGCAATCCAGTCATCGACTTTGAGTTCGCGCCGCTTGCTGCAGACGGTCTCCCCCAGATAGATGATGTCGGCCTGACTGTCGGCGGCTGCATGGTAAAAGGCTTCGGTATCGGCTTTGGGCCAGTAGAAGAGCAGAGGCCCGAGAGAAAATTGCATGGGTGGACTCCTTATTGCCACTGACGATGGTAGGCGCCGAGGGTAGTCTGGCTACCTTCGGAGACGCGGGCGAGCTGGGCATCCCACTCAGCTTTGACCTGATAGGCCTCGGGATTGGCCTGATAGGCATCGATGGCTGCACGCCACACCCGGGTCACCTGCTCCACATAGGCGGGGCTGCGCTGGCGCCCTTCAATCTTGACCGACTGGATCCCGGTCTTGAACAGCTCGGGCAAGAGACCCAGGGTATTGAGACTGGTGGGCTCTTCCAGCGCGTGGTAGGTCTGGCCATCCACGTCGAAACGCCCCTTGCACAGGGTCGGATAGCCAGCATTTTCGCCCGGGCCATAGCGGTCGATCAGCACCTCGTTGAGCCGCGACTCGAGACCATTCGGGGTCTCTTCCCAACGGACGAACTTGGCCGGTGAGCAGGCACCGACGGTATTGGGACTCTCGCCAGTCATGTAGGAGGAGAGATAGCAGCGCCCCTCGGCCATGATGCAGAGGCTGCCAAAAGCGAATACCTCAAGGCCAACATCGGTCTCGCGGGCCAGCTGCTTGACCTGATGCATGGAGAGCACCCGGGGCAGCACCACCCGTGTGACATTGAATTGCTGCTGATAGAAGCGAATGGCGGCGGCATTGGTGGCGCTGGCCTGCACCGAGACATGGAGTTCCATCTCGGGGTAGTGGCGGCTGGCATATTCCAGCACGGCGAGATCGGCGATGATTAACGCATCGGCGCCGAGGGCCACCCCGCGATCAACCGCCTGTTTCCATCGAGTATCGGCCCCGGGATGGGCAAAGGTATTGATGGCAATATGCAGCTTGCGACCATGTTGATGCACATAATCCACCGCCTTCTCCAGTTTGCTGTCGGTAAAGTTGAGACCGGCAAAGTGGCGGGCATTGGTGTCATCCTTGAAACCGATATAAACGGCATCGGCCCCGTTATCCACGGCGGTTTTCAGTGCCGGCAAACTGCCTGCCGGACAGAGTAATTCCATTGGTACGCTCCGAGAGTGCATATGAAGGGCAAACGAGCCCTGATTGTATGCAGCCATGCACTCCCGCTTTTTGACCTGAGGCAGCTTTGTGTGGCTTTACCCTTCTTGAGGTAACCCTGCACAAGTTTGATTTCCAACAGGATCTTGCCACTCTCCCTGTGTTTGAATGCGCAAAAAAGGGAGTCTATCGTGTTTCAACAACTGCAACGCCGCCTGGTCGAACAGGCTCCGCGCTTCTTGCGCCATCCCCTCAAGCTGGTTCCGTTCAATCTGCAAAAGCAGCTGATGGAGAGTTTGCTGGCCCGGGTTTTCAAAGAGGCTATCGAAGATGGTGATTTCGAGTTTCTGGCAGACAAGTGGCTGAAAGTCGAAGTCTCTGATCTGGAGCTGTGCTGGTTTATCAGTGAGCAGAATGGCCAGCTGGTGGTGGCTCGCGAGTGTGACAAGGCCGATGTCTGCTTCAGCGGTACCGCCAACGACCTGATCCTCATCGCTGGTCGCAAAGAGGATCCTGATTCGCTTTTTTTCCAGCGTAAGCTGAAGATAGAAGGGGATACCGAACTGGGTCTTGAGGTGAAAAACTTGATGGACAGTCTGGATCTCGATGGCTTGCCAAGCCTGATGAAGTATCCCCTGATGGATCTGGCGACGTTTATCGAACGCGCCCGTACCGAGTCAGCGCAGGCTCCGGTGCGGACGGCGCCGGGCGGGATCCCGTCTTAAGTGGACAATCACCCCATGGGCATGGCGACGATAATGGTGCCGTGCCCAGAGGCAACGACAGGCCCACAGACAGGGCACCAAGGCGATGAGTGCCGCAGGGGCGGGCAGCTGTGACATGGCTAGCCCCGCAGCCAGCCAGATGAAGGGCTGCGCTTCATACAGCCACTCCGGCTGTAGCCAGCGTTTGCTCGGAAAGATAATCAGATCGGTACGTCGGTAGCTGGAGCGCATCATCCAGGTCACCGCTCCGGCGATAAACAGTAAGGCGCCTGCAAACCAGAGCAGGGGCTGATCACTCAACGTAATAATGGCAATGGCTGCCAGCAGGTAGAGGCTGGGCAATCTCTCATAGATAAAGGGAGGAAGCATGGCGTTGTGTCTCCTGTGCCGTTTATCGGATATCCATCAAGTTTAGTCCCCCCCTCTCACTTCCCTCATGCTGGTTTGTTATACAAACGGGTGGTTTTGTTCTGAAATGGCTCGGCTTTTACGGTGCCAACATCGTGTTCTCTTATGTTACAATTGCGCGCCATTTTTGACTGAAGATTGACTGGGCATGTTGGATCAGATTCGTATCGTTTTGGTAAACACCTCTCATACCGGCAACATGGGGTCTGCGGCACGTGCCATGAAGACCATGGGGTTGACCCAGCTGGTATTGGTTGATCCGCAAGCCTTGCCGGATGACAATGCCTTCGCCCTGGCGGCTGGTGCCAGCGATGTGCTTGCCAATGCCCGTATCGTCCCGACGCTGGACGACGCGATCGCCGATTGTGGTTTGGTGATTGGCACCAGCGCCCGCTCGCGAACCCTGAGCTGGCCCATGCTCGATCCCCGTGAGGCCGGCGAAAAGTCGGTGGTTGAGGGGATGCAGCACCCGGTCGCGCTGGTGTTTGGCCGTGAACGCAGCGGTCTCACCAACGACGAATTGCAAAAGTGCCACTACCACGTGGCCATTCCGGCCAATCCTGATTACAGCTCTCTCAATCTGGCCATGGCGGTGCAGACTCTCTGCTACGAAGTGCGGGTGCGCTGGCTAAAGGGGCAGGCCGCCGAGCCTGAAGAGGAGATGGTCTATCCGAGTGCCGCCCAGCTGGAAGGGTTTTATCAGCACCTGGAACAAACCCTGATGAAGACCGGTTTTATTGCTGATGATCATCCGGGTCATGTGATGAGCAAGCTGCGTCGCCTGTTCAATCGGGCTCGGCCGGAAGCAGCTGAGCTCAACATTCTGCGCGGTATTCTGACCTCGGTGCAGAAAGCGCGCGTACCGGATTAATCCGACTGATTTACTCAACCATATACTTGACTGATTTGGTCGGGTATGTGACCATGTGCCCCATTAAATTGCTTCGCAAGACGGTAAGGCACATGAGACTGACTTCAAAAGGACGTTACGCTGTAACCGCCATGCTCGACGTGGCGCTGCATGCAGAGCAGGGGCCCGTCCCCCTTGCCGATATTTCCGAGCGCCAGGGCATCTCGTTGTCCTATCTCGAGCAGCTCTTTGCCCGCCTGCGTAAACATGGTCTGGTGAGCAGCGTGCGTGGCCCGGGTGGTGGTTATCGCCTCGGGTTGGCCCCAGGCGAGATTTCGGTTGGTCAGGTGATCACCGCGGTCGATGAGTCGGTCGATGCCACCAAGTGCCTCGGTAAGGGCGGCTGCCACGGTGGTACACAGTGCCTGACGCACTCCCTGTGGCGCGATCTGAGCGAGCGTATCTCCAGCTTCCTCGGGGATATCACCCTGGCCGAGCTGGTACGCCAGGCCGATGTACGCCGGATTGCCGGCAAGCAAGATGAACAAATGAAGACCGTGTTGTCCCTGGTTGATCGGGCAGAACACGGCGATGTGAGCTTGAAAGTCCAACTATAAACGTGCTTTCCACAGCGGGACTCTGTATGACCCGGACTGTGACGGAGAAAAACATGAAACTGCCTATTTACCTTGATTATTCGGCAACCTGTCCGGTGGACCCGCGTGTCGCAGAAAAAATGATGCAGTGTCTCACCATGGATGGCCTGTTCGGCAATCCGGCTTCCCGTTCTCACCGCTTTGGCTGGCAAGCTGAAGAGGCGGTGGATCTGGCCCGTAATCAAGTGGCAGATCTGATCGGTGCCGATCCCCGCGAGATCGTCTTCACTTCCGGTGCGACCGAATCCAATAACCTGGCCATCAAGGGTGTTGCCCACTTCTATGCCAGCAAGGGCAAGCACATCATCACCTCCAAGACCGAACACAAGGCGGTGCTCGATACCTGTCGCCAGCTGGAGCGTGAAGGGTTCGAGGTGACCTATCTTGAGCCGATGCCCAACGGCCTGTTTACTCTCGAGATGATCGAGAATGCCATGCGTGATGACACCATCCTGGTGAGCATCATGCATGTGAACAACGAAATCGGCGTGGTTCAGAACATTGCCGCCATCGGCGAGTTGTGCCGTTCCCGCAAGATCCTGCTGCACGTGGATGCCGTTCAGAGTGTGGGCAAGATCCCGGTAGATGTGGAAGCACTGAAAGTGGATCTGCTCTCCGTCTCTGCGCACAAGGTGTATGGTCCAAAAGGGATCGGTGCGCTGTTTGTTCGCCGCAAACCGCGCGTTCGTCTGGAAGCCCAGATGCACGGTGGCGGCCACGAGCGCGGCATGCGTTCCGGTACTCTGCCGACCCACCAGATCGTCGGGATGGGCGAAGCTTTCCGCATCGCCAAAGAAGAGATGGTGAGTGAAGGCGAGCGTATCTTGGCACTGCGCCAGCGTCTGTGGAATGGCATCAAGGATATTGAAGCCGTCTACATCAATGGCGATCTGGAGCAACGTGTTCCGGGCAACCTCAACGTCAGCTTTGCCTATGTGGAAGGGGAATCCCTCATCATGGCGCTGAAAGATTTGGCGGTCTCTTCCGGTTCGGCCTGTACCTCCGCCAGCCTGGAACCCTCCTATGTGTTGCGCGCACTGGGTCTGAACGACGAGCTGGCACACAGCTCCATCCGTTTCAGCATGGGTCGCTTCACCACCGAGGAAGAGATTGACTACGCGGTCAAGCTTATTCGTGACTCCATCGGTCGTCTACGCGAGATGTCCCCTCTGTGGGAGATGTACAAAGACGGCGTCGATCTGAACACGGTCGAATGGGCTCATCACTGATCTATCTGGTCAGTGAGCAACAGAATTAGCAGGAGTGAGATATGGCTTACAGTGAAAAAGTAATCGACCACTACGAGAATCCTCGCAACGTCGGTGGTTTCGACAAGAATGATCCCAGCGTTGCAACCGGCATGGTCGGTGCGCCCGCCTGTGGCGACGTGATGAAGCTGCAACTGAAGATCAGCGACGAAGGCATCATCGAAGATGCCAAGTTCAAGACCTACGGCTGCGGTTCCGCCATCGCCTCCAGCTCTCTGGTGACCGAATGGGTCAAGGGCAAGACCCTGGACGAAGCGGCTGGCATCAAGAACACAGATATCGCTGAAGAGTTGGCCCTGCCACCGGTGAAGATCCACTGCTCCATTCTGGCTGAGGACGCCATCAAGGCCGCCATCGCCGATTACAAGCAGAAGAAAGGTCTCTAAGCGCCGGAGAGCAGTATGGCTATTACCATGACAGATGCCGCCGCGGCACGGGTTTCCTCTTTTCTGGCTAACCGGGGCAAGGGCATTGGCCTGCGCCTCGGCGTCAAAACCACCGGCTGCTCCGGTCTGGCCTACGTGCTTGAGTTCGTTGATGAACTGACCGATGAGGATCAGGTGTTCGAGCAGCAGGGCGTCAAGATTATTGTTGATGCCAAGAGCCTGATCCATCTGGATGGCACCGAGCTAGATTTCGTCAAGGAGGGCCTCAACGAGGGCTTCCAGTTCAATAATCCCAACGCCAAAGGCGAGTGTGGTTGCGGCGAAAGCTTCAGTGTCTGAGATGTTTGACGTCAATGATCCTTCGTCTGTGGTTGAACGGGTCGCCCATGACCCGTTCAACCACATCTCATTTGCCAGGGGCGAGTGAGGTAGTGGCGAACGTTTCCAAGAGGTTTGCATGAATCATTTCGAGCTGTTTGGGCTGGTTGAAGGCTTCGAGCTCGATACCCGTCAGTTGGCTGATACCTACCGCCAGCTGCAAACCCAATTCCATCCTGATCGTTTTGCCACCGCCCCCGAACGGGAGCAGCTGGCTGCGGTGCAACGTGCCGCCCAGATCAACGAAGCATTCACCACCCTCAAGGCGCCGCTGCGCCGTGCAGAATATCTGCTCTCCCTGCGTGGCACCGATATCCGTGGTGAACAGCAGACTCTGCAAGATACCGCGTTTCTGATGCAGCAGCTGGAGTGGCGCGAGCGTTTGGCCGATCTGAAAGATGACGCCGACCCTGAGCGCGCCATCAAGGATTTTCGCAGCGAGATCAGGCATGATCACCAGATGTTGATGCAGCAGCTGACCGAGTCTCTTGCCGCCGGCAGAGATCTCGTTGCCGCTGATTGCGTTCGCAAACTCAAGTTTGTCGACAAGCTCCTCGAAGAGCTGGAACGATTCGAAGACTCGCTTCTCGAGTCTTGATCCTTTAACGCTGGAAGTTTCATTACCCATGGCATTACTGCAAATCGCCGAACCCGGCCAGAGCGCTGTTCCTCATCAGCACAAACGTGCCGTCGGCATCGATCTCGGCACCACCAACTCTCTCGTCGCTGCGGTTCGCAGCGGTCACGCCGATACCCTTTGCGATGAGCAAGGGCGCGACCTGCTCCCGTCAGTGGTGCACTACCAAAGCGACGCCATTCGAGTCGGAATTGATGCCAAGCGCGAAGCGGCACTCGATCCTCACAACACCATCGTCTCGGTCAAACGGATGATGGGCAAGGCGCTGGCCGATATCGATACCCGCCAGCAGCCTTACCAGTTTGTTGCCGCCGACAATGGCATGCCGCAACTGCAAACCCGTCAGGGGCTGGTCAATCCGGTGCAGGTCTCGGCCGAAATTCTCAAAAAGCTGGCCGAGCGTGGCGCCCAGACACTCGGGGGCGATCTCGATGGCGTGGTCATTACCGTGCCCGCCTATTTCGATGATGCCCAGCGTCAGGGCACCAAGGATGCGGCCCGTCTGGCCGGTCTGCACGTGCTGCGACTGCTCAACGAGCCGACCGCGGCTGCGATTGCCTATGGCCTTGACTCCGGTCAGGAAGGGGTGATCGCGGTTTACGATCTGGGGGGCGGTACCTTTGATATCTCCATCCTGCGTCTGCACCGCGGTGTGTTTGAAGTGATGGCGACCGGCGGCGATTCGGCCCTCGGCGGTGATGACTTCGATCACCTGCTGGCGGACTGGATCAAGGAGCAGGCGGGCCTCTCCGGCGAGCTGGATGCCCATCTGCAGCGCGAGCTGCTGGATGTGGCCGCTGCCGTCAAACACGGCCTGACCGATGCCGAGCAGGTGGCGTGCACCTTTGCGGGCTGGCAGGGTTCAGTGAGCCGCAGCCAGTTTGATGAACTCATCACCCCGCTGGTGAAACGGACCTTGCTGGCTTGTCGCCGCGCCCTGCGCGATGCCGGTCTCGAGCAGGTGGAAGTGCTGGAAGTGGTGATGGTCGGTGGCTCCACCCGGGTGCCGCTGGTGCGTGAACTGGTGGGCGAGTTCTTCCAGCGTACGCCGCTGACCAGCATCGATCCGGACAAGGTGGTCGCCATCGGCGCCGCCATCCAGGCCGATATTCTGGTGGGCAACAAGCCCGAAGCCGAGATGCTGCTGCTGGACGTTATCCCGCTATCGCTGGGTCTCGAGACCATGGGTGGCCTCGCCGAGAAAGTGATCCCGCGCAACACTACCATTCCGGTTGCTCGCGCCCAAGAGTTCACCACCTTCAAGGATGGTCAGACCGCCATGGCCATTCACGTGGTACAGGGTGAGCGCGAGTTGGTGGCCGATTGCCGCTCCCTGGCCCGCTTTACCCTGACCGGTATTCCGCCGATGGCTGCCGGCGCCGCCCATATTCGCGTCACCTTCCAGGTGGATGCGGATGGTCTGCTCTCGGTCAGCGCCATGGAGAAATCCTCCGGCGTGCAGGCCGAGATCCAGGTTAAGCCCTCTTACGGGCTGGCGGAGCAGGATATCCTCAACATGCTGAGTGCCTCCATCGAGAACGCCCAGCAGGATATGGATGCCCGCATGCTGGCCGAGCAGCAGGTTGAAGCCGACCGGGTGGTCGAGAGTCTCAATGCGGCGCTGGCCGCCGATGGCGATGTCCTGCTCAATGCTGCCGAGCGTGCCGAGATTGATGCCGCCATCGCCCATCTGCTGACCATGCGCAACAGCGGCGCAACCCATCAAATCAAAGAAGCCATTGAGGCAGCTGATGCTGTCAGTGGCGAGTTTGCAGCCCGCCGGATGGACGCCTCCATCCGCAAGGTGCTGACCGGACAAAACGTCAACAAGGTGTAATATGCCAAAACTGATCATTCTTCCTCATCCCGTACTCTGTCCGGATGGCGCCGCCCTCGAGGGGCAAAGCGGCGAGACCATTCTGGATGTGGCGCTGCGCAACGGTATCGAAATCGAGCACGCCTGCGAGAAATCCTGTGCCTGCACTACCTGCCACTGCGTGGTGCGCGAGGGCTTTGACTCGCTCGAGCCAAGTGACGAGCTGGAAGACGACATGCTGGACAAGGCGTGGGGGTTGGAGCCGGAATCGCGCCTCAGCTGCCAGGCTAAGCTGGCGGACGAGGATCTGGTGGTGGAACTGCCCAAGTACACCCTGAACCTTGCCTCTGAACGCCATTAATTACACATGAGTGAATTGCACGTGCAGCATCCTGTGGTGCTTCGGTGATATGGTGGAAGGCCGTGACCCTCGGGGGCACGGCCTTTTTTGTATTCGTTATTCTCTCTTTGCCAATAAGCTCTTTCCCATAAAGAGTGCTTATACATAGTGCCAGTAAAAAGGAAGCAAACACGATGGCTGACATGATGAAGGTAGCGTTATCCACCCAGGCTGCGGCCGCCTATTGGGGCGAGGGCGCCCAGCTCAGTTTCAATGGCGACGAGGCACTGATCCATCTTGGTGCCGCGGGTCAGGAGAAGGATGTTCTGCGCACCGTTCAGCGCGCCGCCCGTCGCCTCGAATCGAGCGGGATCAAGCGGGTGATGCTGGCCGGTGAAGGCTGGGATCTGGAGCGTCGCTACGCGTTCGCCCAGGGTTTCTACGCCGCCAAGGGTGCGCGTGAACTGGATTTTGGCCAGCAGAGCGACGCGGAAGCCCGTGAACTGGATGCGCTGCTCAAGGCGGCTCGCTGGGTACGTGACATCACCAATGGCTGTCCGGAAGAGATCTACCCCATGAGTCTGGCGGAATCGGCCCTGTTGCTCATTCGTGGTATCGCCGGGGATCAGGTTACAGCTCGCATCACCGCCGGTGAAGCGCTGCGCGAGTCCGGTCATATCGGGATCTGGTCGGTTGGCCGTGGCAGCGAGCGCGAGCCTGTGCTGCTGGAGCTCGACTACAACCCGACCGGGGATCGCAATGCGCCCGTGGTGGCGGCGCTGGTGGGCAAGGGGATCACTTTTGATTCCGGTGGCTACTCCATGAAGTCCTCTGACAACATGCTGCCGATGAAGTCCGACATGGGCGGCGCGGCCATGGTGACCGGCGCGCTGGCGCTGGCTATCAGCCGCGGTCTGAACCAGCGGGTGAAGCTCATTCTCTGCTGCGCCGAGAACCTGGTCTCCGGCCACGCCTTCAAGCTGGGCGACATCCTCACTTACAAGAATGGGGTTTCGGTCGAGATCCAGAACACCGATGCGGAAGGTCGTCTGGTGCTGGCCGATGGCCTGATGGCGGCCTCCGACAGCGGTGCGGCTTATATCCTTGACGCAGCCACCCTGACCGGCGCCGCCAAGATGGCGCTGGGGCGTGACTACAATGCGGTGTTTGCCCTCGATGAGACCGAACAGCTGCGTGCGCTGGCCGCCGCCAAGGTGGAAAACGAACAGGCGTGGGCGCTGCCGCTGGAGCCCTGGCATGCCAGCCAGCTCACCTCGGCCTTTGCCGATCTGGGCAACGTCGCCTCGGCAGAAGGCACGGCCGGTGCCACCACGGCTGCTGCGTTCCTTTCCCGCTTCGTGCGTGATGAGGGCAAGGGTTGGGTGCACCTGGATCTGGCAGCCTCTTATCAGAAATCGGGCAACGATCTCTGGGCGACCGGCGCCAAGGGGCACGGTCTGCGTACCATCGCCCGCTGGCTGCAGGAGGTGACCGTATGAATGTCTGGCTGAGTCGTGAATTTGCACCGGCCGAGTGGGGGGAGGGGGCGCTGCTCTCTCACCGTGCCGACGGCATGGTGATCCATCTGGTGACGGCTAATCCGCTGCTCGATATCCAGCAGGCGGCCCGTCGCCTCTGCCAGCAGGGGATCCAGAAAGTGACCCTGGCTGGTCACTGGGAGCGTGAACAGCAGTGGGCTTTTGCCCAAGGGCTGCAAACGCCCAAGGTGGAGGTGCAACTGCAGTGGGCCATGTCCTCGGAAGAGGACAGAGAGGAGCTGGAAGCGCGCTGGCTCTGTGGCCTCTGGGTGCGCGAGATGACCAATGCCACCCCGGAGCAGCTGGGCCCGCTGGAGCTGGCGGTGGAAGCGGCCTCCTTTATTACCGAGCTGGCGCCGGACAAGGTGAGCCATCGCATTTTGAAAGGCGAAGCGCTGCAACAGGCGGGCTGGGTCGGCCTTTACCAGGTGGGCCGCGGCAGTGCGCGCGAACCGGTATTGCTGGAGCTCGACTTCAACCCGGGGCGTGACCCCAAGGCGCCGGTAGCGGCAGCGCTGGTGGGCAAGGGGATCACCTTTGACTCCGGCGGCTACTCCATGAAGAGCTCCGAGGGGATGCTCACTATGAAGTGCGACATGGGTGGTGCGGCGATTGTTACCGGTGCGCTGGCGCTGGCCATGCTGCGTGGGCTCGACAAGCGGGTGAAACTTATTCTCTGCTGCGCCGAGAACCTGGTCTCCGGCCACGCCTACAAGCTGGGGGATATCCTCACCTACAAGAACGGCACCACGGTCGAGATTGTGAATACCGACGCCGAGGGGCGGCTGGTACTGGCCGATGGCTTGCAACTGGCGAGCGAGTCCGGCGCACCGCTGATCATCGATGCCGCGACCCTGACCGGCGCTGCTGTGATGGCGCTGGGTGGGCGCTACAATGCTCTGTTAGGCCTCGATAAAGGGTTGGTAAGCCGGGCCATGACCTATGCCGATGCCGAGCATGAGCCTGCCTGGCCGCTGCCGCTGGAGCCCTGGCACCGCCAGCAGTGCCCTTCCCATTACGCCGACACGGCCAACAGCCGTCCGGTGAAGGGGGGCGGGCCGGGTGGCGCCTCCAACGCGGCGGGTTTCCTCTCCCGTTTCGTTGCCAACGAAGGGATGGGCTGGTTGCATATCGATCTGGCCGCCTGCTTCAGTGACAACGGCGATGCCCTCTGGGCGCCGGGGGCCAATACCCTGGGGATGCGCACCATAGCGCGGGCCTTGCTGGCGGAAGCCAAATAGGCGAGACAAGGCACCCTCGGGTGCCTTTTTCATGCTGTTCGAATTGTGAACAAAAGATGGGGTTTTGGCGGCTTAAGGTAACTATCGTGCGCAAGCGCACATATTTTCTGGCTCTGCTCGGTCAAGATGAGTGTGGATGTTGATTGCAAGGGAGTGATGTTTAATAAAAAGTTGCTTGTTTGTGTGTTTTTCCGGTTTTTGTTTACGTATAATCGCCAGCGAACATGGATTCTAACAATAAAACTCTGTAGTTAAGGAAAGATATCAATGGCCATCGAACGTACCTTCTCTATCGTCAAACCGGATGCTGTCAGCAAGAACCTGATCGGTGCCATCTATAGCCGTTTCGAAAGCGCAGGCTTGAAAGTGGTGGCATCCAAAATGCTGCACATGAGCAGTGAACAGGCTGCCGGTTTCTATGCCGAGCATCAGGGCAAGCCTTTTTATGACAATCTGGTCAGCTTCATGACCTCTGGCCCTGTCATGGTGCAGGTGCTGGAAGGGGAAGACGCCATCCGTCGCAATCGCGAGATCATGGGTGCTACCAACCCGAAAGAGGCGCTGGCTGGTACCTTGCGTGCCTGTTATGCCGAGAGCATCGATCGCAACGCAGTGCATGGCTCCGATGCACCTGCATCCGCTGCCCGCGAAATTGCCTACTTCTTCTCTGACAACGAGATCTGCCCGCGCGGCTGATTTTTGTGGATGATGACCCAAGGGAGCCTCGGCTCCCTTTGTTGTTTTCGCCGTTTACGCAATATCCCTCTATTCTCCAGGTGGAAAGCCAGACCCATTATTTGTACAATGCCGCCCCCTGACGTCGTCAGCCAATAATTGATGAAGTGTTTGAACTGAGGCCATTGATGAGCGAAACAAAAATCAACCTGCTGGATCTTGATCGGGATGCCATGCGTGCCTTTTTCGTCGAACTGGGCGAGAAGCCATTCCGGGCAGATCAGGTCATGAAGTGGATCTATCACTTTGGGTGTGATGATTTCGATCAGATGACCAACGTCAACAAGGTGCTCAAAGAGCGCCTCAAGGCGATCGCCGAGATCAAGGCGCCCGAGATCAGCCGCGAGCAGCGCTCTACCGATGGCACCATCAAGTGGGCTCTGCAGGTGGGCGATCAGGAGGTCGAGACCGTCTACATCCCGGAAGATGACCGCGCGACCCTCTGCGTCTCCTCTCAAGTTGGCTGTGCGCTGGAGTGCAAGTTCTGCTCCACGGCTCAACAAGGCTTCAACCGCAATCTGAAAGTCTCAGAGATCATCGGTCAGGTGTGGCGTGCGGCCCGCGTGGTCGGTGGCAAGCGTCCCATCACCAACGTGGTGATGATGGGGATGGGCGAGCCGCTGCTCAACCTCGCCAATGTGGTGCCCGCCATGCGTCTGATGATGGATGACTACGGCTTTGGCATCTCCAAGCGCCGGGTGACCATCTCCACCTCTGGCGTGGTACCTGCGCTGGACAAGCTGGGTGACCAGATCGACGTGGCGCTGGCTATCTCCCTGCACGCCCCGAACGACAAGTTGCGTTCAGAGATCATGCCGATCAACGACAAGTACAACATCGAGGAGTTCCTCGCCGGTGTCCGTCGTTACCTGGCCAAATCCAATGCCAACGGTGGTCGGGTGACCGTCGAGTATGTGCTGCTCGATCATATCAATGACGATATGCAGCATGCTCACGAGCTGGCCAAGGTGCTCAAGGACACTCCGAGCAAGATCAACCTGATCCCGTTCAACCCCTTCCCGGGCAACCCTTACGGCAAGCCGAGCAACAGCCGTATCGATCGCTTCTCCAAGGTGCTGATGGAGTACGGTTTCACCGTGATTGTCCGCAAGACCCGTGGTGATGACATCGATGCCGCCTGTGGTCAGCTGGTGGGTGACGTGATTGACCGTACCAAGCGAACTATCAAAAATCGGATGCAACAGGATGGGATTTCCGTCAAAATGGTTTAAATGCTAAGCCATTGTATAGACAGGGAATGGATACACGTACATTGATCGTAGTGGCAGCGCTCTGCGCGCTGCCAGGCTGTGTGACCGAGACCACTTACGCTGGCCAGAACTCGACCCAGCGTGAAGTGGGTCCTGACCTCAAGGCGGCTGCCCAAACCCGCCTCGACCTGGGTATACAGTACCTGCGTCAGGGCAATGCCGAGCAGGCCAAGTTCAATCTTGACCGCGCCCTCCAGTATGACCCCTCCAACCCCCAGATCCAGATCGGTTTTGCCTACTTCTACCAGAAGGTAGGAGATTTCAAGGCAGCCGAGACCCATTACAAGAACGCCCTTGCCATGGATCCGTCCAATGCTGACGCAATGAACAACTATGGTGCCTTCCTCTGTGATCGCGGCAGGTATGCCGAGGCAGATCAGGCGTTCAACCAGGCTGTTATTCAGCCAGGTTACGTAAAAATTGCCGATACCTATGAAAATGCGGCACTTTGTGCGCTGCAAAATCGCAGAAATGATAAAGCAGGCGAGTACTATCGCCTGGCCTTGGGGTATAATCCCCGCAATCCAGGGTTATTGCTGGACTTGGCCGAGCTTTCCATGAAAGATGGCAAGCTGCCTGATGTGCAGTCCTACCTCGCCCGTTTTGCCGATGTGTCAGACGAGAACGAGGAGAGTCTCTGGTTGAGACTTCGGCTGGCACAGGCGATGGACAAGCCGGCATTACTTCACCAATTCGGGACTGAGCTGGTAAGGCAATATCCCACTTCGCAACAAGCCAAGCGTTATTTAGCCAATGACTATTGAACAGCAACACGATTTCCAAGACGACTCCCAGGCAGTAGGCCCAGGCCAATTGCTGCGCAACGCCCGTGAACAGCTTGGCTGGACACGAGAACAGGTTGCGTCCCGCATTCACCTTCGTCTGACCCTGATCGCCGCTATCGAATCGGATACCTACGACAAGCACACCTCCCATACCTTTATTCGGGGCTATCTGCGTACCTATGCCAAGCTGGTCGGGATCCCCGACGAGACCATTCTGGCCGCTTACGACAAGCTGGGTCTGACTCCTCCCGACAATATCGACATGCAGAGCTTCTCCCGTCGCTCCCGCCAGCAAGCCAACGACAGTCGGCTCAAGGTGGTGACCTGGCTGGTGATCCTGGTGTTGATTGCGCTCTCGGTCGCCTGGTGGTGGCAGAGTACTTCCCGTCGCTCCGCCGGTGATGAGGCGCTGGCAGCCACCGAGATGAGTGCAACCGGTTCGACTCCAGCTGAACCTGCAATCACGCCGCCCGATGCGATCAACACCGCTCCGGCCGAAGGCGCTGCCATCGCACCGGCCGCCACGGACGTGATTGCCCCTGCGGTGGTCTCCGATGCGACTGCTACCCTGGCGCCTGCTTCTGCGGCTGTTGTTGCCCCGACCGATGTCAGTGCGGCTGTCGGCACTGCGACCGATGCAGCGGTATCCGGCGCCAATGGCACTGAATCTGAAGAGGTTGTCGTTGATCCGGCGACTGCGCCGCAACTGAAGATGAGCTTCACCGCCGATTGCTGGCTGGATGTGAAGGATGCCAACGGCAAGACCCTGTTCAGTGGTCTGAAGAAGGCCAACGACGAGCTGGTGCTGGAAGGCGCCGAGCCCCTGAAGTTCATCATTGGCGCGCCCATGGCCGTCAAGCTTGACTACAAGGGTCAGTCGTTTGATATGAGCCGTTACAACAACGGTCGTACAGCCCGCTTCTCACTGCCGCAGGAGTAATCTGTTTCCCATGTCTTCTCACGAATCACCCATCATTCGTCGTAAATCCAGACAGATCATGGTTGGTAATGTACCGGTTGGGGGCGATGCCCCCATTACCGTGCAGACCATGACCAACACCAAGACCACAGATGTCGCCGCCACCATCGAGCAGATCCAGCGGATCGAGCGGGTCGGTGCCGATATCGTCCGTGTCTCCGTGCCCACCATGGAAGCGGCGGAAGCCTTCCGGCTGATCAAACAGCAGACCCGCATTCCCATCGTCGCCGATATCCACTTCGACTATCGCATCGCCCTGAAAGTGGCCGAGTACGGTGCCGACTGCCTGCGTATCAACCCGGGCAACATCGGCAATGAGCAGCGGGTGCGCTCGGTGGTCGATTGCGCGCGCGACCTCAATATCCCGATCCGTATCGGGGTCAATGGCGGGTCGCTGGAGAAAGATATCCAGGAGAAGTACGGCGAGCCGACCCCAGAGGCGCTGGTAGAGTCCGCCATGCGTCACGTGGACTATCTCGATCGCCTCGATTTCCAGGACTTCAAGGTGAGCGTCAAGGCCTCCGATGTGTTCTTGGCAGTCGGTGCCTATCGCCTGCTGGCCAAGCAGATCGAGCAGCCGCTGCACCTTGGCATCACCGAAGCGGGCGGTTTCCGTGCCGGCGCGGTGAAGTCTGCCATTGGTCTGGGCATGCTGCTCACCGACGGCATCGGCGATACCCTGCGTATCTCGCTGGCGGCGGATCCGGTGGAGGAGGTGAAGGTCGGTTTCGATATCCTCAAATCCCTGCGCATTCGCTCCCGTGGCATCAACTTTATCGCTTGCCCATCCTGCTCACGGCAGGAGTTCGATGTGATCGCTACCGTCAATGCACTGGAAGAGCGGCTCGAAGACATCATCACCCCGATGGATGTTTCCATCATCGGCTGTGTGGTGAATGGCCCGGGCGAAGCGCTGGTCTCCGACCTTGGTCTGGCCGGTGCCGCTAACAAGAGTGCCTTCTATGAAGGGGGCCAGCGGGTCGATCGGCTCGACAACAAGGATCTCATTCCAACTTTGGAGCGCCGCATTCGCGCCCGCGCCGCCATGCTGGATCCCGCCAACCGGATCCCGATGGACAAGGAGTGAGCGAAACAGGGCCACATTGGGTGGCCCTTTTTCCAGGTGACTGATTTTAAATCCCGCATCCGGATTCCCTGATTTTACCTTGGGGGGGAAAATCCCTATAATGCGGCCAAATTTTACCTCTTTTTCTCGAGTATCAACGTGGCAAAACAGATCCAAGCTATTCGCGGTATGAATGATTGCCTGCCGGAGCAGAGCCCGGTATGGCAGAAGGTTGAACAGATCCTGCGCCAGGTCGTTGCCAGCTATGGCTACAGCGAAGTGCGCATGCCGATTGTCGAGCAGACTCATCTGTTCAAGCGCGCCATCGGTGAAGTGACCGACGTGGTCGAAAAAGAGATGTACACCTTTGAAGATCGCAACGGCGACAGCCTGAGCCTGCGTCCGGAAGGGACCGCCAGCTGCGTCCGTGCCGGTATCGAACACGGTCTGCTCTACAACCAGGAACGCCGGATGTGGTACATGGGCCCCATGTTCCGTCACGAGCGTCCCCAGAAGGGCCGTTATCGCCAGTTCCACCAGTTCGGTGTCGAGCTGTTTGGCATCAACGGGCCGGACATTGACGCTGAGCTGATCATGCTGACCCACCGTCTGTGGCGTCTGTTTGGCATCAGCGAGCATGTCACCCTGCAGCTCAACACCTTGGGTCAGAGCGCCGAGCGTGCCGCTTACCGCGATGCGCTGGTGGCCTATCTGGAGCAGTACAAGGAGCAGCTGGACGAAGAGAGCCAGCGCCGCATGTACAGTAACCCGCTGCGGGTGCTCGACTCCAAGGATGAAAAGGTGCAGGCCATTTTGGCGGGTGCCCCGCGTCTGTTCGACCATCTGGGCGAAGAGAGCCTGGCCCACTTCGAGGGGCTCAAGCGCCTGCTCGAGTCTGCCGGTATCAAATACGAAGTGAACGAGCGTCTGGTACGTGGTCTTGACTACTACAACCTGACCGTGTTCGAGTGGGTCACCAGCAGTCTGGGTGCCCAGGGCACCGTCTGTGCCGGTGGCCGCTACGATGGTCTGGTAGAGCAGTTGGGCGGTCAACCGACCCCGGCCGTGGGCTTTGCCATGGGCATGGAGCGTCTGGTGCTGATGCTGGAAACTCTCGAGCTCAACGCCGATATCCGCCCGGCGGTGGATGTCTATCTGGCGATGGTGGGCGAGGGGACCGAGCAGGCTGGCTTCCAGCTGGCCGAGCGTCTGCGTGATGCCCTGCCGGACTTGCGTCTGATGAGCCACTGCGGTGGTGGCAACTTCAAGAAACAACTCAAACGTGCCGACAAGAGCGGCGCGGCAATCGCCCTGATCCTTGGTGAGACCGAGGTGCAAAACGGGGAGATCACTATCAAATATCTGCGTGGTCAGGCCGAGCAACAGACCGTCAAGGTTGACGCCGCCATTGCCCTGCTGGCAGCCAAAGGAGAGTAAGCTGTGGAAGTCTATACCACCGAAGAACAACAGGTTGAGGTTATCAAGGAGTGGTGGAAAGAGAACGGAACATCGGTGATTGCCGGGACCGTGATCGGTCTGGTCGGTCTGTTTGGCTGGCGCTATTACAACCAGCACCAGCAAGAGACCATGGAGGCCTCCTCCCACTCTTACAACCAGGTGATTGAGCAGCTGGCCAAGGGCGATGCCGCCGGTTTCGAGCAGGCACAGCAGTTTGTCACTGCCAACAAGGGTGACTCCTACGGTGAGCTGGCTGCGTTGCAACTGGCTGCCGCTGCCGTCAAGGCGGGCAAGCTGGATCTGGCTGCCGAGCAGCTGGAGCTGGTGGCGACCACGGGTGACGAGAGCATTAGTCCCATCGCGGCGCTGCGTCTGGCCCGTGTGCTGAATGATCAGGGCAAGGCAGATGAAGCGCTGGCCAAGCTGGCAACCATCCAGAATGAGGCCTTCAAGGCGCAGGTAGCCGAAGCCCGTGGTGATGTGCTGCAAAAGCAGGGCAAGACCGAAGAGGCTCGTGATGCCTATCAGGCAGCGGCGGATGCCGGCGGCCTGCAGGGTAGCGCCGAGCTCAAGCTGAAAATGGACGATCTGGCCCTGCCGGCCGTTGCGACTGGTGAGGCACCGGATGCGTAATCTATTCAAGATGGTGGCGCTGGGGGCTGCGGTCTCCTTCGCTCTGCAGGGTTGCTCCCTGTTCAGTTCCGAAGAGGATCTCAACCCGATGGCGCCGCTGCCTAAGGTTGAATCTGCCTTCACTGCCGACACCGCATGGTCATCTACTGTGGGTGATGGCATCGGTGACTTCTACTCCCAGCTCAAGCCGGTGGTGGAAGAGGATCGTATCTATGCGGCGGCCCGCGACGGCGATGTCAGCGCTTTTGACCGTGCCAGTGGCGATCGCCTCTGGACCGTCGATCTGGCCGACCTGCCGGTCAACGCCGACAAGCGCAGTGCCCGCCTCTCGGGTGGTCTGGTTTCCCGTTACGGCAAGCTGTTCCTCGGCTCCGAGAACGGGGTGGTCTACGCCCTGAACGAAGAGAACGGTGAAGTGCTGTGGCAGACCAATGTGCCCGGCGAAGTGGTGGCAAGCCCCGCGGTGGAAGATGGCCGCGTGGTGGTGTTGACCACCTCCGGTCGCCTGATCGCCCTCGACACTGATGAAGGCAAGATGCAGTGGTCGCTCTCCGAAGAGCAGCCGCCGCTGACCCTGCGCAGTGCCGGTGCACCGGTGATCACCAACGGCGCCGTGATTTACGGTCGTGCCGATGGCAAGGTGGGCATCGCCCTGCTGAGCAACGGCCAGCCTGTGCGCCAGTCCAAGGTGGCTGATCCGCGCGGTGCCACCGAGCTGGACCGCATGGTTGACGTCGATGCCAGCCCGCTGATCGCCGGTGATGAGCTCTATGCCATCGCCTACAACGGTCAGCTGATGGCGCGCAAACTGATGACCGGCGATGAAGTGTGGAAGCGCAAGTATTCCGGCTATCGCGATCTGGCGATGACCGGCAATGCCATCGTGCTGACCGACAGTCGCAGCCATCTGTTTGCCATCGACCGTCGCAACGGTCTGGAGCTGTGGTCAAACACCCAGCTGGAAAATCGTACCGTCACTGCACCTGTCATCTTCGGTGACTATGTGGTGGTGGGTGATGTGGAAGGATACCTGTATTGGCTTGATCGTACCGACGGTACCATCAAGGCGATGCAGCAGCTCGATAGCAGTGGTCTCTACGCCGCCCCGCTGGTGGATGGCGAGACCCTGTATGTGCAGAGCCGTGACGGCAAGTTGTACGCCCTCAAGCGTCCTTGATCGTCCGATAATGTGAATATCCGGCTCCTGGTCTTCGGACCCGGAGCCTTTGTCGTCTTGAGAATGAGGCTTTTATGACTCCTGTAGTAGCCCTGGTGGGCCGCCCCAACGTGGGGAAATCCACCCTGTTTAACCGCTTGACCCGTACTCGGGATGCCCTGGTTGCCGATTTTCCCGGTCTGACCCGGGACCGTAAATACGGTCAGGCGAAGTTGGGCGAGCTGGAATTTATCGTGGTCGATACCGGTGGTATCGATGGCACCGAAGAGGGGATCGAGCTGAAGATGGCCGAGCAATCCCTGCTGGCCATCGAAGAAGCGGACGTCGTGCTGTTCATGGTGGATGCCCGTGCCGGTCTGACCGCGGCGGATCAAGCCATCGCCGAGCACTTGCGCAAGGCCCACAAAAAGGTATTTCTGGTGGCCAACAAGACCGATGGTATCGACGGTGATTCCGCGGTCTCCGAGTTCTACGGTCTGGCGCTGGGTGACGTCTACCAGATCGCGGCCGCCCACGGTCGTGGCGTGCTGAGCCTGCTGGAACTGGCCCTGGCTCCCCATCTGGAGACCCTGGTCGACTCCGCTACCGATGAAGATGCGCAGGATGAGGAAGAGGAGGACTTCGACGAAGAAGCCCTGCTGCGCATGGTGGCTGCCGGTGAACTCGATACCAAAGAGGACACCAAGGAGACCCCGTTCGCCGACCTGCCTATCAAGTTCGCCATCGTTGGTCGTCCCAACGTCGGTAAATCTACCCTGACCAACCGTATGCTGGGTGAAGATCGGGTCATCGTCTATGACATGCCCGGCACCACCCGTGACTCCGTTTACATTCCGATGGAGCGTGACGAGCAGAAGTATGTGGTCATCGACACCGCCGGTGTGCGTCGTCGTGGCAAGGTGCACGAGACGGTGGAGAAGTTCTCCGTTATCAAGACCCTGAAAGCCATCGAAGATGCCAACGTCTGCCTGCTGGTGATCGACGCCCAGGAGACCATCACCGATCAGGACTTGAGCATCCTTGGCTATGTGCTCCACGCCGGTCGCTCCGTGGTGCTGGTGGTGAACAAGTGGGATGGTCTGGATCAGAAGGTGAAAGAGGATGTGAAGAACGAGCTGGATCGTCGCTTGGGCTTCATCGACTTCGCTCGCGTCCACTTCATCTCCGCCCTGCACGGCAGCGGTGTCGGCCATCTGTTTGAATCCATTCAGGAGGCTTACCAGTCCGCCACCCGTCGTACCAGCACGGCCATGCTGACCCGCATCATGCAGATGGCGCAGGAAGATCACCAGCCGCCGATGGTCAATGGTCGCCGCGTCAAGCTCAAGTATGCCCACGCCGGTGGCTACAACCCGCCGCGCATCGTGATCCACGGCAACCAGCTGAACGACTTGCCGGACTCCTACAAGCGGTATCTGATCAACTACTTCCGCAAGTCCCTCAAGATCATGGGTTCGCCGATCCGGGTCGAGTTCCAGGAGTCGGTCAACCCGTTTGAAGGCAAGAAGAACACCATGACCCTGAGTCAGGAACGTCAGCGCAAACGCCTGCTGAAAATGAAGAAGAAATAAGTCCTTGCGGCTGCCCTCACCGGCAGCCGCTTTGTTATCCTCGCCATGTTTAGGTGAGGAATAAGGGGAGGGGGATCTGCCATGGAGCCAGACCATGGCAGATCCACTTTTCGAGGAGTTGATTATGGAAGCCCTGCTTTGCCCGTCATGCCAGGCTGAACTGGATACCCGCAGCAAGGAGCAAACCTGTGGCCAGTGCCAGGCTAACGTTCACGTTACGGCCATCTGCCCCACCTGCCAACAGGAGCTGGAGCGTCTCAAGGCGTGCGGCGCGGTGGATTACTTCTGCAACCACTGTAACTCGCTGATCTCCAAGCGGACGGTGCAGTTCAAGGCTGCGCTGGTGTAAGACGATATTCAGGTTAGAAAGAAGATAAAAAACCCGGCTAATGCCGGGTTTATGCTGTGTGCTCTGCAATAAGCAGGGTATAGGATCGATTTCTGCGCCACAGATTGCGCTTGATGTCATTAAGCTTGAGTTTGCGTCTGGGGCTCCAGCTGCACTTCGCTTTTCTGACCAGACTGATTTTTCTACGTTTTTGCATCTTGGTCTCCTCCCAACTCAGGTGGCCATCCCGGCCTTGGGTCATTGATGGAGCCCATCCGAAATTGCTGTTATTTAATCTCTCAACATAATGAAAACATTGCGATTTCGGATAGGCTCCGATGTGAATCGATGGTAACAGAGAAGTTTGCGTGAAAACAGCCGAATAATGGCTGGTTAGCGCATGGTGATTTGATTGACCACTTCGGCGATGGCGGTGGGGCGCTCGGCCAGCTCGGGCTCGCTGTCGTTGTCGAGACTCTCCCGCTGATGTGCCTTCTGCTGCTCGTTGTCGAGCCAGAGCAGACTCTGGTAATACTGGCGCACGTTGTTGACATAGTTGCGCGCCTCGCTGCCACGGGCATAGCCGTAACGTACCTTGCGGTGCCAGCGCGCTTGCTGCAGCAGCGGCAGCACCTCTTTCACGTCGCTCCAGGCGTCAGGATTCTTGCCGAGCTCTTTGGTCAGGCGGCGGGCGTCCATCATGTGGCCGTAACCGATGTTGTAGGCGGTGAGGGCAAACCACACCTTCTCGTCATCGGGCACAGAATCCGGCACCTTCTCCATCATCTGTTGCAGATAGAGGGAGCCACCTTTGATGCTCTCTTCCGGATGAAGCCGGTCGTTGACTCCCATCGCCTTGGCGGTGGGCTCGGTCAGCATCATCATGCCGCGCACGCCGGTGTAGGAGCGGGCCTGCGGGTCCCAGTGGGACTCCTGATAGCTGATGGCGGCGAGCAGACGCCAGTCGATATTCTTGGCGTGAGTCTGGAACAGCGGCTGGTACTTGGGCAGCAGGCTCTTGGCGCGCTTGAGGAAGGTGCGGGTATCGACAAAGTCGAAGTTCTGCACGTGGCCGAAGTACTTCTCGTCCAGCTTGGCGATGGCACCATCCATAAAGCGCTGACCGAAGAAGTCGATCACGCTGGCATAGAGGCTGTCATCGGGCAGCTTGCTCATGGCCCAGGCAACGGTTTGCTTCTGGGCCAGGGTCAGCCCCTCGGTGAGCTCCGGGTAGTAGCGCTGGGTACGGGCCAGCACGGTATCCTGCACCACCGTGTAGTCAATCTTGCCATCCACCACCTGTTTGAGCAGCTCCTCCACATCGGCGTTGTCGCTGGTGCTCCAGGCTAGTTTCGGATTTTCTTTGCTCATCTCTTTGAGCAGATCTTCACCGGTGGAGCCGGCGGCCACCACCAGCTTGCCCTTGATATCGTTCAATGAGGCAGGCTTGGGTTTGCCGTTGCGGTAGACCAGTTTGGGAGAGACCTGGTAGAAGCCCGGGCCGAAGCGAAACAGCTCGCGCCGTTCGGGGGTGACCATGATGGCGGCAGCCGCCAGATCGAGTTTGCCCTTTTTCAGCAGGGTGACCAGTTGGTCAGTGGTGTCGACCGGGATGATGGTGAGTTTCACCCCCAACCAGTCGGCATAATTTTGCGCCAGCTCGTAATCGAACCCCTGGGCGAGGTCGTCACGCTGGTAATAGGAGGTGGGACCATAGATGGTGCCAACCCGGATCTCGCCTCGCTGGCGGATCTGCTCCAGCTGGCTGGAGGGGCTATAGAAGTCGCAGCCAACCAGTGTCAGCGTCAACAACAGCCCGATAAACAGTCGAAAAATGCAGCGCAAGTAGGTGAGTACCTTTGTTGAAAAAATCGGCATTTGTCAAAAAAGAGGCACCTTTATACCAGAGAGTGTGCGCAGAGTCACACTGCACGAAGTGAGAAAAACGTTTGTCCGCTGTGAGCCAGATCCCTATAATACGCGCGTCTCAATTCCCCCCCACTTTAAAACTTGGTGAGAAAGGTCATATGGATATCTTGCGTGGTGCCCCAGCACTGTCTGATTTTCGTGTCCAAAAACTGCTGCAACGCTTCGCACAGATGAGAAACGAGAGTGGAGTAGAGAGCGGAGTAGAGATAGAGGATGTCTATGCCGAGTATGTGCACTTTGCCGAGCTGACAAGCCCCCTCTCTCCCCCCGAGCGAGCGACCTTGGGCCAGCTCTTGCGCTACGGCCCGACTATCCCCGAACACACCCCCAGCGGTCAGCTGTTTCTTGTTACCCCCCGCCCCGGCACTATCTCCCCCTGGTCTTCCAAAGCAACCGACATCGCCCACAACTGCGGCCTGAAACAGGTCAAGCGGCTGGAGCGGGGTATTGCCTATTACCTGACCATCAAGGGGCAGGGTGAGCTGAGTGCCGCCCAGCGCAGCGCCATTGCCGCCGTGCTCCATGATCGGATGATGGAAGTGGTGTTTGCCGAGATGAGCGAAGCTGCCGCCTTGTTTGCTCACCACGAGCCGCGCCCCTTCACCCAGGTGGATGTGCTGTGCGGTGGTCGCGCAGCCCTGGCCGAAGCCAACGTGGCGCTCGGTCTGGCGCTGGCCGACGACGAAATCGACTATCTGGTGGAGAACTTCACCAAGTTGGGTCGCAACCCCAACGACATCGAGCTCTACATGTTCGCCCAGGCGAACTCCGAACACTGCCGTCACAAGATCTTCAATGCCGACTGGACCATCGATGGCGAGCAGCAGCCCAAGTCGCTGTTCAAGATGATCAAGAACACCTTCGAGCAGACGCCGGATCATGTCCTCTCTGCCTATAAAGACAATGCCGCCGTGATGGAAGGGAGCCAGGGGGGCCGCTTCTTCCCGAGCCCGGCCAACGGCGAATACCAGTATCACCAGGAACAGGTCGACATCCTGATGAAGGTGGAGACCCACAACCACCCGACCGCGATCTCCCCGTTCCCGGGGGCAGCCACCGGCTCCGGCGGCGAAATCCGCGACGAGGGAGCCACCGGTCGCGGTGCCAAGCCCAAGGCGGGTCTGGTCGGTTTCTCCGTCTCCAACCTGCGCATTCCCGGCTTCGAGCAGCCCTGGGAGCAGGATTTCGGCAAGCCGAGCCGTATCGTCAGTGCCTTCGACATCATGCAGGAGGGGCCGCTCGGCGGCGCCGCGTTTAACAACGAGTTCGGCCGTCCGGCCATTCTCGGCTACTTCCGTACCTTCGAAGAGGAGGTGCCGAGCCACAACGGCGTCGAGGTGCGTGGCTACCACAAGCCCATCATGCTGGCGGGCGGCATCGGCAACATCCGCACCGAGCATGTCCAGAAAGGGGATATCCCGGTTGGCGCGGCGCTGATCGTGCTGGGCGGCCCGGCGATGAACATCGGTCTGGGCGGTGGTGCCGCATCCTCCATGGCCTCCGGCCAGTCAGCCGAAGATCTCGACTTTGCCTCGGTGCAGCGTGATAACCCCGAGATGGAGCGCCGTTGCCAGGAGGTGATCGATCGCTGCTGGCAGCTGGGTGACGACAACCCTATCGTCTTTATCCACGACGTGGGGGCGGGTGGTCTCTCCAACGCCATGCCGGAGCTGGTCAACGACGGTGAGCGTGGCGGTCGTTTCGATCTGCGCGCCATCCAGAGCGACGAGCCGGGCATGAGCCCGCTGGAGATCTGGTGCAACGAATCCCAGGAGCGTTACGTGCTGGCGGTAGCGCAGGACAAGCTGCCGCTGTTCAAGGCGCTGTGCGAGCGCGAGCGCGCACCCTATGCCGTCATCGGCACCGCGACCGAAGAGAAGCATCTGACCCTCTCTGACAGCCACTTTGACAATCAGCCCATCGATCTGCCGCTGGATGTGCTGCTGGGTAAGGCGCCCAAGATGCACCGCGACGTGGTGACCCTGCCAGCACAGGGCAAAGCGCTCCAGCTCGATGGCATCACTTTGAGTGATGCGGCCGAGCGGGTTCTGCGTCTGCCGACCGTGGCGGAGAAGTCCTTCCTTATCACCATCGGCGATCGCAGCGTGACCGGTCTGGTCAATCGCGACCAGATGGTTGGTCCCTGGCAGATCCCGGTGGCCGATTGCGCCGTCACCGCGGCCACCTACGACAGCTATCACGGCGAAGCCATGTCGATGGGCGAGCGTACTCCGGTGGCGCTGCTCTCCCACGCTGCCTCTGCCCGCATGGCGGTAGCGGAAGCGCTCACCAACCTGGCGCCAACCCACATCGGGTCGCTGAAGCGGGTCAAGCTTTCCGCCAACTGGATGGCCGCTGCCGGTCACCCGGGGGAAGATGCCGGTCTCTATGAGGCGGTCAAGGCGGTGGGCGAGGAGCTCTGCCCGGCCCTTGGCATCACCATTCCGGTGGGCAAGGACTCCATGTCCATGAAGACCCGCTGGCAGCAGGATGGCAAGGAGCACAGCGTCACCTCGCCGCTCTCCCTGCTCATCTCCGCCTTTGCCCGGGTCGAGGATGTGCGAAACACGGTTACTCCGCAACTGCGTATCGATCTCGGTGAAACCGACCTTATCCTCGTCGACCTTGGCAATGGCAAGCAGCGCCTCGGCGCCTCGGCGCTGGCGCAGGTCTATCGCCAGCTGGGTGACAAGGCGCCGGATCTCGACAATCCGGTCCAGCTCAAGGGCTTCTTCAACGCCATTCAGGCGCTGGTGGCCGATCGCAAACTGATCGCCTACCACGACCGCTCCGACGGTGGCCTCTTCGTCACCCTGACCGAGATGGCGTTTGCCGGTCACTGCGGCCTCGACATCCAGCTCGATCGCATCGGCGGCGAGCTGCTACCTGCGCTGTTCAACGAAGAGCTGGGCGCCGTCATTCAGGTGCGTCGTGAAGATAAAGAGGCGGTGATGACCCTGCTGGCCGGTCACGGTCTGGCAGCCTGCTCCCATGTGCTCGGTACCGTGCGCGAAGGGGATCTCATCACCTTGCAGCGGGGCGGTCAGGAGGTCTATCGTGCCAGCCGTACCGCTCTTCGCACCATCTGGGGCGAGACCAGCTGGCAGATGCAGCGCCTGCGCGACAACCCGGCGTGCGCCGACAGTGAGCACGCGGCCCGTCAGGACGCCACCGATCCGGGTCTGCATGCCAAGCTGACTTACAACCCGTCCGAGGATGTGGCAGCCCCTTACATTGCCCGCGGGGTCTCCCCCCGTCTGGCCGTGCTGCGCGAGCAGGGGGTCAACTCCCATGTGGAGATGGCGGCGGCGTTCGATCGTGCCGGTTTCGCGGCAGTGGACGTGCACATGAGCGACATTCTCTCCGGTCGCATCAAGCTGGAGGAGTTCCAGACCCTGGTGGCCTGTGGCGGCTTCTCCTACGGTGACGTGTTGGGGGCCGGTGAAGGCTGGGCCAAGTCCATCCTGTTCAATGACAACGCCCGCGAGCAGTTCCAGCGCTTCTTCGAGCGTGGCGATACCCTCTCTCTGGGTGTCTGCAACGGTTGCCAGATGATGTCCAACCTGCGGGATCTCATCCCGGGCGCCGATCTGTGGCCGCGCTTTGTGCGCAACCGCTCCGAGCGCTTCGAGGCGCGCTTCAGCCTGGTGGAAGTGCAGGAGTCCCCGTCGGCCTTCTTCGCCGGCATGGCAGGCTCGGTGATGCCGATTGCCGTTTCCCACGGGGAAGGGCGTGTCGAGGTGCGTGATGCCGCTCACCTGAACGCACTGCAGCAGAGCGGTCTGGTAGGGCTGCGCTTTGTCGATAACCGCGGCAGCGTGACCGAACAGTACCCGGCCAACCCGAATGGCTCACCGAACGGTATCACCGCCGTGACCACTACCGATGGCCGTGCCACCATCATGATGCCGCACCCGGAGCGGGTGTTCCGCACCGTGGCCAACTCCTGGCACCCCGACAACTGGGGCGAGGACGGCGCCTGGATGCGGATGTTCCGCAACGCACGGGTTCGTCTGGGTTAATAGAGACAGCACCAGCGCATAAAAACAGAAACCGGCCAATTGGCCGGTTTTTTTATCCGTGTCGTTACTGCTTGCCGAGCGGTTGGGGGATAAAGTCTCCCCGGTCGAGGATCCTCAGACAGGCATCCACCACATCCTCATCGAGCTGATGGCCGCGCATCTGGATGATCTGCTCCCTGGCCTGGGGAATGCCGAGGGCGGCGCGATAGGGGCGGTCCGAGGACATGGATTCGACGATATCGGCAACGGTGAGGATGCGGGCCTCCAGCAGGATCTCATCCCCCTTGAGTCCCAGCGGATAGCCGGAGCCATCGAGATACTCGTGGTGCTGGTGGATCATCCGGGCGATGGGCCAGGGGAAGTCGATATCCTTGAGCACCAGATAGCCGATGGCGGGGTGCTCCTTGACCAGCTCGAACTCCAGCGGCGTGAGGCGTTCCGGTTTGGTGAGAATTTCGGCCGGTACCTGGATCTTGCCGATATCGTGCACCATGGCGCCCAGATAGATCCCCCGCAGCCGCTTCTCTTCCAGCCTGAGCTCCCGGCCGATGGCTTGGGCCAGCTTGGCCACATGTTTCTGATGGCCAGCGGTATAGGGATCGCGCTGCTCCAGCACGGCGGCGATGGCACCCAGCGCATCTTCCAGTGCCAGCTCCAGCTGGCGGGCATGGAAGATCTTCTCCTGTTGCGAGCGCAGATAAGCCTGCTGGGTATGGCGCGCCTGCAGGCCATAGGTGAGGTAGTCGGTCAGCTGGATGAAGAGCTGCTCCTCCTCCTGGCTGAACAACCGCGGCTGGTCGCTGTGAATGATCAGCGCACCGGCCTGATCCTCCTGCAGTGGCAAGGGGATAAGCAGGCGGGAGCGCAACGGGTGGCGGCCGGTATGGGGCCGCTCGTGGAAGATCACCTGATTGAGGCGCCGCTGGTGGAGGATGGCCTGGGTGAGGGCCTCATCGTTCAACCACAGCGTTTGTTCCGAGGCATCGGCACTGCCTGCCTGCGCCACGATCCTCGGCGGGTGGGCGAGTTCGGGCTGGCCTTGCAGCACTGCCACCAGCGGAAAACGGTCATCGACGGCGATGGCATCGCAGATATCCTGCAGCAGTTGCGGCTCATCGCCCGGTTTGAGCAGGGCGTGGTGGGCGCGGCTGATCGCCTGCTGGGTCCAGCTGTACTGTTGCAGTTTCTCCTGCTGCCACTTCTGCTCGGTAATGTCTTCGAAGAAGACGCCGACCCCCACGATGACCCCCGCCTCATCACGCAGGGGAAACTTGGTGGTGCTGAGCCAGCGGGCTTCTCCCCCCTTCAGATAGGGCTCTTCGATGTGCTGGTGTATCCCCTCGCGCATGACTCGGGCGTCATCCTCCCGATAGCGCTGTACCAGTTCGGGGGGAAAAAAGTCGCAGTCATTCTTGCCCACCAGTGCCTCTGGGGATAGGGCGAGATCCGCCGCCAGCAGGCGGTTGCCCGCAATGTAGCTGAATCGGGTGTCTTTGAGCAGCACCCGATAGGGAAGCTGATCCATCACCTGGGTCAGCAACAGCGCCGAGGAGGGGAGCGCATCGGTCAGTGGGTGGGGGAGTGCACAGGAGGTGAGGAGTTCGGACATCTTATCCCGCCTTGTCTGCAAGTTGACTGATGGGAGGGCCGAAGTGGTAGCCGGTCTGCCAGAGCACGATACAGCTGTTGACCACTTTTTCATCGTAATGGATCCCGGCATAGCGGGTCAGTTCGGCAAAGGCATCACTCAGGGGCATGGCCCGGCGGAATGGGCGATGGGAGGTCATGGCGATCAGCGAGTCGGCCACCCGGATAATGCGCGCCTCCAGGGTAATGGCGTTGCCCGCCAGCCCCTGCGGATAGCCGCTGCCATCGAGGTTTTCGTGGTGCTGCAGCACTATGGTGGCGATGGGCCAGGGGAAGTCGATCTGTTTGAGAATATCGTGGCCGGCCTGGGGGTGCTGCTTGATCAGTTAGAACTCCACCGGCCGCAATTCACGGGGGCGAGTGATGATCTCGGTGGGGATCTGCAGCAGGCCAATATTGTGCACCATGGCCGCCAGTCCCAGCGCATCCAGCCGCTCTTGCCGCAGTTGCATGGCCTGCCCGATGGCCAGTGCCAAATCGCGCACCCTCAGCTCATGGCCCGCACTGTTGCGATCCTTGTGGCTGATGGCGCTGGCGAGGGCACTGATGGTCTGGAACAGCAGGTCACGCTGGTGGCGCTCGCTCTCCTTGAGGCGGGTGATGTCGACCAGGGTGCCGATGATGCCGGCAACCATCCCCTGATGGTCATAGAAGAGATCCTTGAAACAGATGACCTGATAGCGCATGCCATTGCGGTCATGCAACTGCTGTTCGATGCACTGGGGCTGGCGACTTCGCAGCAACTCGGCTTCCCGCATGCTGTAGGCCTCGGCAAGCCCGACTGGCAGCAGCTCCTCGACCCGTCGACCCAGCAGCGCCTCCTTGCCGATGCCGATCACCTGATTGAAGGCCTGGTTGCAGCCCAGAAATCGCCCTTCGATATCTTTGTAGAACACCGGGATCGGGATGGCCTTGAGCAGGGATTCGTTGAAGTGTTTCAGATCCTTCAGTTCGGCCTGCTGACGCAGGGCGAGCAGCTCGCTGTCCTTGCAGAGGGAAATGGCGCGGGCCAGGTTGCCGAGCACCGGGCTGAACAGATGGCAGACCGGTACGATCTGCTGATGTGGCTGGGGGGCGAGCAGCAAGATGAGATAACCCCCTTCAACCTTGAGCCGATAGGCAAACTGGTAGGGGCGGCTGCCCGGCAGGGGGAGCGTCTGTTGCAGCAGGCAGTGCTCCTCCTCGCTGACCCACCCAGGCAGGCTCAGGGTGGTGCCGGTGTGCTGGCGCAGCTGCTCGTCGCCGATCACCTTGAGCAGCTTGTATCCCTCCCGTTGTTGCTGCAATACCGCGCCAACTGGCGTGGCGCAGTGATGCATGAAGCGTTGCAGTACCTTGGTGAGCAGCGCATCCAGCGTGACTTCACGCCCGATGCAGAGCGCCAGATCGCAGACGATGGCCATGGCGTGGTCGTTGTTCATATCAATGCCCCGTTACAGAGAATGGCGCCGTTATGAAATTGGGGGTAATCCCCGTGGCGCACGCTGCCAATTTCCCCAAGGGAGAGGGCTCCTGCCAGATCGCCGGCCCCCGAGTGGGTCAGCAGGGTGCGCAGCTCGGTCACCGTCTGCTGGTCGAAGTGCAGCTGGCGTCCTGCGCAGTAGTAGACCTCCAGCAAGTGTGCCCGGGTGAGGGTTTGTTGCTGGTTGAGGCGCCTGGCCAGTGAGCAGGCATGTTCGGTGGCACTCTCTGGTGCCTTCAGCAGAGTGAGGATGCTGTGCTCCGCTACCTCGCCGGCGCAGAGCAGGGCGCCGTCATCGTTTGCCTCGACGGGGATCCTGACAATCACATCCCCGTTGGCCCGCAGCAGGCCCAGTGGCATGTGCACCACGAAACGGTAGAGCTCCTCGCGCACCAAAGTGTGCTGGAATTGCTGGCGGATCAGCCCCTGATATTTTTGAAAGGCCGGTTGCCAATCGATGTAGGCAATCTTGTTCGCTTCACTGCTGGTGGCCAGCATCGGTTGGGCCGAGAGTTGGTAACCATGTTCCAGAAAGGGAAAGCTGTTGCTGGGCAGCAGCGTGCAGTTGACCCCGTAGGCAAGTTGCCGTTGATTGTCGAACAGGCAGGCAAGGGGGGTGAAGCTGCCGCTGCCTGCATTGGCGCCGGCATAGTTGACGCGATTGGCCAGCTGCACATAAAGCGCATCCAGAATGGAGGCGATATTGGGAATGAGGTTGTCGAAGGTCAGAAACAGGGTTGGTGGCGGCGAAGGGGTTGGCCAGGTGGCCAGCATGTTCTCCACCTGTTCCGCAATCCGGTGGGCAAGGGATACTGCGCTGGCCTGCGGTGTCAGGGGCAGCAGTGTGGCGTGATAGGGGTTGGCTCTGGGCAGTAGCCAGGCCCCTTGCGGCAACAATCCTTGCGCACCGATCAGCTGGGGGAAAATGGCGCCATCCAGGACGATGTTGAAGTCGCGGCACAACTGCTGCAACAGGGGAACCTGTGCGCAATCCTGTTCGGCCAGCAGTATGGTCAGCTTGCCTCCTTGCAAGGGTGCCAGCGTGGCGGCCAGTTCTGTCGGGTTAAATTGGCAAACGTAGTGTTGCTTCATCAATCTGAACTCCATTCCAGAATATAACCAATATATCAATAAGGAATTCAAGAGGGTATGAGGATCTCGCCCGGTTCTGGTTGTATGGCAAAAACCATGATGGGTATCACCCTCGCTGACTGATCTGTCATTTGCTGGCCTGTGGAGTGCGCGATGCTGTTGTTACGCAAATAGAAAACCGGCAGCCAAGGCTGCCGGTTTTGCGGGTAATGAGGGGTAGCGACGGTAAAGGTTACTGCAAGACCACGTGCTGGAACCCTTGTACCAGGCTGATGACCGGCTGGGGATAGAGCCCCAGCAACACTACCAGCACTGCAGAGAGCAGCACCACCACACCACCGGAAGAGAGCGCCCAGTCGGCGCTGGCATCGCGCTGCTGCATACCCGGTTCGCGCAGATAGAGGGTCACCATCACCTTGAGGTAGTAGTAGAGACCCAGTGCGCTGCCGAGCACGATGGCACCGGAGAGCCACCAGAGCTGCGCCTCGACGGTGACGCCGATGAGGTAGAACTTGCCGATAAAGCCGAGGGTCATCGGGATGCCCGCGAGTGACAACATCATCACCGTCAGTACGGCAGTCAGATAGGGGCGCTTCCAGAACAGACCGCGATAGCTGTGCAGGGAGTCGGCATCCTTGCCGCGATAGGGACTCGACATCATGCTCACCACCCCAAAGGCACCCAGGCTGGTGAACAGATACATCAGCAGGTAGACCCCGGCTGCTTCCACCGGCATCTGGCCGAATCGGCTCGCCACGATCACCGCCAGCAGGTAACCGAAGTGGGAGATGGAGGAGTAACCCAGCATCCGTTTGACGTTGGTCTGCACCAGGGCCAGCAGGTTGCCGACCAGAATGGATATGACCGCCATGGCTGCCAGCAGCCAGTGGATCATGGGATCGCTCGCCGCCGGTACCGCCAGATAGAAGCGCAGCAGCACGGCAAAGACCGCCACCTTGCTGACGGTGGCGAGGAAGGTGGCGACCGGTGCCGGGGCACCTTCGTAGACATCCGGGGTCCAGAGGTGGAAGGGGGCCAGCGACAATTTAAAGGCAAAGCCGACCAGCATTAACCCCAAACCGCCCATCAGCAGCGGGTGGTGAGCCGGGCTCTCGGCCAGGGTCTGCCCCAGGGCAGCAAAGCTCAGGCTGCCTGCCTGTGCATAGAGCAGCGCCATGCCAAACAGCAGGAAGGCGGTGGCGGCGGCAGAGAGCACCATGTATTTCACCGCGGCTTCCAGCGAGTGGCGCTCGCGGTAGGCGTAACCCACCAGACCGAACATCGGCAGGGTCAGCATCTCGATCCCGATAAAGAGAGAGGCGAGGTGACGGGAGCAGGCCAGCACCAGACCACCTGCGGTGGCGATCAGCAGCAGCAGGAAGAACTCCTCCCGGTTATCCGGATAGGCTTTCAGCCACGACTGGCCGAAGGTACAGGTGGCCAGGGCGCCGATCAGTACCAGCCCCATGTAGAAGACGGCGTAACTGTCCACTTGCAGCAGCGGGGTGACGCCCTGATCCCCTTGCGCCATCACGATGGGCAGCGAGAACAGAGCAAGGTTGAGGCCAACAATGGTCACGGTAAAGGCGGTGGTGACACAGCGGCGCCAGGCGATGGCCAGCATCAGGGCAGCCATGGCCCCGGTGGTCAACAGCAGGGGAAGCAGTGCCAGCAGTTGGGAAGCGGAGAAAGTCATTGCAGGGCTCCAGCAGTCGGCAGCAGATACCAGTGCAGCACGTTGATAAGGCTGCTGCTGGCGGTGTCAATCACGGGTTGGGGATAGAGGCCAAGCAGAACCAGCAGGCCCGCGATCACCATCATCATGGTCAGCTCGCGGCGATCCAGTCCCTTGAGCATGCTCTCATCCTTGGCGGGGCCAAAGCAGGCGCGCTGCAACATGATAAGGGAGTAGACCGAGGCCAGCACCAGACCGAAGGTGGCAACTGCCGTGATAACCGGGGCAACCTGGAAGCTGCCGACCAGGATCAGGAACTCGCCGACAAAGTTGCCGGTGCCCGGCATGCCGAGCGACGCTACCGAGAAGAACAGCATCACGCCGGGCAAATAGCGCAGGCGTCCCCACAGGCCGCCCATCTGGCGCAGATCCCGGGTGTGCAACCGCTCGTAGAGCTGACCGCAGAGGATAAAGAGGCCGGCAGCGGAGAGACCGTGGGCGATCATCTGCACCACGGCGCCCTGCAGGGCCAGCTCGCTACCCGAGTAGATGGCGATCATCACAAAGCCCATGTGGGAGATGCTGGTGTAGGCTACCAGCCGTTTGATGTCGGTCTGGGCAAAGGCCACGATGGCACCGTAGACGATCCCGATCAGGCCAAGCACCATGGCGTAGGGAGCAAACTCGGCGGATGCTTCGGGGAAGAGCGGCAAGGCAAAGCGCAGCAGACCGTAGGCGGCGGTTTTCAGCAAAATACCGGCGAGATCCACCGAACCTGCGGTCGGCGCCTGACTGTGGGCATCCGGCAGCCAGCCGTGCAGCGGTACCAGCGGCATCTTGACCGCGAAGGCGATAAAGAATCCCAGCATCAGCAGCCACTGAACGCCCTTGCTCATCGGTGTATTGAGCAGCTCCAGATAGTTGAAGGTGAAGACTCCGGTGGCATGCTGGTGGGTCAGCACCAGCCCGATGATGGCCACCAGCATGATAAGGCCGCTCACCTGGGTGTAGATGAAGAACTTGGTCGCGGCGTTGATCCGTGATTTGCCGTCAGTGACCGAGTGGCCCCAGAGCGCAATCAGGAAGTACATGGGGACCAGCATCATCTCCCAGAAAAAGAAGAAGAGAAACAGGTCCAGCGCCATAAAGACCCCGAGCACGCCGCCCAGGATCCAGAGCAGGTTGAGGTGGAAGAAGCCGATGCGCAGCACGATCTCTTTCCACGAACAGAGAATGGCCAGCACCCCGATAAAGCAGGTGAGGATCACCATCAAGAGCGACAGGCCATCCACAGCCAGATGCAAAGAGATGCCGAAGCGGGGGATCCACGGCAGGCGCCACTCGGCGGCCCAGGCGGAGGCAGCACCGGAGACGCCCGCGCTGTCGAGGCCCGTGGTGGCAAGGGAGAAGTCTCCACTTAGCCAGATGGCACAGGAGAGCAGCAGGCTGGCGCTCATGGAGAGCAGGGCTACCCAGCGGACAAACTGCCCGCCGAGACGCTCCATCTGCCAGCAGAGCAAGCCGCCGATAAAAGGAATTAGCAAGATCCAGAGTAAGGTCACGTTATCAGCTCTCGTTCAAGTTCATATGAGATTGCGCTCCCTGTTCCATCAGGGAGAGCAAACAGCCCGGCTGTACGATCTTCGTGTTGTTCATCGCGTTATCCCAGCAGCAACAGCGCCAGCACCAGCACGGCGCCGATCCCCATGGAGGCGGCATACCAGCGCAACTTGCCGGTCACGGTCCAGGCCAGCAGCTGGTTGCCACGCAGGGCAAGCCAGGCGGGCAGGCCCATCATCCAGTCCAGCGGATCCTGCCCGACCAGACGGGTCGCCAGCAGATAGGGTTTGACCCACAACTGGTCATAGAGCCAGTCAAAGCCCCAGGCGTTGAACCAGAGGGTGCTGAGCAGGCGGCCCGGCGCGCTGTTGGCAATGGAGGTGGCCAGACGGCGCTCACCAAGGAACAGAAACGCGGCCAGCGCGATGCCAGCAATGGCAATGATGCCAGAGGCTACCTCCAGTGCATGGCGACCCTCTTCGATATGGTCCCCCGGGCCTGCGGGCAGTACACCTGCCAGTGGCGGGGTGATCAGCGCGCCGATGCCGGTAGAAAGCACCAGCAGCACCAGCAGCGGCAGATGGTGAGCCAGACCGTGGCCCGCATGGGCTTTGGTCTGCTCTTTGCCATGGAAGGCGATAAAGATCAGCCGGAAGGTGTAGAGCGAGGTGAGGAATGCCCCCACCAGACCTGCCCACAGCAGCGCGCTTTGGCCAGAGGTTTCTACTTGCCACAGGATGGCGTCCTTACTGTAGAAACCGGAAGTGACCAGCGGCAGCGCGGCCAGCGCCGAGCCCCCCACCAGGAAGCAGGCATAGACCAGCGGCAGACTCTTGCGCAGGCCGCCCATCTTGAAGATGTTCTGCTCGTGGTGTGTCGCGACGATAACGGCACCGGCGGAGAGGAACAGCAGCGCCTTGAAGAAGGCGTGGGTCATCAGGTGGAAGATGGCCCCTTCCCATGCGCCGACACCCAGTGCCAGAAACATGTAGCCAATCTGGCTCATGGTGGAGTAGGCGAGGATCCGCTTGATATCGGTCTGAACCAGCGCGGCAAAGCCTGCCAGCACTAGCGTGATGGCGCCAACCTGCCCGACCAGATGGAGGATCTCTGGCGCCAGCAGGAACAGGCCGTGGGTACGGGCAATCAGGTAGACACCGGCGGTCACCATGGTGGCGGCGTGGATCAGCGCAGAGACCGGGGTCGGGCCTGCCATCGCATCCGCCAGCCAGGTTTGCAGAGGCAACTGGGCCGATTTGCCGACCGCACCACCCAAGAGCATCAGGCAGGCCAGTGACAGGGCAGGGGAGCCCTCGGCAAACAGGGTGGGAGCACGAACCAGCAGCTCGTGGATATTGAGGGTGCCCAGCTCCCGATAGAGGATAAACAGGCCGATGGCGAGGAAGACATCACCCACCCGGGTCACGACAAATGCCTTGAGGGCCGCCGCTCCGTTCTTGCGATCCTTGTAGTAGAAGCCGATCAGCAGATAGCTGCACAGCCCTACCCCTTCCCAGCCGAGGTAGACAAACAGCAGGTCATCGGCCAGTACCAGAAACAGCATGCTGGCGATAAAGAGGTTGGTGTAGGTGAAGAAGCGGGAGTAACCCTCTTCCCCGCGCATATACCAGGAGGCGAACAGGTGGATAAAGAAACCCACCCCGGTCACCACCCCCAGCATGGTCAGCGACAGGCCATCCAGTGCCAGCGAGAAGCTCGGGGTAAAGTTGCCCACCGCCATCCATTGCCACAGGCGCTGGATATAGACGCCACCCTCAGGCGGGTTGCCCAGAAAGTCGATGCCCACCCACAGGGTAGTGAGGGCCGACAGGCCAATGGAGCCCACCCCGATCATTGCAGAGGTACGCTCGCCAAACCGGCCGAGGGAGAAGGCCAGCACCAGCCATCCCAGCAGCGGAAATAGAAAAGTCAGATATAAGAGGCTCATCCGCGCATCTCGCTCACAGTGTCCACGTTCAGGGTGTGGTAACGACGATAGAGCAGCAGTAACAGGGCAAGGCCGATACTGGCCTCCGCTGCCGCCAGAGAAATCACCAGGATATACATGATCTGGCCATCGGCCTGGGCCCAGCGGCTACCCGCCACCACAAACGCCAGTGCCGAGGCATTCATCATGATCTCGATACTCATCAGGATGTAGAGCAGGTTGCGGCGGATCAGCAGACCGCACAAGCCGATGCAGAAGAGCACCGCGGCCAGCAGGAGGCCGTGCTCCATAGGGATTCCATTCATTGCTGACCTCCTTCTTGTGCAGAGCGGGAAGCAGAGCGCGGGACGGAGAGCACTTCACCGCTCTTCTCTTCCCGCCCCAGGTGATAGGCGGTTACCAGACCCGCCAGCAGCAGGATGGAGGCAAGCTCCACCGCCAGCACATAGGGGCCAAAGAGCTCGACACCCACCTGCTTGGCGGTCACCTCGGTCACCCCGATCAGGCCCCCGGTCACTCCGAGAATGCCGTGGGCCAGAAAGCCCAGCAGGATCAGCGAGAGCAGGGCAGGCCCTCCCCAGGTCATGGGGGTGAGCCACTTTTTCTCCTGCGCCTGGGCACTCCCCAGGTTCAGCATCATCACCACGAACACGAACAGCACCATGATGGCGCCGGCGTAGACGATCACCTGCAGGGCGCCCGCAAAGGCGGCACCCAGGCAGAAGAAGATCATGGCCACGGCGATGAGGGAGATGATGAGATTGAGCAGCGCATGCATGGGATTGCTGGTGCTGATCACCCGCAGCGTGCTGTAAATGGCCACCAGGGCCGAGGCATAAAATGCCAGTTCCATGATTGACTCCTCAGGGCAGCAGGCTCTTGACATCGATGGGCTTGGCTTCGTTTTCGGCATCCCCTTTCGGCTTGCCGTCGATGGCCATCCCGCTCATGCGATAGAAGTTGTAGTCCGGGTATTTGCCGGGCCCGCTGATCAGCAGATCTTCCTTCTCGTACACCAGATCCTGGCGGCGATACTCACCCATTTCGAAATCCGGCGTCAGCTGGATGGCGGTGGTGGGGCAGGCCTCTTCACACAGGCCGCAGAAGATGCAGCGAGAGAAGTTGATGCGAAAGAACTCCGGATACCAGCGACCATCTTCCCGCTCGGATTTTTGCAGCGAGATGCAGCCGACCGGGCAGGCAACTGCGCAGAGGTTGCAGGCCACGCAGCGCTCGTCCCCGTCGGGGTCGCGGGTCAGCACGATGCGACCGCGGTAGCGGGGGGCCGCATAGACTGCCTGCTCCGGATAGTTGAGGGTTTCACGGGGCCGCCAGGCATGGGAGAAGACCATGGCCAGACTGCGTAACTGGGTGCCGACACCCTGAATAATGCTAAAAATTTTCATAATGAGTGCCTCACTGCGTACTTATCAGTACAACTGCCGCGGTGATCAGCATATTGATCAGGGTCAGCGGCAAGCAGACTTTCCAGCCAAACGACATTACCTGGTCAAAGCGCGGGCGAGGCAGGGAAGCCCGCAGCAGGATGAAGAACACCATGAAACAGGCGGTCTTCAGGGCAAACCAGATGAAGGGGGGCAACCAGGGACCGTGCCAGCCACCGAAGAAGAGGGTCACGATGAGCGAGGAGATCAGCACGATGCCGATATATTCGCCCACGAAGAAGAGACCCCACTTCATCCCCGCATACTCGATGTGATAGCCGTCGGCGAGCTCCTGCTCGGCTTCTGGCTGATCGAACGGGTGACGGTGGGTGACGGCGACACCGGCAAACAGGAAGGTGACAAAGCCCAGGATCTGGGGCACCACGTTCCACAAGTCTGCCTGTGCCTCGACGATATCCCGCAGGTTGAAACTGCCGGTCTGGATCACAATCCCCATCAGGGAGAGCCCGAGAAACACCTCGTAGGAGAGGGTCTGAGCCGAGGCGCGCAAGCTGCCGAGCAATGAGTATTTGTTGTTGCTCGACCAGCCGGCGAACAGTACCGCATAGACCGCCAGCCCCGCGATGGCCAGGATGTAGAGCAGCCCCACATTGAGATCCGCCACGCCCCAGGTGGGGGTGATGGGCACCACCGCAAACGCCAGAATAAAGGCAGTGAAGGCGATGATGGGGGCCAGGATAAAGATCCGCCGATCGGCGAACGGCGGGATCCAGTCCTCCTTGAAGAACATCTTGATCATGTCGGCGGCCAGCTGGAGCAGACCAAACGGCCCCACCCGGTTGGGGCCGTAGCGATCCTGCCACAGGGCCAGCAGACGACGCTCGATGAAGCTCATGAAGGCGCCAGCCCCTACGATCCCCACCAGCACGATCAGTGCCTTGCCCACCTCCAGCAACAGATCGATCAGCGACTCGCTCATGCGATCACCTCCTGCAGGTTAGTGATTGAGGCTTGTTGCAGGGCCGTCGGCAGGCCGTTCACCCCAAGGGGGAGCCCCACCAGACCGGCGCTCAGCTGCTCGCTAAGCCGCAGACGCAGTTGCCAGTGGCTACCGCCCCAGGAGAAGGAGACCTGACTGCCCCCGTGGAGGGCCAGACGCTGCGCATCTGCTGGATTCAATACCAGCTCGGGTTCGTTCATCCGGGCCTGAATGACCGGGCTGCGAGCGGAGAGCTCCTCGCCGCCAAACAGCTGGGCATAATTGACCACTTGCAGCGCCTCTGCGGCCTTGAAGGGGGCGGGGATGGTGGTGAACCAGCCGAGCAGCTCCTTGCCTTCTGCCTGCGGGTCTGTTGCTTCCAGCAGACGGCGACCCGGATCGCCAGCACGCAGTTTGCCACCCACTTCATCCTGGAACTTGTTCCAGGCGGAGGGAGAGTTCCAGCCCGGCGCCCAGGCGAACGGTACTTGCGGCAGCGGCTGACGGGCTCCGGCATACCCTTCCATGGAGAAGTTGAAGGGGGAGTCGGGATCTTGCGCTACCCGCGGCTCGCTGACGTTCTGATCCGCCAGCATGGAGGTGCGACCGCTGTAACGATGCGGCTCGCGGGCCAACCGCATGCCACGGATCCGCAAGCCTGAGTTGGGCGCCGCTTCCAGCATGGTAGCCAGCAGCGGATTGCTGGTGGCGCAGTCATGGTTGACCTGGTCGAAGTTCTGCCAGCGCAGCGGCTTGCGTTCGATCGCCCCTTGCAGCGCCGCCAGCCAGCGCCACCCTTCACGCACCTGAATATCGGCGTTGTAGAAGGCGGGTGCATAGACCTGGAAGAAGCGCTGGGCGCGCCCTTCCATATTGACCAAGGTGCCATCGGCTTCGGCAAAACTGGCCGCTGGCAGCACCAGATCAGCCTTGTTGGCGGTCGGGGTCGCCTGATGGTCGATGACCAGCAGGTGCTGCAGCCGTGCCAGAGCAGCATCCACCCGGTTGCGCGGCGCGCGGCGGTAGAGATCGTTCTCCAGGGTGACCAGCGCCAACCCCTCTTCTGACTCGATACGCGCAAGGGCGGCTTCGAGTGGCTTGTCTGACAAGGTTTGAGCGCCCAGCATGGCCAGACCCAGCGAGTTGGCCTCCTGGCCAACCAGCGCGATGCTTACCTCCTGAGCTCGGCCTTTCAGGGCGCGGGCAATGTTGCTGGCCGCCTCAAGCAGCGCCACATCGCGGGCACTGGAGCCTGCAATGATGAGCGGCTTCCTGGCGTTGCCGAGCAGCTCGGCCCAGCGAGTCGCTTGTGCCTGCTGTTCGGGGCCGAGATCGGCCACGGCTGGTGCGGCTGGGTCGAGCAGGTTGGCGATGGCAAAGCCAATGCGCGCCTGATCGGCATAGGGGGCGTGCAGCTTGTCGGCCGCCACATCGTCCAGACGGGTGGTGTCGAGGCTGGTAATGAGCAGGGGGTAGCGCTCGTTCTGACCCAGGGTCTGAACGGCGGCGACTTGCCACAGATCCACCTTCATCTTGCGAGCCAGCTCGCGAGCCTTGCCCTTGACGGCTTGGCGCAGCGCCAACGCGATACGGGCGGCGCTCATGGTGACATCTTCGCCGAGCACCAGAATGGCGTCGGCCTCTTCCATGTCCCGCAGGCTCGGGGTCGGCACGCCGCCCTGTTGCAGGATCTGCTGCATCTTCAGCTGACAGGCCCACTCGGCCTGCTCGACGCCTGCGTAGAAGTTGGCTTCACCCACCAGCTCGCGCAGGGCAAAGTTGCTCTCCAGCGAGGCGCGGGGCGAGCCGATGCCGATGAGGCCGCGGGCGGTGCGCAGCGCATCGGCGGCGCGGTTGAGGGCGCCATCCACCGTGATGGTCAGCTGGTCGTTGCCATCTTTGAGCAGCGGCTGGCTCGGACGGTCCGCCAGATTGACGTAGCCATAGCCAAAGCGGCCACGGTCACAGAGGAAGTAGTGGTTGACGCTGCCGTGGAAGCGGTTTTCGATGCGGCGCAGCTCGCCATAACGCTCGCCCGGACTGATGTTGCAGCCCACGGAGCATTGCTGGCAGATGCTGGGGGCAAACTGCATGTCCCACTTGCGGTTGTAACGCTCGGAGTGAGTCTTGTCGGTGAAGACGCCGGTGGGGCAGACCTCCACCAGGTTGCCGGAAAATTCACTCTCCAGGGTGCCATCCTCGACCCGCCCGAAATAGACGTTGTCGTGGGCACCATAGACCCCGAGATCCTCGCCACCGGCATAATCCTTGTAGTAACGGACGCAGCGGTAGCAGGCGATGCAGCGGTTCATCTCGTGACCGATGAAGGGGCCCAGCTCCTGATTCTGGTGGGTGCGTTTAGTGAAGCGGTAGCGACGGCTGTTGTGGCCGGTCATCACCGTCATATCCTGCAGGTGGCAGGCGCCGCCCTCTTCACACACCGGGCAGTCGTGGGGGTGGTTGGTCATCAGCCACTCCACCACGCTCTTGCGAAATTCTTTAGCCTCTTCATCCTCAATGGCGATGTAGCTGCCATCAGTGGCCGGGGTCATGCAGGACATGACCAGACGGCCGCGCTTGTCATCGGCATTCTGATATTGTTTGACCGCACACTGGCGGCAGGCGCCAACGCTACCCAGCGCCGGATGCCAGCAGAAATAGGGGACGTCCAGACCCAGCGACAGACAGGCTTGCAGCAGGTTATCTGCTCCGTCTACCTCGTACTCTTTGCCGTCTACATAAATGGTTGCCATACAACTTCCCTGAAACCTGTTTTGTGAAATCTGTGGTGTCGTTACCAGCGCTCGCCCAGCAGATTGGGCTGGATCCCTTTGACCGGCTTGCGGTTATCACCGCTGCCTTTGATCCCGGCCTCGAATTCGGAGCGGAAATATTTGATGGCGCTGGCCAGCGGCTCGACGGCGCCCGGCGCGTGGGCGCAGAAGGTCTTGCCCGGGCCAAGGAAACCGCAGAGTTGCTCCAGAGTCGCCAGATCGCCGGATTGCCCTTCGCCACGCTCCAGTGCCCGCAGCAGCTTGACGCTCCAGGGCAGGCCGTCGCGACAGGGCGTGCACCAGCCGCACGACTCGCGGGCGAAGAACTCCTCCATGTTGCGCAGCAGAGAGACCATGCTGATGGAGTCATCCACCGCCATGGCGAGGCCAGTCCCCATCCGGGTGCCGACCTTGCCGATACCAGCGGTATACATCTGGGCATCGAGGTGCTCCGGCAGCAGGAAGCCGGTGCCCGCGCCGCCCGGTTGCCAGGCTTTCAGGCGATAGCCGCTCTTCATGCCGCCGGCGTAATTTTCAAACAGCTCGCGGGCGGTGATGCCAAAGGGCAGCTCCCAGACCCCGGGGTTGCTCACCTTGCCGGAGAAGCCCATCAGCTTGGTGCCGTGATCTTCCGAGCCCGGCAGCGCCAGCCCGTGATACCAGGCGACCCCGTTGCCGATAATGGCGGGGACGTTGCAGAGGGTTTCGACGTTGTTGACGCAGGTGGGTTTGCCCCAGACACCTGAGACGGCGGGGAAGGGGGGTTTGGCACGCGGATTGGCGCGGCGCCCTTCCAGCGAATTGATCAACGCCGTCTCTTCACCACAGATGTAGCGGCCGGCGCCGGTGTGGACGAACAGCTCGAAGTCAAAACCGGAGCCCAGAATGTTCTTGCCCAGCAGACCGGCGGCCTTGGCCTCTTCCACCGCGCGGCGCAGGTGGATGGCGGCATCAACGTATTCGCCGCGCAGGAAGATATAGCCGCGATAGGCCTTGAGCGCCCGGGCACTGATGATCATCCCCTCGATCAGCAGATGGGGCAGTTGCTCCATCAGCAGGCGATCTTTCCAGGTGTTGGGTTCCATCTCGTCGGCGTTGCAGAGCAGGTAACGGATGTTCATGCTCTCGTCTTTGGGCATCAGCCCCCACTTCACACCCGTGGGGAAGCCCGCGCCGCCACGCCCCTTGAGACCGGCATCCTTGACGGTGCTGACAATCTCGTCCGGGCTCATCTGGCCGAGCGCCTTGCGGGCGGCTTCATAGCCCTGTTTGGCCTGATACTCCTCCAGCCACACCGGCTGGCCGTCATCCCGCAGCCGCCAGGTGAGCGGGTGGGTCTCGGGGGCTCGCGGGGTGCGATTGGCGGTGCCAAGAGAGGCGAGGATCTTGTTTTGCGGCAGGCTCATGGGTAAGCCTCCAGGGTTTTCAGCAAGGTCACCGGATCGAGGCCGCCATAGGTGTCGTCATCGATCATGATGGCTGGCCCCTTGTCGCAGTTGCCAAGGCAGCAGACCGGCAGCAGGGTGAAGCGGCCATCCGGGGTGGTTTGACCGGGGCCGAGGTTCATCACCTCCTTGAGACCGGCCAGCAGATCTTCATGGCCATTGATGTAGCAGACCATGCTGTCGCAGACGCGGATGATGTGACGCCCCACCGGCTGGCGGAAGATCTGGCTATAGAAGGTGGCGACCCCCTCCACGTCGCTGGCGGGAATGCCGAGCTCGGCCGCGATGGCGTGAATGGCGCCGTCGGGTACCCAGCCTCTGGCCTGCTGCACGATCTTGAGCGCTTCGATGCTGGCGGCGCGGGGATCTTCGTAGTGGTGTTTCTCGTGTTCGATGGCATCGCGTTCAGCCTGGCTCAGAACGAAGTCGTCCTGTTTGCTGCTGCATGCCCCTTGCCCCTGTGGGGTCTGATTATTGTGACACTGACATTGCTGGCTCATGACTTGACCTTTGGTGGCTTGTCCTTTTACTGCTCGTCCGGCGATCCCAATTCCCGGCCATGGCCGGGAGGGCGGATCACTTAACGGTCCACATCCGACATAACAAAATCGATACTGCCCAGATAGACGATGAGGTCCGACACCATGCTGCCCTTGATCACCGAGGGGATCTGCTGCAGGTGAGCAAAGCTCGGGGTGCGGATCCGGGTCCGGTAGCTCATGGTGGAGCCATCGCTGGTCAGGTAGTAACTGTTGACCCCCTTGGTCGCCTCAATCATCTGGAACGACTCGGCAGCGGGCATCACCGGGCCCCAAGACACTTGCAGGAAGTGGTTGATCAGGGTCTCGATGTGCTGCAGGGTGCGCTCTTTGGGCGGCGGGGTGGTGAGGGGGTGATCCGCCTTGAAGGGGCCTTCCGGCATGTTCTTCATGCACTGCTCGATGATCGACATGCTCTGGCGGATCTCCTCGATCCGCACGGTGGCTCTGTCGTAGGCATCGCCATTGCTGCCGACCGGCACTTCAAAGTCGAACTGATCGTAACCGGAGTAGGGGCGCCACTTGCGTATGTCGAAGTTGAGGCCGGTGGCGCGCAATCCGGCCCCCGTGGTGCCCCAGGACAACGCCTGCTCGGTGGTGTAGGCAGAGACGCCTATGGTTCGACCGCGCAGTATGCTGTTGCGCATCGCCGCTTTTTCGTAATCCATCAGCCGCTTGGGCAGCCAGCTCAGCAGGTTGTCCTGAACCAGCCGTTGCCATCCCTTCGGCAGGTCGTGAGCCACACCGCCGATACGGAACCAGGCCGGGTGCATGCGGGCACCGGTGATCGCTTCGATGATGGTGTAGATCTTCTGCCGGTCGGTGAAGGTGAAGAAGACCGGGGTCATGGCCCCCACGTCCTGGATATAGGTACCGAGGAACAAGAGGTGGCTCTGGATGCGGAACAGCTCTGCCATCATCACCCGGATCATGTCGACCCGCTGCGGCACCTTGATGCCAGCCAGCTTCTCGACCGCCAACACATAGGGGAGGTTGTTCATCACCCCGCCCAGATACTCGACCCGGTCGGTATAGGGGATGTAGCTGTGCCAGGACTGGCGCTCGCCCATCTTCTCGGCACCACGATGGTGGTAGCCGATGTCGGGCACGCAGTTGCGGATCTCCTCGCCATCGAGCTGCAACACCAACCGGAAGGCGCCGTGGGCAGAGGGGTGGTTGGGGCCGAGGTTGAGGAACATGTAGTCCTCATTCTCGTTGCCGCGGGCCAGCCCCCACTCTTCCGGTTTGAACAGCAGGTTCTCCTGCTCCATGTCCTGTTTGGCGGCATCGAGCATGAAGGGATCGAATTCGGTGGCGCGCGCCGGGTAATCCTTGCGCAGCGGGTGACCCTGCCAGCTCTTGGGCATCATGATGCGGGTCAGATGGGGGTGGCCATCGAAGGTGATGCCCATCAGATCCCACACTTCCCGCTCGTACCAGTTGGCATTGGGGAAGTGGTTGGTGATGGTGGGCAGATGCAGGTCACTTTCGGCCAGCGCCACTTTCAACATCACATCGGCGTTACGGTCGATGGAGATGAGGTGATAGAAGACGGTGAAATCGCTCTGGGGCAGACCGTCGCGATGGCTGCGTAGCCGCTCATCAGTGGCGCTGAGATCAAACAGCATCACAAACGGGGAGGGCACCTTGCGCAAAAAGCCCATCACATCCTGCAGCAGTTCGCGGGGAAGCCAGACCACCGGCACGCCGGTGCGCGTGGTCTGCACGGTGAAGTGCTCGGCCCCGAAGTGGGCAAACAGTTCGCCAATGACTTTGGCATCCTTGTGGTCGCTGGGCTGCCACTGGGCCATGGCGTAATTGCTGGGAAAATCACGAGTCAGTTTCATGGTCAGATCTCATCCGGCGTGCGCAGGTTGGTCACATTGATCCGTTCGCCGCGCTTGCGCTCTTTTTCGGCCTGCATCTGGGGACGGTAGATCCCCTGATCGCCCACCACCCAGGAGAGGGGGCGGCGCTCTTTGCCGATGGAGTCCTGCAGCAGCATCAGGGCTTGCAAAAAGGCTTCGGGACGGGGCGGGCAACCCGGAATGTAGACGTCGACCGGCAGGAACTTGTCCACTCCCTGCACCACGGAATAAATGTCATACATGCCGCCGGAGTTGGCACAAGCCCCCATGGAGATCACCCACTTGGGTTCGAGCAACTGTTCATACAGGCGCTGGATGACTGGCGCCATCTTGATGAAGGGGGTCCCTGCAATCACCATGAAATCTGCCTGACGGGGCGAAGCGCGGATAACTTCGGCGCCGAAGCGGGCCACATCGTGGGGGGAGGTGAAGGCGGTACACATCTCCACGTAGCAGCAGGAGATGCCGAAGTTGTAAGGCCAGAGGGAGTTTTTGCGGCCCCAGTTGACTGTGTCTTGCAGCACCTCCTCGAGGCGGCCCATCATGATGCCGCGCGTCGCTTCTTGCGCCAGTGGGTCATCGACGGTCTGGCGCTGCTCCTGGGGGTAGCGCTCAACGGGTGCATCCGGGTCAATCCGGGTCAGGGTGTACTTCATGGTGCAACCTCAAGGAAAGGGTCTGTGGTTCAATCACTGTTTTTGTTGTTCAACGGCGGTTTGCGCGGTGACCAGTCCAGTGCGCCGATGCGCCAGAGGTAGATCAGGCCGATAAGCAGCAGTCCGATGAAAATGGTGGCTTCAATAAAGCCGACCCAGCCGCTCTCCCGCACGGAGACAGACCAGGCGAACAGGTAAAGGGCCTCGACGTCGAAGATGACGAAGAACATGGCGACCAGATAGAACTTGGCGGAAAAACGCAGGCGGGCACTGCCGACCGAGTCGACACCAGATTCAAATGGCTTGTTCTTGGTACGGCCGTAGGCACGACCTCCCAGCAGGGCGGCGAGGCCTATCATCACCAGACAGATGGTGATGGCACCGATGACATAAATGGTAAAAGCCCAATGTTGAGCAGAAATATCAGCAAACATAGAGGTTTTTCCTAACCAAATTAATCAAGCGACTTAACAATAATGTTACGCATTATGACACTTTCGCACTGATTTACATGTCATTTTTACGGGTTAATTATTAATCGGTTAATCGGTAATTAAATTTTGTTAAGAAGCGCACTTTTTTGTTGGTTATGGCGGGCGGGAAAGGCCTGTAAAGCGCAGAGAGCTGCTCCTCGTTATCACCTGAAAGGGGTAAATGCCGCGGGCGAAGCCGGATCAGGTCGGTATCGCGGGCAGGGGGCACAGGTGGGAGAAGAGCGTGATGGCGGGTGAGATAGGGGGTGGCAAGAGCAATAAAAAGAGAGGCTTTCAAGCCTCTCCTGTCATCGCGTTCCGGTTTCGAGCGTGGGGCGGTCAGGGTTTATTGGCGACTAGCAAGACCTGATCCGGGTAGGCGCCAATGGAGCGAAGACCGATATCTCCCGAGGTGATATCCAGATACGCCCGCTGACCATTGGCGGAGGTTACCGTGCTGCTCATCAGATAGACATAGCCCTCATTGACCTCTTTACCGCCCCCCGCCATGGCGCGCGGGAAAATGGCTTCATTGAGAGAGGGCTTGTAGCAGGCATGCTCGACCAGGGTTGCCAGCTCCTTGATGTCGGGCAGGCGCCACTGGCTGATACCGCCGAAGTGATAGAGAGCATGGCTGCTGTCACTGCGGATCCGCTCCGCCACTTGCAGCCCCTGCTGCCAGTAGTAAACGGTCGGTTCACCCAGGCAACTGCTGCCACTCCATGTCTGCCCCAGTTTGCATCGCATCCAGGTGAGGCCGGTGTGTTGATCCGTGACGGTGCCGTTGCCATGGTCAAGAAAACGGGCAGAGGGGGCGGTGCGATCCATGGTGTCATCACAAATGGCAGCACCGTGGGCCAGGGGGGCCAGCAGTGCCAGCATGGCGAACGAAAAGCGATAAAGGCTCATGATATTCCTCGGATTATTGGGGAGTAGCGACCAGTCGTACTTGCATCAGCTCGATATATTCATCTTGCTGCACCCGCGCGGGATAGGTGGTGCCCGCATCTTCTCCCAAGAGCAGGACTGTGCGTTTGCTGATGGGGCCACCGGAGAAGCGCTGGGCGGTGTTGCTGGTGGCGCTCCAGTAGTAGCCATGGTAGGTGTCATCTTCCGAGGGGGCGATATCCGGGAAGTAACGGGTGTCCACGATGATGCGCTGACCCAGCGGGTCCTTGGCCAGGCTACCGTAGTGCATCAGTGACATCAGCTCACCCATGGTGGGCAGCCGCCACTGGCTGATGCCGCAGCGCTGCTCGCCATTGAGCCACTGCTGATACGCGCGGGTGGTCAGCATGGTGGTCAGCGCCTGTGCCCGGGCGAGGGCCGCCAGATCTCCTTCGGCGGTGAGCTGTTCGATCCTCTTATGAATATGCTGGTAGGCCTCTTGCTGCTCGCCTGCGGTCGCCTTGAACTGCTCATCCTCATAGGCAAAGGGTCTGCTTTTCCAGTCAGGACTCAAGGGATCATCCGATTTGACCTCCCACACCAGACCGGTATTGAGATCCTTGACGCACTGCCAGCTCGGCGCGTTGTCAGGGAGCGCCTGACCGCGATCATCGAGTTTGCGATAGGCAAGCTGGGGACGAGTGCGATTCCAGCTGGCATCTTGTCCCGGATAGTCGGCGGGCTCCTGTTCCAGCAGCGGATCGTTGCCATCGCTGAAGGTGGTGACGCCGGTGACGGTCAGCAAGTTGCGTGGCTGCTGCTGCACCAGCAAGGTCAGCAGCTCGCTTTGGGTCTCTTCGGCAAACTGGCCGTTGCGCTGCCACTCCTGAGCCAATTGCGCCAGCATCAGGCTGATGGCGCGATAGCTGGTGGTGAGCAACTGGGTCTCCTTGGCGGTGGCAAGGCGTGTGCGGGCCTGTTGCTGCAAGTTGATCGCCACCTGTTGCAGGGCCTGATCAAACTGGCCGAGACCTGCGAGGGCCACGCGGTCGCTGCCCGGTTGCAGCGGGGCGAGATCGGCCAGCAGCTGCGTCAGTGCGCGATCGGCGGCCACCCCTTCGGCAATGCGGCTCTGCCACAGGGTGCTGAGCAGGGTCGGTTGCAGCCGTTGTGAATCCCCTTTGGCGGCCGGATGTGCCAGCAGCAGGTCTCCGCTCCTCGGTACGAACAGCAGGGGCGAGTTGACGATGTTGGCCGAACGGCTGACCAGGGCCACAACTCCTTCGCCGCTGACGGCAGGATCGGCGGGATCACATTGCCAGTTCTGATCCAGATCGGCGCACAGGGTACCGGCGGTCGGCAGAGCGACATCGACCCGGTAGTCCGGGATCGCCAGTGGTGCGTTATCTTCCCCGCCGCCACAGGCGGTGAGCAGGGCTGAGAGGGTTGCAATAACCAGTACGGATGGTTTCACTTCACATTCCTTGATTCGGTCACAGGTTCACGGGGGCGGTAACCCCCGTGGTGCAGGATTCAACGGCGCGGGGTGCTCCGGCGCCAGAGGCGGGGCCAGAGGGCCAGCAACAGCAGCAGGGGGGAAGCCGTGCCGCCCCCCCCTTCATCCTGCTCAAGGGGAATGATGCCGGTGTTGGGCAGGGCTTCATCCTTGTCGCAGCGGGCGCCGACTTGCTGGGCTACCCGCCAGTTGCGCAACTGACCGGTGTCACCGGCGCTGGTGTCGTTGATCTCCAGCAGCCAGCGGCCAGCGAGCGGTTCGCCGTGCAGCTTGTCCAGCGATTCGAACGGTACCAGTTCACGGGGAAACTCCCCCTTAAGCCGGGTATGGCTGGCGTAGCCCTTGTTCCACAGGCTGATCCGGGTGCCGTAAGGGGAGGTGAGCCAGATCTCCAGCTGCTCCAGCTTGCTGTGCTCCAGATCGAGGGCGACCACGAATCCGCTGTCGATGCGGGCCTTGCTCTCGGGCAGGGTGAGAGTGAAGCGGGACAGGCCGTGCCGCTCATCGCTCACCGCATCCTTGATCTGGCCACCCTGGCCGATGGCCCGCTGCCAGAGCGGTTCACCGATCGGCAGTTGCAGGTCAAGGCGGGTCTGGCGCTCGGTGGGGCTGGGCAGTGTGAGCTGGAACTGCAGCGGCAAGGTGACTGCCTCGCCACAGGTCAGGTTGCTCGCCGCTTCCAGCGGCAGGGTCCAGCGGGCGGTGCCATCGGCGTTGAGCTCTCCCTGCCAGTGACCGTCACCCATGACCCCCTTGCTCGGGAGCAGGCTGGCGTCAGCCACGGTCAGGGGGCGGCCGCTCTGGTTGGTCAATTCGATGGCGAGGCTCTTTTTCTCCCCGGGCAACAGGTAGCTGTCATCGGCAAGGCGGGCCGCGATGGGCGTTGGCAGCAGGGCGTGGTGGCGGAAGGCCTGCTCCAGCAGCTTGCCATAGCTGCGGTCCGGATAGAGGCGGTTGGCGGTATCCACGGTGACCCGCGCCAGCTGGGGCATCCGCACCTGAGGGCCGAGGCCGAAGTGGGATTCAATCAGCAGGGTATCGAACTCGTCACGGGCTACCTCGCCATACTGTTCAACGGCCTGGCGCAGCGCGGTGAAGAGCGGGGTGCCCCACAGCTGGTCGCCGTTGCTGCCGTTGATGGTGAGGTGAGCCGGATAGAGGAAGCCCGGATGATAGCGCGCCCGCAGATCATCGAGCTGACGGGGTGTCCGGCCGCTGATCCTGGCATCCCAGTTGAAGACCATGAAAGGCTCGAACTGGCGGGCTTCGGGACTGCGCTGGCGCCAGCTGGCGGCCAGATAGTCGCTAAAGCCCTCGCCGATGGCGCCCCAGTCCCCCTCTTCTCCCATGTCGGGCAGGATATGGTGCTGCACCGCATGGCCAAATTCGTGCCAGATCACCATGGGATCTTCCGCGTCGGGCACCCCTATCCGGCCAATTTCCAACCGGCGCAGGAAGGGGTCATAGAGGGAGTTGTCCTGCTCCCCGGCATCGGTATCGATGGCCAGGGGGCCGCCCATCAGCGTCGGGTAGCCAAGGGATTCCACATGGCGCTGGGCCAGATCCAGATGGTAGTAGCCATTGATATCGAGGAAGGCGGGCTGCTGGTGATCCAGCTGGAAGCCATCGGCATCAGGGCTGCTAAAGGGGGCAGTTTCCGGCTCCGTGCCATCCACGACCCGGGCGCGTGGGCCACTCAGCTGGTAGGTGTCATCCACCTTTTGTACCGTGAGCGGGACGGTGCGATAGGCCCGGTTGTCCAGCACCAGATCGTGGCGCCACAGCAAATTGCCATCTTGCAGCTGAGTGCGTGGGTCGAGGGCAAAGATGCGGGCCTGCACCGTGGCCGCTTCCCCTGCCAGCGGGACTGCTTCAGCACGGGTGTTGGCCTCTTGCAGCGTGCGCCCCAGCAGGGCGCTGCCATCGCAGGTGACAAACAGTTGCCAGTGGCTGCTCTTGCTGTTGCCCGGCTGGCTTTCCACCGCCAGCAGACGCCAGGCCGCAGTCAGGGTGTCGCCATCCTGCCAGTACCAGGGCTGGGCTTCGTCACTGCCAGCGAATTGCCACACCGTACTATCCAGCGTGGCGGTATAGGCATCCACCCCGGCGCGGCTTGCTTCATCACATGGAGCCGCCTGTGCCTGCATCAGCCGGGTATTGTGATAAAGGCGCCACGGGCGACCCTGCTCATCGAGACTGACTGCGGCCATCAGGCCGGCGATCGGTGCGCCATTGAGCTGCTGGCGATAGTGAAGATAGTGGCCCAGCTTGCCTTGGCGCTGGTAGGCCGGGGCATCACTCAGGGTGACGCCGAGCTGCTGTTCGAGCCAGAGGCGGGTATCGGCCGGGGCGTCCTGTTCGACAAAACGCAGTTCGGCGGCCTGAGTGGAAAAGCCAGCCAGCCCCAGCAAGAGGGCGGGCAACAGGGGTTTCATAGTGGTACTCCCAATCAGCGGCAGGGTCATTGATTGATCCCCGCCAGATGCAACAAGAAGGCAAATTCACGAGCCCGATCGCCACCACCGGCGCGGTGGCCACCCTCCAGTTCGGTCAGCAGCAGGTAGGGGCCGGAGCCCGTGCTGTGCTCCCGCAGGCGGGCCAGCCACTTGACCGGCTCCCAGTAGGGCACCTGGCTGTCGTGCAGGGCGGTAGTGACCAGCAGGGGCGGGTAGGGGGCGCGGTGCAGGTTGTCGTAGGGGCTGATGCGGCGCATCGCCTGATACTCTGCGGGCTTGGCCGGGTTGCCCCACTCCTGATACTCCTGACGGGTCAAGGGGAGGGCAGGATCGCTCATGGTGCCGAGCATATCGACGAAGGGAACCTGCAACACGGCGCCGCTAAAGAGTGTCGGTTGCTGGTTGAGGGCCGCAGCAACCAGCGTGCCCCCCGCGCTGCCCCCCATGGCAAACAGGGGCAGGGGAGCAGAGTCGGGCGACCAGTGGCGCAGGACGCTACCTGCGGCGATAAAGTCGCTGATGCCGTTCTGCTTGTGGATGCCCCGTCCGTCGCGGGTCCACTGCTCCCCCAGCATGCCGCCGCCGCGCACATGGGCGATGGCGTAGACAAAGCCCCGATCCAGCAGGCTTAACAGCTCTTTCTGGTAGTAGGGGCGCATCGGCGTGCCATAGGCGCCATAGCCGTAGAGCAGTACGGCGCGAGGGGCCATATCCTTGCGCCACACCAGCGAGACAGGCACCCGAGTGCCATCGGCAGAGGTGATCCAGCGCCGCTCGCTCTGATAGGGCAATACTTTATTGCCTGCGGTGTGCTGGTCGTTGATCCACTGGCCGCTGGTCAAATCCAGCCAGCGCTGGCCGGGGGGCTGACTCAAGCCCTGACTGCGCACCAGAATGCGGTCGCTGGCCGGGTCATGTTCTCCTTGCAGCCAGCCGGTACCGGCGCCACTGGCCAGCGGCAGGCGCTTGCGTTCATGGCCGTTGCGATCGAGCAGGGCGAGCCAATCCTCCCCCTGCTGGCGAAACTGCACCCCCAGATGGCGATCGAACAGTCGCCACTTCTCGGGATCGCCGAGATCCTCCCCTTTGGCGGGCCACAGGCGCTGCCACTCACCGAGCGGCGTGCTGGCTGAGTAGAGGGCAAACGCCCCCTCTCGGTTGCTCTTGATCACCCAGCCGGATTGACTGTCCATATAGTATTCCACCCCGCGCTGGCGGGGTTTGACCTGCTGCGGCTTGCCCGAGTCGAGCAGGTACTGCTCCGAGCTGTCGTGGTTGTTGCCCTGCAACACCAGATGCTGGCCATCCGTGGTGCGATAGAGGCTGAGCAGCCAGGCGGGATCCTGCTCCTCATAGACAGTCTGCTCCTGGCCATCCTGCCAGCCGCGCAGCTGCCAGGGGCGCAGGGTGTAGCGCTCGTTGGCGATGGTGTAGAGGGTGCGACCATCTTGTGACCAGACGAGATCAGCGCTGCGCTGTGCCAAACTGGCCAGCGCCTTGCCGCTTTGGAGATCGAGCAGGGTGACCTGATAGTCGAGATCGCCGCGCCTGTCTTCGGCGATGGCCAGTGTGCGGTTATCCGGGCTCAGTGCCCAGCCGCCCGCTTCGTAATAGCCCTCACCCGCTCTGGCGGGAAGCCGTTGCTGCACCTTGTCCCCGTGGCGTTGCCAGAGTGAGCCATCCGGGCGCAGCTGCCATGCCTGATCGCCGCGGACAAGCCAGTTGTATGGCACGGGTTCCCCCGCCGGATGGCGGGCAAACTCGGCGCGCAAGGTTGCTTCCAGCGGCTGCTGCGCGGCGAGTTGCTGCTCGCTCCAGCGATTTTGCTGCTTGAGCAGGGCGAGAATGGCCGGGTTGCTGCGGCTCTCGTCCCGCAACCAGAAGTAGGGATCCTGGCGTACGGGATTGCCTGAAATCAGGTGCGATTGGGACGGGATCGGCGGTGGCAGGGCCTCTTGCGCCCACGCCAACGGGGCGGCCAACAGGGCCGCCATGATTGCATGATGCTTCATCACATCCCCACGAAACGGTAACTGAGGCTGGCTGACAGGTAGCGGCCGCTCTGGCTGTAGAGGGAGGTGTCGCTGCCAGCCGGAAGTCCGGCCACATCCTGATAGCGGACGTAGCGGGTATCGAGCAGGTTGCCGATGGTGGCATTGACCTTGAGCTCCTCGGTGATCTGCCAGTCGCCGGTGAGATCCAGGCTGAACCAGCCTGCGCTGCTCTGGCAGGCACCGTTGTAGCCAGTCTGCGCATTGGCGCACTGGGGCACCTTGGTCATGGCGGCGGCATAGTTGCCACTGAGCTCAACCCCCCAGTCGAGCTGTTGCCAGCGCAGGGTGGTGTTGCCTTCCAGCGGTGTCTGGGTGCGCAGCGGCTCACCGCGGTGATCTTTGCCATCCATCCAGGCCAGATTGGTCGAAAGCTCCCACTCGTCGCTCAGCCAGAGGCTGGCGGCCAGCTCGGCGCCCCAGGTTTCTGCTTTGGCAACGTTGCGATATTGGCGCAGGAAGACACCGTCATCGAGGCGAAAACCGGTCTGGCGCCAGTCGATGAAGTTGTAGTAGCGGTTGTAGAAAACGGCCGGTTTGACGCTCCAGTTGTCGCTTTGGCCATTCACTCCCCACTCCAGACTGTGGCTGGTCTCCTCCTTGAGGTTGGGGTTGGCAATGATCTCGAATGGCGGCATGGCAAAGTAGTGGGGAATGTTGCCGTAAACCTGATCGTAAGCGGGGGCGCGGAAGCCGTTGGCATAGCTGAGCCAGCTGCGCCATGTCTCGTTGAAGCGGTAACTGGCCGCCACACTGGGGGAGATGTGGTCGCTGTGGTTCTCGGCCAGATTGCTGTCCGGTGCGCGCAGGCGCTGGCGGTCAAAGCGCAGGGTCGGGGTAAACTGCCAGTTGCCCAGATCGATCACATCGCTCAGCCAGATGCCATCGCGGCGGGTCTCGGCCTTGCTGAAGGGGGCTTTCTGTCCCTGGGTGGTGATGCCATCTTCCAGGGTCAGATTGCTGACCGGTCGCTCGTGGTTGGCCTGCTCCACTTCCACACCGTAGCTGAAGGTGTGATCCAGCGAGCCGGTGCTCAGCTTGCTCTGCAACTCCAGCTCACTGCCAAGGCGCAGCTCCTCGAACGTGGAGAGGGTGCGCTGGCTGCGATATCTGGGATAGCCGCTCAGGGCATCGTTGCGCAGCAGCTGGCGCTGGTTGGCTTCGTTGCGTGACTGGTTGCCAAACAGGCTCCAGTTGAGGGTATCGACCATGCCCAGATCGTTGGCTTCCCAACTGAACTTGCCGCCTTGGGTGCGCTGATCGCCATCTTCCTGAAAACCGACCACATCCCAGCTGCCATCGGGTTGGGGCACCGCCTTTGGGCCCATCTGGCGTTTGGCGTGATCCTCGTAGTAGTCCAGCTCCAGCCGCAGAGCGTGATGGGCATTGAGGGGGAGGCGGCTGCTGGTGGAGGCGCTCATGCCATCCAGATCCGCCGGAATGCGGTTCTCTTCAAAGTTGGCGGTTTCGTTGCCACGCCAGCCGGAGAGGCGCAACAGATGTTCGCTCTCCAGTGCCCGCACCGCGCCGGTCATGCTGAGCTTCTTCTTGTTGCTGTCGCCACCGTAGAGAGTCTTGGCCGCCAGATAGCTATCTTGCTGTTGCAGATAATCTTCCGGCTGCTTGGTATTCATCACCACGGTGCCGCCGATGGCATCGGAGCCATGCAGGGAGGAGCCGGCCCCCTTGGCCACCTCAATCTGCTTGATGTCATCAAGGTCGAAGTTGAAGCGACCCACCTTGTCATTGATGTTGTCGGCGCCAAAGCCGTCGCTGACGCGTACCCCATCCTTGATCAGCAGGATACGGTTGCCACCGATGCCGCGCACGCTGATGTTTTGCGGTCGCCCGGCAGAGCCGGTGACCGAGACACCGGGGATCTTGCGAAACACATGAGTCAGCTCGCTGGCGACCTGACGGTCCAGCTCTTCCTGGGTGATGACGGTAATGGAGCCGGAAACATCGGAGAGTTTCTGTTGTACCCGTTGCCCGGTGACAATGATGGTGTCGTCGCTGCGAGCCTTCTCCACAGGGGGAAGATCGGCCGCGCCAGCGGAGGCACACAGGAGTGCCGGCCATGCCTGAAGCAGTTTGTTCATAATGATAATTGTTTTTATTTAAGCCTGAGGGGCGGCATTATTGCAGAGGCCTGACCACTTGACAATAAATGGCAATCATTATCATTAAGATCTTATGGTGTTGATATTATTGAGTTATTTGTTTTTAAAAAAGAGGCTCCCGCGCGAAGCGGGAGCGGAGGGGATCAGGGCTTGAGCAGTTGCAGCGACTCTTCTGCGGCCTTGCCTTGGGAGAGGGTGATATCGACCCGGCGGTTCGCCTGGCGATGTTCGGGGGTGTCATTGGCAAAGCGGGGTTGGGTGTCGGCCACCCCCTGAGCGATGACTCGTCTGGCATCCAGCTGGGGGTTGGTCAGCATGGTCTGCACGATGGAGGAGGCCCGCAGCACCGAGAGCTCCCAGTTGTTGCGATAGAGCTCCACCGGCGCTTGGGAGTTGTCGGTATGACCGGTGACCACTACCTGCCCCGGGATGTTGGCCAAAATGCCGGCGATCTTGTTGACCAGCGGGATGAACTGGGGCTGCAGGAACGCCGAATCGGCGGGAAACAGCGCCTTCTCGCCGATGCGGATCACCAGCTGACTGCCAAGCTGCTCGACCTCCAGATCCTTCGATTCAATCTGGGCCTTTAGCTGCTGCTCCAGCTTCTGCTTGGTCACCTGCACCCACTCCTGCTCCTTGGTCTTGTGGGGCCAGGCTTCGGTGGCGCTCGGTTTTTCCGAGGCACCTATGGTCTCGTTGAAGGGGTCCGATGCCGCCATGGGGGCATCTTTCTCCAGCACAGTCTCCTCTTTCGGGCTGCTCGGCGTAGTTTTTGATTCTGGCTCGAGAATCCCTGTGCCCCCCTGCATCAAAGGTGAGCCGGCAGGCGGGGAGATGAGGCCGATTTTACCCAGCGACTCGATAAAGCCCTGGATAAGCACCCGGGTTTCGGACTGCTTTGCCATGGCAAAGGAGTAGAGCACCACAAACAGGGCGAACAGCAGGGTCATGAAGTCGGCATAGGAGACCAGCCAGCGTTCGTGGTTCTCCGGCGCTTCAGCCTTTTTCTTTTTGGCCACCGTGACCTCCCAGATAAGGTTCGAGGGTAACTTGCAGGCGCGCTTGGGATTCGCCATCCACGATGCAGAGAATGCCGGTCAGGGTCATCTCCTTGTAGTGGCGGATCTGGTGGGCAAACCCCTTGTAGCGGTTGCCGAACGGCAAGAAGATCAGGTTGGCTGCGGATACCCCGTAGATAGTGGCGATAAAGGCCACCGCGATGGCGCCGCCCAGCTTGTCGGGGGCATCCAGCAGACCCATGGCGTGGATCAGACCAAATACCGCCCCGACGATCCCCATGGTCGGGCAGTAGCCGCCCATGGCTTCATAGAATTTGACCGTCTGTTCGAGATCTTCCTGTTCAAATTCGATCTCGTTCTCCAGCACCTCGTGGATTTTGGCCTTCTCGTAGCCATCGACCATCATCTGCACCCCTTTCTTCAGGAAGGGATCCTTGATCTCCTCGATCATCCCTTCCAGCGCCAGCATACCGCTGCGGCGGGCGTTGCCTGCCAGGGTCTCCAGCAACTGTGCCTGTTCCAGCAGGTCGAGTTTGAGGGGAGAGAGCAGCCATTTGAAACGCCTCATGGTGCTGCCGACAACGGAGAAGGGGAACTGGGTCAGCGCAGCACCTATGGTACCGCCGATCACGATAAGAAATGCGGGCAGATCGAGCAGTGCACTGGGATGACCACCCTCGATCATGTTGCCGCCAAGGATGGCGATCAACGCCAGTACCAAGCCAATCAAGCTCATTTTTTACACGTCCCTGCATGTTGATAATGGCTAGTGTAGCTACTTAAGTATCAGTTTTTCAAAATGAAATCCAATCGCTGAGCAATTAATGGGCGCTGGGTAACGTCCATAAAAGAAGGCGTGTTGCGGCGATAAGATGGCATTGCAATCATCTTGTTGCTCCTGTTGTGACAGGAAGGAACGCTTGTTGGGTGGGGCAATCACAAAAGCAAGGTAGGGGGCGGGAGCTGGCAATACGAAAAGCGGTGATGTTCCATCAGGGCTTTGCAAACCGGGGGATGAGTGCGTGGATGATCTGCCACTGCGTGGCTCTGGCTCACTTGTCGGCATAGGTGTTTGCGTTTGCCGGAAAGCAAAAAACCGACCCTGAGGTCGGTTTTTTTAAATTTGGCGGTGAGGGAGGGATTCGAACCCTCGAAATCACTCACTAAATCGTTGTGAATCAACCAGTTATAGTTAAAAGCAAGTAATATCGTGCCACGATTTTGTGACAACATCAATTATATTTAATATTTCGATTCACTCCAATAAAGGTCTCCTTCTTCTGGCCATCACTGAGCATGACAGATACCGGATCCAAGACAGTTACAGACCTAGCCAGTCAAGATCACTTTCAAACAGAGCTTACAATCCACAGCATGAAGTCACGCAGTGACAGGCATAGATTCATCGTTCGTGGCGCAGTCCAAGCAATATTCATGCCGTTGATGTATGAAGCAGAGTTGGTACGGCCAGTCACATAAGGGGCGGAGCTTAAGTGCGGTGGATGCAGGAACTGAGTGCAATAAGGCTATTGGATTGATACTGCCGAAGTATAATATTTCCCTATTGCCTCTTTCATCATCAGGGGGGGATTCAATTACTGTGATCGTTAGATAATAAAACCTTATGGCTTTATTATCAGCGAAGCTTTAGTGAAAACAGACCTTGAGCACGCAGGATCACACAAGGCGAGATCATGAGAATATCTTTGTTTATTTTCATGTCTATATAGGTAATTTTACAAATTATCGGAAAATTTGACATCGCATACTCACTATTAGCCTGTATGAAATATGCACATAAATTACCCTTGCAACTCAGAAGATACATGGTTAAGTGAACATTTCAGCAACTCACGCTCTCACCCTGATTTGTCACGCTACAAACGTATAGTGCGTTTAAAAACTAGAGTTTATAATTCTGAATGTAGTGTTTAAACGATACATATGATCGAATTTTTATCTACATCAGCTAATTCGGTCGTTACACAGAAAGGTGAAGACAAAGGAATACCCCCTTCAAGCATCTGGCGAGAGCTAAATTTGCAACCAGTCAGTGGAAGAATTCTTTATTCAGCAACTCATCACGTTGATAAGAATAAACTCACTACTTCCCCCATGGAACACCATGTTCTTGTAAGTTTTTACAGATTTCTTCATTTATAACAACAAAATCCGCCCATGTTATCTGATGAGACAAATTCGCATGATAATAATCTTCAACCCTACATATCAATGGCCGAACATGATAAATGGTACAAAGATGGGTAGTGTCATCAAAATGACGACACACCCCATTTCCCGCATCCAGATAGGCGGTAACTTCACTCATGCCAACATTGCGGCAACACAGGCCACATTGATTACATGGGAAAGATTTCAACGATTTTAGCATAAGCTCTTTAGCCAACTACGGGTACTTTCGGAATTGCCAGGCTCAAATGGCAGATCAATATTTCGTTTGATAATCTCTGCATGAAGAATAAGACCACGCTCATATTCGCTATTGGTGACAGACAGTGCATCTGTGAACGCTTGTAACTCGTTAACATCCATATTGAAGTCTAGTCTTGCCAACTCGGCGAGATACATGTCCAATTTGTAATTGATTGTTTGGAATTGCTCCAGAGTTCGCTTGTAGTGGCTCTTAAATTGATTTAAGAAACTCCAAACCTTTTTCATCAATTCACTGTGATCGAGGAAGTAGGTCATACCAACGGTCATGATCCCTGTTGCCATGGCGCTCAAGAAAGCAGCTATTTCCGTGCCGAATGGAAATGTCATCACCGTGATCAGATGTTGATTTAATACTACACCGAGCGACAGTGAAACTCCCATGGAGATTAAGCGCAGCACTTCACGCGTCAGATCTCCCAACTCAAGATTTTGTGGATTGAAAAACACCAATTTGGCAACATTTACCATAGTGCCCCACATTTCACGAATAAATTTACCAAGAGTCTTACCTGTGGTAGTGAAAATATTTATAAGTGTATTTGTTATGCTGGAAAGGATGCCACCCACGGCACTGTCTTTAAAGGTGATCAGCAAGTCTTTAAATTTATCGGTTACCCGCTGCCAGATATTTTTCAGTATATTACCAATATCTGTCATGAACGATCTTAACGTGAAGTTATGTTTATTCTTATGAAAAATAACAGGAAACTGCTCTTTTAACTCGAACCATACTTCGGCCAGCACGATACCAAGCGTTTCTCTCATACCCATACGCACACCGGTGTTTATTGATGCGCACGCAGTATTAGTAAGGAATTTGCTACTGGTATAGTATGCTATATTTATGTGGTGATCATAATTTTTGCGTGCAACCTTATCTGCTGCCAGCATTTTTTGTGTATCAATGCTCTCCAGCGTAGCAATTTTTTGCTCAGCACTGTTAATTTCAGCCTCTAGCTCTCGTCTCTTATGTCGATTCTCTGGACTATCAATAGGGATCTTATCTAACCGTGCTTTAATTTTATGAATATTGTCTTTGGTTGATTCTATCTTTTGTGGGACAATTTCATTGACGAATTTTTCTACCGAGTGCTCTCGTTTGATATTATTGATGTAATAGTGTGTAGAAATGAGATTAGAATCTTGATTGGCTAGCGCGACGCCATCCACCCCTGCTAGAACTCTCCCTGCATCGTGATGTACCTCATGGGCAGAGATAACATGATCCAATTGGCGATCTTCATTCTGTCGCATAGTGTCGCCTCTATATATATCATAGAGTTGACCATCTTTATGCAAAATTTTATCCTGAGCACCACGAGCTCTGTAGTTGTCATCAGAGCGATAAATATCCTCTCTTTTAGCTTTGCTATTTTTAGAAAAAATGGTGTCGCCGTGCTCATTCTTTTTTATTGGCCGATATTCACCTTTGTTCTCATATGATATTTTAAAATCATCTGAGACATGGATATCGGTCTCCCCACGCTGCCGTTGTCTGACATTATGGATGGTATCGATGTTACCGCCTTTCTTATCTTCCAGCAGCAAAAAATCCAAACCAAAGGATGTGACTAAGCTTTTTACAACTTGCGTGTGAAGCTCAGAGGTAAAGTCAAACTCTATACTTTGTGCATTATTCATAGTCTTACCTATAGAAAAAAGCAGCGATGTAACGATAGCATCGCTGCTATTTTTAACTATTTTAAAGTTAATGCTGAATTTATTGCATCTTCATTCAATATCTGCATGCCATTGGCATCCGTATCAAATTGAGGGATATTATTTTTGTCCATGATAATCTTGCCTTTATTATCCATTTTCGGCTTGAACAGTGGAGTAGTAATAATATCAGTCAGGATAGAGGCTAACTGCATACCATTTTCAATGATTTGCAAGGCCTCTTCTTTCAGATCACCTATAGCCCCTCGGGTTATAATTTGATTGTTAATATACTTAAGCATATCAAAATATGGCGTAAACTGTTGATAGAGGTTATTAGTATGGCGATGGATTTTATCCACATAAATAGAGGTTTTTTTAAGCTGTATTTTGGCTCGCTCGAGTTTGTCCACGGCAGCATTTGCTTCATCACGAGTAGAACGAGCATCCTTTAACGCTTCTTCAGCGTGGGCGGCATAAGCCCAACCAGCAATAGCTATGATGGGGGCTGCGACCACAGACCCTAATACCATTGCGCCCCCCGCCATACCAAAACCACCGGCAGCTAGTGAACCTCCACCTATTGCTGCCATGGCAGCATTATAAGCAGCCGCACCTGAGAGAGCTGCAATCGGAGTACCGGTAGAAGCGGCCGCCAATGCCATTACTCCACCATATACGGCATATGCCGCAGCTGCACCGCCAACACCAGCACCAGCAATCTTACCTAGATATGCGGTTGTTGACATGGCTAGCTCATCTATTTTCACCAATTTATGTTTTGGTAACGTAAACTCTACGTCTTTATTATTTGCGGAATTGATTTTGGCAAGAATTTCTTTTGATAGTTTGCGAAACTCTTTAAAATCAGAGCCTATTTTTAATTGTAGAGAACCGAGCTGCTCAAGACCAGTAGTTGTTTCATTATTGATGGTATCGAACGAGCCTTTTGCTTTTTCATATTTTGAACGAGCTTCCTCGAGTATATCATTCGCTAATGATTTATCCTGATATCCATCATAACCCTTTTTTGCACCAAATCCTGCTGCTGCGATTGCAGCTGCTCCTAAGATAAATGGTAATGGCATAATATAAACTCCTTGTATTATTGATTTTCACTGGCTAGGCTGATGGCATTAGACTGATGCTCTGAGGTTGCCAAGAGTGTCCTGTTGTCGCGTCTACTATTACCAATAATGATCATGCTTTGATCACCCCTCATAAAGTCACGCACTTGATGTTCATCCGGGGGGATACAGGTACTCGACATCAGTAAAGGATGTTTTTGCTCAACAATGCCATGCCATGCTATGTTCATGTATGATTTCATTCTTTACTCGATCCGTGGATGAACCCGAGCGCACGTAGTTGGTAGAGAGCCTCATCCTGCGCACCGTTCGAGTAATCAGGCTCCTGAGTAATTCGAGCAAGCCGGTCAACCAATCTTTTACCGTTATCGTCAAGGCTAGCAGACACATCTAGCAGTGATACTGCGTAGCCTGCGTTGCAAGCGGATGCCAGCGCGGCAGCCAGCACCCCGCTGGATTTGGTCTGCGGATGTTCCTTTATAATTGCCAAAATTTCATTCAAAACTTTCATCATTATTCCTCTTACTCAGGTAATCTTGGAAAGATTCACATTCAGCGTATTCCGCATGTACGGCCCTGGGCGCGGCAAGGCAACAGGCTGGCTCTTGCCGGGTTTCCTATTGCACTCATGCTAGTAAAGCTATACCGGCGTCAAACCACGTTAGATCTGCCCCAATGAGTTCAAATTGTAACTCATTTGAGTCACAACCCTCCCGTCCGGCTTGTTGTAGCTCTGCTCCACATTGGGATGGCTACCGCACCCAACTGACAGCACTATCAGGGGATGAGTATCGCCGTAGTCATTTGGGCGCTGCTTCATGATTTTTTCAATATTACCATGGTGTTATCACCATGAACATGAGCCATATCACTACTCAAACGAATATTGTCAATGTATGACTCTGCTGTCTGGAATGGATCGAGCGGTCTGATACACCCAAACAAGGATACTGGGTGCCAATGTGGCTAATCTGCCGTTGAGTATTCAACGGCAATAAGAAAATCAGCACCGACGACCATTAGGTTGTGCAGCGTCAATTCCCAATATGCCTGCTGGGCTCTCGGTATAATGGTGATCGGAAATCTTTATGGTGTGTGATAGGTTGTTGTGATTAGGCACTGGTTAAGCCAGTCAAACCCCTCTTAATCAACCCCTGAGCCTTGCTATGACAGCGTTTGATGCAATGATGGTTAGGTGGTTAAGCACCGTTGCCGCAAAGCGTTGTGAGCATTTGAGGAGCCCATGCATATTTACTCAATGACTTTTTATATAAAAATTACTTAATCAATTAACCAAAATTCACCGAATGCCAGTAATGGCGAAGGTTTGAGGCTGGTTAAGAAGCGCGAAAACCCACTTAACCGGCGCTTAACCACTTAATCATCAGCATCCAACAGGCGGGCAGAAAAAAGCCCCACCTTATCGGCAGGGCTTGAACGTCATTTCTTGTCGATTTTGCCCATCATTTTTGGGTTAACAATGGGCAAACGGTACTGAGTTTGGTTTGAGCGCCCTTTCCTGCTCTCGATGTTTCCATCATTCGCATGCTGCCTGAGAGCTTTACCCCAGGCCCCAGCTGCGCTCAATTTCTCACCGTGCCTGGTACACAGTTCGCTTGCGATGAGCCATTCAAAATTGGAATGCTCGCTCGACAGGTAGTGATGAGCTATCAATTCATACAATGGGCCCTTGTCGGTGTGAGCATCGTTTGCCGATGCGGCCTGTGCAGCGGTCGCATCATCTAGGAACCACGACACGCCAGACTCATAAAGAGCTAGCACCTCTAGCCAGAACTGGCGCAGTTGCTCAGGATCAGTCTGGGAAAGGCGGCCCGCATTCCAGCTCCAACCCAAGATCGCATTCAAGCGATCAACATCAGCCGCTGCGGCCAGTTCGATAACCGCAAATCGGGCGCTCCCTGTTGGGTCTCTGAGGAAATCTGATCCATTAACCGTGGCAATGAATGACGTCTGGCGCTTTTTGATTGTCATGCTACGGGCATAGGGCAGGCGGAAACAGTCGCTCTCCCTGGTTAGGAACGCTTTGAGCGAGCCAGACTCATGCTTCGTCGTACTTTCCAACTCAGCCAGTTCCACAATCCACGCTGACACCGCACGGCGCACGTCATCCGGCTTGTCTGGATTAATGGAGCAATCGAGGGTCGAACCTGGCACCACGGCAGCCAAACGACTCACCCAGGCGCTTTTTCGATAGGACTGTGCCCCCGCCAGCACGGGCACCAGTTTTGAATTCCAACGTGGTTGATAGAGCGCAGCAACACACCCAACCAGCCATGCATGTAGCACCGCACTCGCATAGGCAGGATTTGCAGCATTGAGGGTAGCAATCACCGCATCGATGCGCGGTATCCCGTCCCACGGGGCTCCACGTTCGAGCCAGTGACGCACAGGGTGATAACTGTGGCGCTCACAAATCGCGATCAGGTGCTCATCAATTGCGGCATCCGGCACACCTGCCAGCTGGCAGGCATCAACCAGCGCAGATCGCTGGCCCGCCTCAGAGCCCCCCAGGCGCTCACCATCAGCCCCCGCCAGTTCCGGCTCACCCGTCATCAGGTTGTAGCGCGGCAACCATGCCTGAAATCGAATCAGGGCGCACAGATTTGCACTGGTCTTGATAGGGCGGCCAGTAGGGCCCATGTCCGGCAGAGTCAGCAGTTCACCCTGCATCACTGACCTAACAGCCTGCTGAACCTGCTCTGTGGCAACACCATCGTTCTGACCGTCATATGACGGAATATCATGCTCAACTGTTGTATTTTTATTGTTTTTCATTTTTTGTTATCCTGGGCGTTATCGCCTGATTGTTGTTATATATGAACCCTTATTATTTTCTACTTATTAATTTCATGAGCCGCTAATACATTAGCCAGCCAATTCAATTAAATCTAAAAAGTTTTTATGAATGGCATTGCGCTATAAATATGGATGACCGTCACCAATATATGTGTCAAGGTTGATCTTCCTCATACTTCGTCAGATGTCACCTTGGCACACATATGGTTCCGATGTCATTCCATATTTCCCGCTTCATGCCATCCATAAAAATGGATTCTCCACCCACTCCGTTCGCAAGCTCTCTACGGGGTTCCGGTCTCGTGCCTCGACCCATCCACATACTTACGCACTTTTGTGCGCGTAAGTATGGTTTTAAAACGCGTTCTTACGTGGTATCACGCCTCGTACTTACGTGTGTGGCAGTCGGCATTACCATGTTGTGTATTGTCAACTTCCTCCCATTTTAAAATGATTGCATTTAGATAATTCGCCCTGAGTTTTTTGACTATGATAAATCATTCCCACTGGATTCATTTTTCCCTCTGCGTATGAATGCGGCCAATCCTCTATTCCCCACAGAATTATTATTGACCTGATTTATTACTGGAGACTCAGGCTTGATATAATGTGTATTATCCGCTGATAGCTGACTGTGAGTCATACGAATTCCGCTTAAATCGGCATCAGCAGGGCAGCTAGGCAGTCGCCCACCTCTAGCCAATTTCCTATTGCCATAACGGTCAACAGAGCCAGTGGCCTGATAGCCCATCAAATATGCAATACGTTGGCGGTCCATTCCGGAACCTTTGAGCTCAGAGCCGAGCTGGTGACGCCAGCTATAAAATGTGGGTAGAGCCCTACGCCTAGGCCATAGTTTTTTACCAGCAGCCCGCAGCCTGTCCTGCATCACACCAATGTCTACTCGTTTCGCCTGCATGACACAATATCTGAGCAGGCCAGAATCGATGCCATCCAACAGTAAAGTGCGGTCTGCCCCCCGTTGTCCGCTATGGCTTTTTTTAGCGCCCGTCACAATAAGCCGATTTCCATCCACTCTCAGACCTGAAAGCTCTGCGGGTCTAATACCTGCGTTTTTAAAAATGAGGATGGCAGAAACCATACTAATGTCACCACGCTGGTTAAAATATGATTTCAGAGCATCCTCATCTGCCTGATTGATCGCCCTCGCGCGGGGCTGTCTGGATTTTTTTGATAAATTACTACCATGTGCAGTCACAGGGTTTTTCGCCCTCCGAATACGCTCGGCAGCATCAACATAGCCCAGCATATTCTGGTGATATGCCAGAGCACATCGCAGTCTCCGCCAATACCCTGGTCGGTAATCTGGTGCACAGGCTAGCAATTCATTAGAAATATTTTTTGCCGTGAGTGGTATCGCCCTATTTTCAAGGCGTTGGTAAAAAAATTCAGCCAGCTTCGTATACTCAAACTCAGTCTTTTTGGTAGTCATATATCTCCTAGGGCTCTTTTCGGCCCCTATTTAAATCTATTATCTTAACGCAACAGTTATGAGCGCCAGCCATATAGGATAACACCTCACGTAACGTTTATCGTAAAATGATAGTGAACGGTATCACTACAATAATTGAATTATTGCATACAGTATTATATCGTGGATTTGTTGTTAGTTAAATAAAACCACTTGACCTATAAGAATATATTGTTTTTGTCTACTCCCCATCGCTGGCTCAATTTATGTATAGCTGCCATCCGCCTATCATCCATATGTAATGTAGATGAGCTATTAACGGAAATATCGTGTATTCTCGAATCACTATCGTCTATAGACGCAGTGTCTGAACCATAACACTGATGAGACTCGTCGGATTTAGCTATCGTAGCTGGTTCCAGTTTCGTAAAACCATTAAAACAGCGGTCCAGCACAGTATCCTCAACGGCATCATAATCAGGTGCATCCTCTACAATCCATTTCCCGTAGTGCCTATATATCATGGCGGTACTGGTTAGCCCCATTTTACGGGCAATCCGCTCTACAGAGACGCCCGCAGTGAGCATCTGACTCGCATAGGTGTGGCGGAATTGGCTAGGCCCTCGATAGCGTACAGCTACTCGTTCACAATAGGGCCTAAAAAATGCCCCCCGAAAATCGTCAACAGAGACATAGGGCCGATCTTCTTCCTGCGAATACGCCAATAAGGTTCTATACATCTGTAAAGATTTTTTATTGTCCGCTTGTAATACAGTAATTAACTGAGGTTGTCTTTGATGGGCATACTCAACCAGTGTTTTGGCTGCGCTCAGAGTCCAGCCACACAGTTCAATGACCCGTTTTGACTCCCTGGTTTTTGGGATTTTAAATTCCTTATCCACCAGCGCTAAATCGATAAACAGCTGCTGCTTATTCAGATCAATTGACTCGACAGTAAGAGCCATGAGTTCGCTAATTCGCAGCCCAGTACCGATTCCCAGGGTGATTAATGCCACCTCAATCGGATAATGCTCCTCGCAACTCCTCAGAGCCTGGATCTCATGCTGTAAAAATGGATCGGGATCGTTGGAAGATGTTTTACACGTTTTTATATTTTGTATCGGACTCATGGCAATCAGCCTATCGTCCACAGCCCGAGTGAATATCTGCCGCAAGATTGAGAGATAGTGATTTACAGTTTTGTTACTATATTCCTGATGCAACCTAGCCAAAAAGAGGCCCATGTCGGTTGCGGTCACATCAGAGATAATCTGCCTACCAATCCATTTATTCAGCTGTTCAGATTTGCGACGAAAAGCCTTAAATGTAGCTGGCGCATATGCCGGCTTCATAATAAGAACATTATTTTTTAGTGCCACTTCAATCGTCATTGCCATCCTGTTTTTTCTATACGCCATTAACTCCATCCTCATGTCATTTGCGGTGAGACTAACCGCATCAAAACGACATGTCAACATGCAAAATCACATTTTTTCAGGCTTGTCAATATCCATTTTTACTAATATTTCAGTGGAATTTAAGACAGGTTATTAGATATTCCTAATGTGCGTCATTCATCACCAGAAAAAACAATATAAATAGTCCAGATGAAATTATTTATATTATTTGATAATCTTATTCTGGACGGTGAGGGAGAACAAATTTAGGTAATGACTCCAATCAGTTGAAATGGTGTCTTTCTATAAAGGCACCAATCACTTTCTCGTGGAGCTCAACGGAACG